>CBDUVZ010000032.1:0-25851 GCA_965370805.1 uncultured bacterium | reverse complement strand
AGGGTGAGCAATCCGAACGCGCCGGCGGGTGCGCACTGCCCGCACCCGCCGGCGCCGAAGGCCGGGCTGTTAGCCCCGGATGAACGCGGGAGGAAAGGGCAGAAGTCAAAGTGCAAGGTGCAAATATCAAAGTGCAAAATGCGGATGATGAGGAAATGACCAATGAGGAAGACTGCCGTGGTCCACGGACTGAGCCGGCTTGACAGGACGGCGACAGGTTCTATTCTTGGTTTGTGATTTGCATCTATGAGGATGAGGGTCTGGCCGGTCTGTCACCGCTGGTTGACCTGCGGCCGGTGTTTGACTTGCGCTGCGGTCGCAGGACTCTGCTTGAGAAGGTTCAGCGTTTCTACCCGCGTGAGAAGCTGGTTCTCTGGGTTCGAGAGGAGATGGCAGCGGTTGTGGCCGAGGCGCATGCCGATTGCCGGGTGAATGCCGATGTGAAGGGTGGGTGCCTGTTTCTTTCCGGCCGGGCGGTTTTTGAGCAGCGGGTCCCGGTGAAGGGGAGCGACGCGGCGCTGATGAGCGGCGATGATGTCGTCGGGTTCCGCGTGCGGCGGTGCGACTGGCGGCCGGGGTCGGCGGATTTCGAGATCGACCTGCCGGTGCAGCAGGTGAAGGCCCGGGTTGTCACGTACCCGTGGCAACTGGTTGAGTTCAGCCCGGATGAGTTGCGGCGGGAGTACGGGCGGAGAAGTCAGAAGCCAACAGCCAGGAGCCAGAAGCCAGAGTACGGCAGGTTGAGTCGCGGGGCCGTGGTGGTCGGACCCCGCAGCAGGTTGAGCCTCAGTCGGGGCAGCCGGGTGTGGCCCGGCGTTCTGATTTCCACTGAGTCCGGCCCGGTGACAATCGACCGTGACGGGGAAGTGAGACCGGGCAGTTTTGTCGAAGGGCCGTGCTACGTCGGGCCCGGGACCGTGATTGACGGCGCGAAGGTGAGGCCGGGATGCAGTTTCGGACCCGGGTGCCGGGTCGGCGGCGAGGTGGAGGCGTCGGTCTTCCAGGGGTATGCGAACAAGCACCACGACGGGTTCATCGGCCACAGTTTCGTCGGCGAGTGGGTCAACCTCGGGGCGATGACGGCGAATTCGGACCTGAAGAACGCCTACCAGGAGATTGAAGTGACGGTCGGCCCCAGGGCGGTGAAGACCGGGCTGACGAAAGTAGGCTGTTTCTTCGGCGACCACGCGAAAGCGGCAATCGGATCGCTGTTCAATACCGGCGCGGTTGTCGGGACTTGCGCGAACTGGTTCGAGCCGGGTTTGTCCCCGAAGACCATCCCGGCGTTCAGTTGGGGCGGCAAGGCCCGGTGGCAACTCAGGGATGCTCTGGCAACGGCCCGGAAGGTCATGAGTCGGCGCGGCGTCGAGATGAGCCGGGCATACGAGCGTCTGCTGCGTTTTCGTTTCCGCCAGACTTCCCGTTCCTGAGCCGATGCCGCGAGGACCAGAATCCGAGGATGGGGGTCGAGGATTCCAGGGGCCAAGGGTCCGAGGGTGAGGATAGGAGAAGTCAGAGGGCAGAGTCATGACATCGGGATCGACATCGGTGCCACCAATACCAAACTCGGACTGGTCGACCGCGACGGCAGGGTCGTTGCCCGGCGGCGGCTGCTGACCAGAGCGGAGGCCGGGCCGGCGAAGTCGCTGGAGCGAATCGCCCGGTCGGTCAAGGAGCTCCGGGGGAAGCGAAGCGTCAGGTCGGTCGGGGTCGGGTGCGCGGGCCTGGTTGACCTCAAGACCGGCGTTGTGCGCGTGCCGCCGAACCTGCCGGGCTGGCACGGGACCCCGGTCAGGGATATCCTGGCCAAGGCAATCGGACTGCCGGTCCGTTGTACCAATGATGCGAATGTCGTTACCCTCGGCGAGTGGCTGCACGGCGCGGGCCGGGGCTGCCGCGATATGTTCTGCGTGACGCTGGGAACCGGGGTCGGCGGCGGCGCGGTTGTCGGCGGCAGGCTGCTGCTTGGAGCGAATGACGCGGCCGGGGAACTGGGGCACACGGTGATTTTCGGCAACGGGCTGCCCTGTCGATGCGGCGGGCGGGGCTGTCTGGAGCGGTACGTCGGAGCGGAGTACATCGTGCACCGGGCGCGGCAGCGGCTCCGGGCCCAGAAGAAGCGGGTTAGAAGCCACCGGAAGCAGATGGTGATGTTCCAGGGACTCGGAATCGAGAAGCCGAGCGTGCTTCAGGATTTCGTCGGGCGGGGCGGCCGGCGCTTGACGACAAAGGAAATCGGCCGAGCGGCCAGGGACGGGGACCGGCTGGCGTTGGAACTGGTCGAGGAGGTGGGTTTCTACGTCGGGCTCGGACTGGTCAACGCGGTGGCGCTGCTGGACCCGGAGCGAATCGTCATCGGCGGTGGCGTCAGCGGACTGGGGTCGCCATTGGTCAGGGCGGCAAGGCGGACGGTGCTGCGGAGAGCCCAGGTTTTCTCAGGCCGGCAGTTGGAAATCGTGGCCGCGGAACTCGGCAATGACGCGGGAGTCGTCGGAGCGAGCCGGCTGTACTTGCTGCCGATGGAACTGCCGACGACAGCCTAGACTTTTTCGAGCAGGAATTCCATGAGCCCGGGCCGGCTCACCCGCTTTTCCATCACGAAGCTGCCGTCCTGAATGAACGGCCGGAATTCCTGGGCGTAGTAGAGTCGCCGCTGGGTAGTGTCGTGGCCGTACCAGGTTCTGCCCTGCTTGCAGATTCGCTGCAGCGTTTCGTCGTAGCTTCCTTCCATCGTGCGGAAGCCCTGGTTGAGCAGGGTGATGAGCATCGCAACGTGCCGGGGATAAGCCACGATCCATTTGGCTTTGTTCTTCCGGGCCAGTGCCAGTGTCAGGTCGGTCATGAACAGTGAGTAGTCGCGTCCCCGGTACTTGGGTCGCATGTAGGCGCGGGTGATTTCCCAGCACCTTTCGTCGCGACCTTCGGCGTCGATCCAGCGGGGGTCAATCCGATCATAGCCCATGTACTCGTCCCCGGATTCGTGCGAGCCGATATAGACCTCGAGCAGGTTGTCGCCGGTGACGATGTCGCGGTAGCGGCGCACGCAGAGCCAGTGGTCGTCGATGGTCAGTTCCGGCCTGGGGTAGACGATTTTGCCCTCGGGCTTGGACGCGAGGAAGCGGTTCAGTTCATCCAGCGTCTTGCAGGGGATGATTTCGACGACCCCGGCAATCCACTGCCGCATCGCCTTCCGGCTGATTGCGGCCACGGTCTAGCCGTCCTCCCCGTCGGGTTCCGGGTTCTTCAACTCGGCCAGCAGTCGCTGGAGCCCGGCTTCATTCTCGACCGTCACGGTGCGGGACTTCGAGCCGACGTAGGGACCGACGATGCCGGCTTCTTCGAGCTGGTCGATTATCCGGCCGGCCCGGGCCCACCCGACGTCGAGCCGGCGCTGCAGCATCGAAACCGAGGCTTCCTTGTGGCGGGTTACGATGCGGGCCGCGTCCTCGAACTTCTCATCCAGCTCCCTCGCCGCGCGCTTCTGCCGGCGGTTGTGTTCTTCCATCGCCCCGCTTGTCACTTCGGGGAGCGGCTCGTAGTAGTCCTGGCCGATGAGCTGGTCGGCGACTTCCTCGGTCAGGATGTCGCACAGGTTCTGCCGTTTCCTTCTGATGCCGGATTTGCCCGGGTCGAAGAGCACGTCAACCACTTCTTTCTCGACGAGCGCCCGGGCCCGGTCGGCCGGGTCCGGTACTTTGCCGGTTAGCAACTCGGTCAGGTACGCGGTTGTCCAGAGGTCAACGATTCGCCGGGCCGCCTGGTCGGAAACGAACGAGCCGTGCAGCCGGATCGGTTCTCCCGTGCCCGGGGGGAGGAAGAGCATGTCGCCCCTTCCGAGTAGAGCTTCGGCTCCGTTCATATCGAGTATCGTCCGCGAGTCGGTTTTCGACGCAACCTGAAATGCAATCCTACACGGGAAGTTCGCCTTGATCAAGCCGGTGATGACGTCAACCGAAGGCCGCTGGGTGGCCAGGATCAGGTGGATGCCCACGGCCCGCGACATCTGGGCGAGGCGGGTGATGCGTTCTTCAATCTGGTTCGGGGCCCGGAGCATGAGGTCGGCCAGCTCGTCGATGATGACGACGATGTAGGGTTTCTTCTCGAATTCCCCGGCTTCGGCCCGGGCGTTGTAGCCGGCGATGTCCCGGACGCCGAGGTTGGCGAACTCACCGTAGCGGACCTCCATGATTTTGATGACCTGGTCCAGCTTCGCGACCGCCTTTTTGGGGTCGATGGTCGTT
This sequence comes from uncultured bacterium, assembly GCA_965370805.1. Classification (GTDB taxonomy): domain Bacteria; phylum Hydrothermota; class Tepidihabitantia; order Tepidihabitantales; family Tepidihabitantaceae; genus CBDUVZ01. Next base: position 21,610 of record CBDUVZ010000032.1, on the reverse strand, counting down.
TTGTCGAGCAGGTGCGGAATTGAGTTGTAGATCGGCAGTTCCAGTTGCTTGGGGTCGATGGTCAGGAGGCGGACGTCCCGGTAGGACGAGCGGTAGATGATCGAGGCGATTATCGAGTTGATGCAGACCGACTTGCCGGAGCCGGTCGTGCCGGCGATGAGGATGTGCGGCATGACGTGGAGGTCGGCACCGTACGGCTCGCCGGTAATAGTGGTCCCGAGTGCGAAGCCGAGCGGGGATTTCTCGTTGCGGAATTTCTCGGAAGTGAGCGTGTCGTACAGGTGAACGATGCGGCGGTCCTTGTTGGGAATCTCGATGCCGACCGTGTTCTTGCCCGGTATCGGGGCGAGAATGCGGATGCGCTCGGCCGAGAGCGCCAGCGACAGGTCGTCGGCGAGGTTCTCGATGCGCTGGATTTTGATGCCGGGGGCCGGCTCGAACTCGAACCGGGTAATCATCGGACCCGACGCGATATTGGTTACCCGGCCGTCAATGCTGAACTGGCGCAGCTTGTCGAGCAGACTTTCCGCTTCCCTTTTCGATTCTTCCGGGTCCTTGAATACCTGGTCCTCCGGACCCGGCTGGTCGAGTTGCTCGAGGAACGTCGTCTGGAACCGGCTCAGGTCGAATTCGGGTACGGACCGGGCGGGTCCGGTGCGCGGTTTCTCAGTCCCGGCTGCAGCCTCCCGGGATTCGGGCCGCGGCCGGATTGGTTTTTCGTTCCGCTCCGGTTCGGTGTGGATTTGTCGGACCGGGCCGGGCCGGGCGTGAGGCGTGGTCGGCGGCGTCGCGCCCGGGCGCCGACGGAGCGAAGAGAACAGCCGCCGGAGCAGGCTGACCGACTTGCCCGGCGGGGGCAGGGGGATCGTGATGAAAACCGCAAGCAGGATGACGAATCCGGCGATGAGCACAATCAGGGTGCCGGCGTTGCCGAGCAGGCTTTGCAGCACGCCGACTACGGAAAGCCCCACGGCACCCGCGACCGGGAACCCGATACCGGTTGCCGGAGCATGAGACCAGACCATCCCGGCGGCGAAACAGGCGAGGAACAGCTCAAGGAACAGCCCGAGCATGATGACGAAGACGGAGTGGGCCAGGACAGTCTTGACCGGCCGCCGGGCAAGGAGCGACGCTCCCCATAGAATCGCCAGCGAGGGAAGGGCGTAGGCACCGAACCCGAAGCACCGGGAGAACAGGTCGCCCAGGAAAGCGCCGAACCGACCGCCGAGATTGCCGGCGGCGAACGGGGACCCGATATGGAATGAGAGCAGGCCGGCGGCGATGAACGTCCCCACGGCAAGTAGACACAGCCCCCAGAAGCCGCGCCAGGACGGTTTCCGGCGCAGCGACAGGACCGCGGCCGTTGCAACGAGAAGCGGGACCAGGATGCTCATCCAGCCCAGTGTGCCGCCGAGCGCCGAGCCGAGAATGTAACCCAGGTAGCCGCCGTAGTTGGTATCCGGATTCTTCAGGCCGAGGAGCCATGACCCGAGACCGAGCAGGGTGAAGAGGATTACGACCACGGCGATTACCCCGAGGATTACTCTCGGGCTGCGGCTTCGGGGTCGGGGATTGCGCCTGACTGCCATCGGTTACATTACCGGAATTCCGGCGAAAAGGAAACTGAAAAAGCGAACCAGCGGCGTCATGTAGAGCCAGAGAATCGATATGCCGGTGATATGGCCGAGGAAGATTATCCCGAGGAGAATCATGAATCCGTAACGTTCCAGCCGGGCGTAGGCCGCGGCGAGATTCGGCGGAAGGAAATGGTAGAGGAGACGGGAGCCGTCCAGCGGCGGAATCGGAATCAGGTTGAAGAAACACAGGATCAGGTTGAAGAGGAGGAAGTAGCTGGTGATTGTGAAGGCGAACCCGAAGACGTTGAGGAGCAGGAGAACGCGCATCAGGAGTCCGGCGAGCGCGGCCACAACCAGATTCGCGGCCGGGCCGGCAAGCGCGGAAAGGGCCATGTCCCGAGTGGGGTGGCGGAAGTACGTCGGGTCGATCGGGACCGGCTTCGCCCAGCCGAACCGGAATATGAACAGGGCGATAGTTCCGATCGGGTCAAGGTGCTTGAGCGGGTTGAGAGTCAGGCGGCCCATGAGTTTGGCAGTGGGATCGCCGAGCCGCCAGGCGACATAGCCGTGACTGAACTCGTGGATAGTCAGGCCGAAGAGTATTGCGGGCGCGGACAGAATGGCCTGCTGAATCATATCGGCGAAGTTAGGCGTGTTCATCGGTTTCCTTTTGTGCGTCGGATGAGCCTGCGGGCGAACGCGAGTTCCTGTTCGGTGGATGCGACCCGGCCGTCCAATCGGGCATAGAGGAGTTTCTCGAGGACCCTGCGGAAGTCGGGTCCGGGCGTGAGTCCGAGTGTCCGCAGCTTCCGGCCGTCAACAGCGGTGGTGGCGGAGGCGAGTCGGTCCAGGTAGAGTGCGATAGCCCGGGAGACCGCCGGTGATTCGAGCCGGGCGAGAACCCGCAGGGCAAGTTCGGGCAGGGGGTTGAGCAACCGGTAGACCGTGCTCGGGCGACGGGCACGGGCAAGACGGGAACGGGTCCGGCCGAATTGCCGGATCGTGCGGACCGATTCCCGTTCGGTCTTCGTGAGCGGGTACCGATCGGTCAGGGGCAGGTTGCTCAATAGACAGACATAGAGCAGGTGGGGGGCTGCTTTGCTTGAGTCGAGGCGCTGGAGTCCGGGCATGAGTTCCTTTGGCAGTCGCGCATTGAAACAGGTTTGCAGCAGGCGCTCGCGGGCCAGGGCCTCCGCTATCGGGAGTACGAGCGGTTCCGCGCAGATGAGTTGCAGTTCGTAGAGTATCCGTTCCGGAGTGAGGAGCGAAGGGATACCTTTGGCGATGGACTGACGCATCAGGTCCAGTGTGGCGGGTTCGATTTCGAATCCGAGCCGGATTGCGAAGCGGATGGCGCGGAAGATGCGGGTGGGGTCGTCAACGAAGCTCCGCGGGTGGAGGATTCGGATGATTCGCCGGCTGAGGTCCGCCTGGCCGGAGCCGGGGTCGAGCAGTCGTCCGAATGCACCGGCCGATATCTCCAGAGCCATGGCATTGACTGTGAAGTCGCGCCGGGCGAGGTCCTTGTTGATTCGAGCCGGCTGTATTCGCGGCAGGACCGCCGGCCTGGAGTAGGTTTCGGTTCTGGTCTGGTTGATGTCGATGTGGCTTGAGTCAGGCAGTGTTATGGTTCCGGAGAGGAATCGGCGATGGAACACGAAACGGCCGTGGAGCCGGCTGGCGATTTCGCTGCCCAGTGCGCGCGGCTCCGATTCAACCGCGATGTCGACGTCCGGACCCGGACGAGCGAGCAGGAAGTCCCGTACCGGACCGCCGACCAGGAAAGCACGGGTGCCGAGTCGGCTTGCCGTCCGGCCGAGGAGCCGGAGTCGCTTTTCGTCCGGCAGCGGGCCGGGAAGGCGGGTTTTCCGGATGCGGGTCGTCCGGGGCCGGCTAGAAACCAAGGTTCGTGGCGGTCTGTTCCTTGCTCTGGACTTCTATCTTGCCAAACCTCTCCTCGTACTTCTTGAGGTTGTCCGTGAGTGCCTTGTGCAGCAGTTGGGTGTGCTGTGGCGTCATCACGATGCGCGAGAAGACCTTGGCCTTGGGCAGGCCGGGGAGTACGCGTGCGAAATCGATGATGAACTCTGAGGGCGAGTGGGCGATGAGAACGAAGTTGGAGTAAATCCCCTCTGATTCCTTCTCACCGATCTCAACCTGAACTTGCGGGCTCCGAGTTGTCTGAGTCTTGTCCGTGCTCATCTATTCTCCTTTAGCTCGATTTTAGGTCATCGGACGCAGGTGTCAAGGCGGGTGGGCCGCCGGTCAGGCTCTGGTCAGGCGGAGGAAACGTCGCTTCCCGAGTTTGAGAACCAGCGGTTTTCCTTCAACCCGGATGACCTGTCCCACGTCGGTTATCCGTTTTCCGTCAAGATAGATGGCGCCCTCGCGCAGCTTGCGCCGGGCTTCGCTCTTCGACGGCAGCAGCCCGGCTTTCACCGTCAGCTCGATGACATCCAGCCCTTCGGCCGGCAGCGCGAACTCCGGCATCTCGTCCGGCAGTTGTCTGTCCCGGAACACACGCTCGAATTCACCGGCAGCCCGTTCGGCTTCCGCGGATGAGTGGTAGATGGTGATTACGTCCTTTGCCATGTCTGCCTTGAGATCGCGAGGGTTGTCGCCGCCGCGCAGCCGCGCTTCAACCCGCCCGAGTTCTTCGTCGTTTCGGTCGGTGCAGAGCCGGAAGTAGTCCATTATCAGTTCGTCCGGAATCGACATCAGCTTGCCGAACATCTCCTTCGGAGGGTCGGAAATACTGACGTAGTTGCCGTAGGACTTGCTCATTTTCAGCTTGCCGTCGAGACCGACGAGCAGCGGCATCGTCATTACCACCTGGGGTGCCTGTCTGAACTCCCGCTGGAGTTCGCGGCCGACAAGCAGGTTCCAGTACTGGTCCGAACCGCCCAGTTCGATGTCAGCCTTGACCTCAACCGAATCGTACCCCTGGAAGAGAGGATACAGCAGTTCGTGCATGTGGATCGGCACGCCCTTTTCCAGCCGGGTCCTGAAGTCCTCTCGCTCGATGATGCGGGCGACAGTATAGCGGGAGGCGATGTCGATGATAGCCGAGCCGCCCAGAGGGTCGGACCACTCGGCGTTGTTGCGGAATTCGCACCGGTCCGGGTCGAGAATCCGGAATGCCTGTTCCCGGTAGCGCTTCACGTTTTCTTTGACCTGTTCGTCGGTGAGCTGGGGTCGGGTCTTGGAGCGACCGGTCGGGTCTCCGATTTTGCCGGTGAAGTCCCCGATAATCAGAACCGCAATGTGACCGGCATCCTGAAACCGGCGCAGCTTGCGCAGGGGCACGGCAAACCCCAGGTGAATGTCAGGACCCGAGGCGTCGATCCCCAGTTTCACCCTGAGCGGCCTGCCGGTACGGCGTGATTCCCTCAGTTTCGCTTCGAGTTCGTCCGCGGTTTCCAGCCGGTCGATTCCGTGCGTCAGCAGTTCCAGTTCGGGAGGCATCGGACTACATCCGGTAGTCGCCCAGGTCCTCGGGCTTGATTTCGCGCAGCTTGCTGCGCAGTTCCTTGAGTCGGTCCTCGCTGTTGGCCGGTACCACCTGCCCGGCTTTGTTCATCACTTCTTCCGCCACGAAGATGGGCACGTCGGCCCTGAGTGCCAGTCCGACCGAGTCGGAGGGCCGGGCGTCGATGGTCACTACTTTGCCGTCGGTTTCGATTACCAGTTCAGCGTAGTAGGTGTCTTCCTTGATTCGGGTGACGATAACGCGGCGGACTCGACCGCCCAGGCCTTCGACAATGAGCCGCATCATATCGAGGGTCATCGGACGCGGGAATTTCGTTTTCTGCAGGGAATAGGCGATGGCAGACGCTTCAAACGGACCGATGTAGATCGGCAGCACACGGTCGCCCTCGCGCTCCCGCAGGAGTACGACCGGGGAGTTGTTGGTGTTGTCGATCAGGATACCGTCAACGCTGACTTCGATCACGCAGGCTGCTCGGCGACCCAGAGCTTGACGGTCGCCGTCACCTCGTGACCGAACTTGACGGTAATGTCGTAGACTCCAGGTCCTTTGACCGGCTCGGCAAGGACGATGGAGTGTCTGTCGATCTCGAAACCCTCTGCGGCGATGAGCTCGGCAATGTCGGCATTGGTGATGGCACCGAACGCACCCTCGTCGCCCATTTTGATGGTTGTTCTTATCTCAACTTGGCCGAGTTTCTCGGCGACGCCGCCGAGCCGCCGCTTGGTTTTCTCGTCTCTTGTGGCGAGCTGGCTCCTGATGGATTCGAGTTGCTTCAGGCTGGCCGGTGTGGCCCGGAGTGCCATCTTCCTCGGGATTAGGTAGTTCCGGGCGTGGCCGTCCTTGACGCTTACGACATGGCCTTTGTCGCCGAGTCTCTCTATGTCTTCGAGCAGGATGACCTTCATCTAGTTGCTGTACGGGAGTAGTGCCATGCTCCGAGCGGTCTTGATGGCTCGTGCAAGCAGGCGCTGATGGCGAGTGCAGACCCCGGAAAGCTTGCTTGGCACTATCTTGCCCCTCTCTGTCAGGAAGTTGCGTAGATTCGGTGCCTTGTAGTCGATATGAGGGATTTTGTTGTCGCAGAAACAGCAGGTTCTTCGGCGGATTCCAGGTCTCCGCCGCTTTCTATCAGAATGGGTACGCCTTCTCATGATTTCGGCGTCAAGCATAAGGGAATTCGGCCGGATGTCAAGATGGAGGTGGTGCAACTCGCCGACGCGGCCACAAGGACAGACACCACGGGTATGTCGCCCGGGTTGCGTACGGTCGCAGGTGGCAGCAGCGGTCGTTGATATATCCAAAGCGACCGGGCTTGACTTCGCGTGGAAATGGTGGTAAACAGATATGCGGCAATGCAGTCCGAAGATGGCCCGCAGAATGGAGGACCGAAGATGCCGGGAAGAGAAATCGATGAGCAGATACAGCATGACCACATAGTCAAGCTGCTCTACCATGAATACTACCATTACCCGAGCAAGGCGCATCCGCATCTGATTGCGTCTGCCAATCATCCGCTCAAGACCAAAGCCGTATTCGACGCCGACGGCCGGGAGTTCTTTCCTGACATCGTGGTGATTCATGCCGACAGCGACCGGCTGATGATGGTTGCCGAAGTCGAGACCGAGTCAACCGTCAATGTCCGAGAGGCGCAGCAGTGGAAGGATTTCAGCGGGCTTGACTGCAAGTTCTATCTGTACGTCCCGCGGGGCTTCGGAACCGAAGCAATGAAGCTGAGCAGGGGGCTGGAGGTGACGGAGATAGTCCAGTACTGGAAGGAAAACACGAGGCTGATTCTGGAGCGTTTCGGGCAGACGGCGGCGGAGAAGGGAACGGCCAACCCTCAATGACCAAGGCGACGAAGAAGACAACTGTCGGGTTGAAGCTGGCCAGCTACAACCTGTTCAACCTCGGCAGGCAGGACAACCCGGGCACTGAGGCGTATCGTGCAAAACTGGGTTTCCTTGCCGAGGTCCTGAGACGCATCGCTCCGGACGTAGCAGTCGTGCAGGAAGTGCGCGAACCGGAGAGTCTGGAGGAACTGGCCCATGTTTGGGGTTGGCCGGTACCCTTCATAGCCGACGCCCCTGAAGAGCACCGGCGGATCCGCGTCGGGATTCTGTCCCGGTTACCGGTCATCGACAACGGGCAGTGGCATGATTTCCCGGCGGTACTCCCGGACCGGTCGTCGGAGGTCATGTCATTGGTCTTCCGGCGGCCGGTTCCCTGGGTCCGAGTGGAGTTGCCGAATCGCGAAACGCTGCTGGTAGTCGGGGTGCATCTGAAGTCGCGACGTGCGGATCTGGAGATGGTATCCGAGGATGAGTCGGTACGGCGGCGGACAGTGCTCGGCCAGGCACTATCGGCGGTCGGCAGGATAAGAGAAGCCGCCGGGCTGCGTTGCCTGCTTGACCGGGAGATCGAGCAGGGCACCGCAGACCACTACACGGTGATGGGCGATTTCAACGACGGCCCGGATTCGGATGCGGCGAAGCTGGTGATGGGAATCGATGCTGCGGGGTCGGATGAGGAGAAGGCCGAAGGGGGTTGTGAGCTGTTTCCGGTGGCACGCCTGATTCCGAGAGAGCGGGCCTTTTCCTATGTCGGCTGGAGGAAACGGGAACTACTGGACCATATCCTCGTGAGCCGCAACCTGTCGCTCGGCCTCAGGTCGGCCGGAGCAGAGAACCAACTGCTTGAGTCGTTCGTGCGGCAGAGAGCACGAGAGATGCCTGTCGGGTACCCCTGCTCGGACCACGCTCCGGTCTGGGCGGCTTTTGATCTCCCGACCGATGTGCGATAGGATTGGAGGTGAGGAAGGAGTGGTTCGTCCATAAGTTCCAGCGATCAAGACGGAAGAGAGTCTTGAAAGGAGGATGTGTGAGTAGATGGTTCATGGTTGTCCTGTTGCTTGCTGCGACGGCACTGCTTGTCGGGGCGTGCAAGGTCGCGGATCCGGAGGCCGACGCGACGGCGGTACGGGGCCTGGTCGAAGAGGATACGACGTACTTCAAGGCAGGTACAGAGGGCGATTCCGCTGAAGAGACCGGCCTGCTTGACGACACGACGGTCGGGCTCTGGTGGCGTGGTCCGCAGACGCACGACCCGCAGCCGACCATTGACGTTGAGGTTGCCGGTGATTCGGCGTGGGTTGGCTGGCACCAGTCCAACTACGGCGAACTCATTCACTGGGCAAAGACGAGCGATACGACATCGGAGCGTTGGACCAAGGCGCTCACTGAGCGGGTTCAGCTCAATGCTGTCTTCATGCGGGAGGGCCAAGATACAGATATCGACCGGGGCTGGCGGCTGAAGCGGATTTCCCTGGTTTCCGGGAACTCCGATACGACGAGCACCGTGCGTATCGACAGCCTGCGGATTCAGAGTTCGATCAGGGACATCACGATTGTCGACCCGCTCAACACATACTACGTGCTGGACAGCCTGGTCGAATTCACTCCGGCGGAACAACTGACGTTCACGATGTACACCAATGCCACCGAAGGTCGGGCCTTTCTGCACGCATTCTGGGGCTGGTTGCTCCTGAGGCTGCCATTCCAGCACCAGGGCGACGGCGTGTACAGTGGGGTATGGAACGCCCAGATCATACCCGGCTTTCGCTTTGCTATCTTCGACCTGATGACCGAGAGCACCCTGCTCGACCCGACGGCACCCTACGACTACCGCGGTTGGCTGCTTCCGTACAGAATCAAGCCTGCGGACTGAGGTCCGCGGCCGGCATTCCTGCGGAGGGGACATGTTCCCCTCCGCTTGTGTCTGGTTGTCCCCGGGGCGTCGGAGATACAGACCGGCGCTTGACCGGGAAAGGGCCGGGGATATACTCAGCCTGATGAAGGACTTGACGTGCAGCCGGTCAGGGCCACGGGTTGATACCCGGACGTTGAGGAAATGACCAGGTTCCAGACCCCAATGACCAGGGCGGTCGATTCAGGTCCGGGTCGGGAGTCAGAACCGCCAGCCTGACCGTGAAGCAACTGCTGTTGATTGACGGCCATTCTCTGATATTCCGGAGCTTCTTTGCGTTCGTCCACAACCCCCTGCGCAATGCGAAGGGCGTGAATACATCGGCGGTTTTCGGGTTCGCCAATACCCTGCGCAGGTTGCTTGAGGACCTGAAGCCGGGTTACTGTGCAGTGGTGTTTGATGCCCCGGGCAAGACCTTTCGGCACGAGAAATTCGAGGGCTACAAGATGCAGCGGCCGTCCGCTCCGGACGAGTTGGTTGAGCAGATACCGGTTGTCAGGAAGATGGTCAAGGCGTGGGGCATAGCCGATTTCGAGGTTCCGGGAGTAGAGGCCGACGATGTGCTTGGAACCCTGGCGCTGAGGTTTGCAGGACTCGGATTCGAGGTGACGCTGGCGACGTCGGATAAGGACCTGCTGCAACTGGTGAGCGATTCGGTATCGGTCTATGACCCGTGGAAGAGGAAACGGTACGGTTCCGAAGACGTGCGGGAGAAGTACGGTGTCGGACCGGAGTTGCTGGCCGATTTCCTTGCTCTCACCGGGGACAGCGCTGACAACATTCCCGGGGTGCCCGGGATCGGACCCAAGCGGGCGCTGCACATTCTGGAGAACTGCGGGTCGCTCGATGATGCCATCGCCAAAGACAAGCGTCTGAGTGGACACGAGCAGGCGGCCCGATTGAGTCGGGAACTGGTTGAACTCGACACTGCAGTTGATGTCGACGCGGAGTCCGTTGACCTCGCTGTGGGAGATGCGGACGCCGAGGCGCTGCGCGAGATTTTCCTGGAAGTAGGCGCTGCCTCTTTGCTGGCGGATCTCGATCCACTCCCGCAGGATTCGGTGGAAGTGACTGAGTTCAATCCGGACATCGATTTCGCTACCACCCCGAGCGCCGGTTTCTGTTTTGTCCCGGGGCGTGGACTCTGGTTCACTGTTGACGGAGAGCGGGTCGCATTCGTTGCCGAGGCGGCGCGCGATAATATCAAGCGGATCGTTGAGGACCCCGGGTTACTCAAGGTGGGATTGAATGTGAAGCAGCAGGTGAAGTCGCTCCGCAGGAGCGGGTTTGAGCTGCGGGCACCGGTGTTCGACGTGGGTGTCGGCGCCTGGCTTGTTGATCCGAACCGCCGGAGGTATCGGCTTGAGGACCTGACCGTCCAGTTGCTGGGACGGGTCTTTCAGACCACCGGTCCCGAAGGAGAGCCGGGGCAGGCATTCCGGCTGTTCAAGGTGCTTGAGCCGCAGTTGCCCGCGATGGGCCTGGAACGGGTCGCAGAGGAACTGGAGATGCCGCTTCCGTTCGTGCTGGCGGCAATGGAAGAGCGGGGCGTGAAGGTTGATGTGGAGTTCCTGGGTTCCTTCGAACAGGAACTGGCCGGTGATCGCGGCAGAGTCGAGCAGGAGATATGGCGTCTTGCCGGGGTCGAATTCAATGTCGGTTCGCCCAAGCAACTGGGGGAAGTCCTCTTCGGCCAACTGGGATTGCCGAAGGGCAAGAAGACCAAGACCGGCTATTCGACCAGCTCGGCAGTGCTCGAATCGTTGATTCCGATGCACCCGATGGTGAAAGAAGTTTTGCGGTACCGGGAGCTTGCCAAGCTGTCGAACACCTACGTCAAACCGCTGATGAAGTCCGCCGATTCCGAAGGACATCGAGTTCATGCTGATTTCAACCAGACCGGCACCGCGACGGGCAGGCTTTCTTCGTCCAATCCCAATCTGCAGAGCATACCGATACGGACCGAACTGGGGCGCAGAATGAGGAACGGAATCGTTGCTGACGAAGGAATGGTGCTGATTTCGGCTGACTACTCCCAGATTGAACTGAGGGTGCTCGCTCACGTTTCCGGAGACGAGAAGCTCAGACGGGCTTTTGCGCAGGATGAGGACGTCCACGTTCAGACAGCAGCGACGATCTTCGACCTGGAGATACAGGATGTCAGTTCTACTCAGCGGCGGCTTGCCAAGGTCGTGAACTACGGGATTATTTACGGCATGGGCGATTTCGGTCTTGCTTCCCGGATGGGCATTCCACTGGAGCGGGCGCGTAGTTTCCTGGACGAGTATCTGCGTCATTTCTCCGGGGTGGCGGAGTGGCGGGAGCGGACCATGCGGCAGGCAGAGGCGGATGGTTTTGTCAGGACTATTGCCGGGCGGATGCGGCCGGTCCCCGAGATCGCCAGTCGGAACCGGAACGTGGCCGACGCCGCCAGGCGGGCCGCTTTGAATGCGCCAATCCAAGGCTCCGCTGCTGATATTGTTAAGAAGGCGATGTTGAGGCTGGACGAGCGGTTCCGGGCGGAGAGTATTGCGGGGGGCATGCTGGCCCAGATTCACGACGAGTTGCTTTGCGAGGTCAACGCGGGCCAGGCCGAAGCAGCAACGGAAGTCATCCGGGATGAGATGGAGAACGCCTGGCAGCTTGATGTTCCTCTGAAAGTCGACGTCGGGGTTGGTTCCAATTGGGGTGAGGCCCACTAGGGCCGGATGAAAAAGCGGATACTGCTTTCATTCGGGACCAGACCTGAAGCGATCAAACTGGCACCGGTCATTGGAGAACTGAGACGCTATCCACGCGACTTCGAGGTAGTAGTGCTGGTTACCGCTCAGCACCGGCGGATGCTCGACCAGGTTCTGGAACTGTTCGATATCGTCCCGGACGTGGATCTCGGCATCATGCGCCGCGGGCAGACGCTCAGTGACGTGGCGACACGGGTGTTGACCGGAGTTGAAGCGGCCCTCGAGAAGTACCGGCCCCATATCGTGCTCGTGCAGGGCGATACCACCAGTGCATTTGCGTCCGCTCTGGCTGCCTATCACCAGCGGATTGCGGTCGGCCATGTCGAGGCCGGACTGCGCACCAGCGACCGGTATGCGCCGTACCCCGAGGAAATGAACCGGCGGTTGGTCGGTTGTCTGGCAGACCTGCATTTCGCGCCGACCGGGTGGGCGCGAGAGAACCTGCTCAGGGAAGGCGTGCCGGCCGGGAGGGTTCATGTGACTGGCAACACAGTGATTGATGCCCTGATGATGGCGTTGGCCAGCCGGCAACCCTGGCGGGTGCCGGCACTCAAGCGGATCTCACCTGATTGCCGCCTGATACTGGTGACCGCGCATCGACGGGAGAGTTTCGGTTCCGGCTTCAAGCAGATATGCCGGGCGCTGGCAGCTATCGTTCGCCGCAACGCGGACGTGGAGATTGTCTACCCGGTGCATCTGAACCCCAGTGTTCTGAAGCCGGCGCAAGCGGCACTTGGCGGGTTGGAAAGGGTGCACCTGACGCGCCCGCTGGGTTATCTTCCATTCGTGCACCTGATGGAAAGAGCAGATATGGTTCTTACTGACTCCGGCGGGATACAGGAAGAAGCGCCGGCTCTGGGCAAGCCGGTGCTGGTTCTGAGGGACAAGACCGAACGTCCGGAAGCAATAGAAGCCGGTACGGCCAGGCTGGTTGGTACAACCGTGGACCGGATTGTCGCCGGGACCGAACGATTGCTTCGGTCGCCGGCGGCATACCGGCGAATGGCCCGGGCAGTGAATCCGTTCGGCGATGGCAAGGCGGCCCGGCGAATCGTCCGGGTTCTGCGTCGGTTCCGGCCGAGTGCCTCCACCCAGCCATCCAGCCAGGGAACCGGCCGGATCCGGTGAGAGCGGGATTGACAGCAGGGCAGGAGGCAGTAACATCCCGCTTCGTGTGAGGCGGCAATGGCTTTCATATCGGGTCCGAAGTTCCGAGCCGGCCGCGAACAAGTCTGATGGAGGCAAATCGTGAATCGTTACTCAAGACCGACTTTTTCTTTTGCGGCGTTGGCCTTCGCGCTGGCCGTACTTCCGGGCATCGCTCACGCGTACCTTGACCCGGGAACCGGCAGTTACATCCTGCAGATTGTGGTCGGCGCGCTGCTGGGAGGGCTTTTCGCCGTTGGTATTTTCTGGAGACGGGTAATCGCCTTTGTGAGAGGGCTTTTTTCCCGGAGGGGCGGAGGAGATGGAGAAACCCGCAGCTAACCGGTCAATCCCCGGTTCGTTTCGCGACCCGAGCGGTTTCGTTTTCACCCGTGATGGTGTTCTGTACCGACAGGTGAACAAAGCCGGTCAGGCCGATTATGACCAATTGATGGGCCTTGCGCCGGACAGCGTGCGTCCGGGTCTGTACCATGCCTTGGCGGATGTGGGAATGCTCATTCCCCACGAGGAAGTCGACCTTCCGGCTCCGGCATCCGAAACTGCGTACAAGGTCCTGAAGCCCCGGTTCGTGCCGTTCATGTCCTACCCGTATGAATGGAGTTTCAGCCAGTTGAAGGACGCGGCCCTTCTTACGCTGGCAATTCAGAACCGGGCGATGGAGTTCGGGATGACGCTCAAGGACAGCAGTGCATATAACATCCAGTTCCTGGATGGCACGCCGGTTCTTATCGACACTCTCTCGTTCGAGAAGTACAAGGAAGGTGAGCCATGGGTGGCCTACCGTCAGTTCTGTCAGCATTTCCTGGCACCGCTGGCCCTGATGAGTCACCGGGACGTCAGGTTGAGCCAGCTTCTGCGGGTGTTCATCGACGGGATACCACTGGACTTGGCGAGTTCCCTGCTGCCATCCGGTACGAAGTTCTCGCTGGCGCTCGGGACTCACATCCACCTGCACGCCAGAAGCCAGCGGAGATACGCGGACAAGACGGTGAAGCCCGGCGGAAGGAAGGTGAGTCGGACTGCGCTTCTTGGAGTCATCAGCAACCTGGGGTCAGGGGTGAGGAAACTGGGCTGGAAGCCGAAGGGAACCGAGTGGGCGGAATACTACGACGAGACCAACTACTCGAGCCAGGCGTTTCAGCGCAAGCGGGCGCTGGTGGCCGGCTATCTCGAACGCACCGGGCCGAACCTGGTCTGGGACCTGGGCGCCAATACGGGGGTTTTCAGCCGTCTGGCCGCGGACAAAGGCATCCGGACCGTATCCTTCGACGTTGACCCGGCTGCTGTCGAGAAGAACTACCTTGACTGCCGGGAGCGGGGCGAAACCAATATCCTTCCGTTGGTTCTCGACCTGACGAATCCGAGCCCGGCCATCGGCTGGGAAAACAGGGAAAGACTGTCATTGCTGGAGCGGGGACCGGCTGATACGGTTCTTGCCCTTGCGTTGATTCACCACTTGGCCATCGGCAACAACCTGCCGCTGCCGAAGGTGGCCCGGTTCTTCAGCCGGATATGTTCCAGACTGGTGATTGAGTTCGTGCCCAAGATGGACTCGCAGGTGCAGCGGCTCCTGGCTACGCGCGAGGATATCTTCCCTGACTACACCCAGGGGGCGTTTGAAGAGCATTTCAGGCGTTTCTTCGAGATCGCGGCGCAGGATGGAATCGAGGGTTCGGAGCGAACGCTGTACCTCATGGCGAGGCGGGGAGGTGGCTCCTGAAGTCCAAGCGGGTCCTGATTCTGCATCCATTCCTGCTTGCAGTGTTCCCGATTCTCTTTCTGTTCGCGCACAACATCGAGCAGACCTCGTTGTCAGAGATACTAGTTCCCATGGCCATTTCGCTGGTTCTCGCCGGTCTGTCGCTGTTGCTGTCGAGATTGCTCACGGGCAACTACAGAAAGGCGGGGGTCGCCGCTTCCGTTTCCCTGGTTCTGTTCTTCTCCTACGGCCACGTCTATCTCTATCTACGTGGTATCTGGCCGGCACGCAATGTCGCAATCGGGTTGGTTCTGTTGTTCGTCTGTGGTGTGTTTCTGGCCGGTGCCGTCCTGCTGTTGAGAAGGACCCGCAAGGAACTCGGCGGCCTGACGAGCATTTTCAATATTGTGGCCGCTTGCCTGGTGTTCGTGTCGGTTGTGAGAATCGGAGCCTACGAGCTGAGTGCCGGCGGGGAAGTGAGCGCTACGGAAGTCCTCGGCCATTGGGAACCGGGCGAGGATGTGTCTTCAGCACCCGAGGTACTTCCTGACATCTACTACATCGTCATGGACCGGTATCCGAGTCTTAGTACTCTGCGAGATGTCTACGATTTCGACAACAGCGAGTTCCTCGACTACCTGACCAGCAAGGGGTTCTATGTCGCAACCGAGAGCCGGTGCAACTACGCCCGAACAGACATGTCGTTGGCGTCATCGCTGAACATGGAGTACATCAACGACCTGGTGGACTCGGCGGGGAGGAAGTTATACCGAAGAGCCCTACATGCCCGGACCCAGGACTACAGGGTATGGCGTTTTCTGAGATCGAAAGGCTACAGGTTCATCCACTTCGGCACGTGGTGGCGTTCAACGAGTTACAACAGGTATGCCGATGAGAACGTCAATAGACTTCTGCTCGGAGAATTCTCAATGATGCTGTACAAGACCACGATGGCCCGTTTGATTGGGTCTGCTCTGGGCTTCGACGCCATGAAGGAGCAATGGGGGAGGGTCCTGCACAAGTTCGACAGGCTGGCTGAAACGCCGGCTGTGCGGGAACCGGTTTTTGCTTTCGTTCACTTCCTGGTTCCACACGAGCCGTACGTATTGGACAGCACCGGTGGTTTCGTCGCGTCGTCTGAGCAGATGGCGAGGGGCACGAAAGTGGGTTTCGTCAATCAACTCGTTTTCGCCAACCGGAACCTGAAGATGCTCATCGACAAGCTTCTGTCGGATTCAGGAGCACTTCCTGTCGTGATCTTGCAGGCCGATGAAGGTCCGCATCCGCCCGAGAATTTCGACAGCATCGACGAAGTGAATGACCTCCGAGCGAGATTTCGAATACTGAATGCGTACTACCTGCCCCGTGTAGACAGCAGCGCGTTGTATCCGTCCATCACCCCCGTGAATTCCTTTCGGGTGGTTCTCAATCGCTACTTCGGTGCGGACCTTGAGTTACTCCCCGATAGAAGCTATACGTACGTGAACGGTCGGTTCGTCGATGTAGCTGACAGGGTCCGATACGCCACAGGGAACTGATTGACCCAGCGGTGTAGACAGGCCGTGTGTGAATCCCGTCGGCGATTCGGAGTTGCCTGCGGCGCGTTGATGCTCGGAGGAGACTGGGATTGGCTCCTGCTCGGCCGACCGGGGAGTGGGGTCCTGGTTGACACCAGGGGACGTTTACCTAGACTTGCACCGTGAATAGGTTGCTGCAGTACCTGCGTGTCGTTCTCAAGTGGCGTAAGCTAATACTCCTCAACACACTGGCGCTGACTCTCGTTGCCGTCGTCGTCAGTTTCGTCTTGCCTCATCGATACACCGCAACTGCCCAGTTGCTTCCGCCGCCGGAGGATGATATGCTCGGCCTGACGTCGGTTCTGGGAGGAGGTATGAGTGGCAGTCTGGGTCGTCTGCGTTCCGGCATGATGGGTGCGTCGACTCCCTCGGACTTGATGGTCGG
The DNA here is from genome assembly GCA_965370805.1 of uncultured bacterium. GTDB lineage: Bacteria > Hydrothermota > Tepidihabitantia > Tepidihabitantales > Tepidihabitantaceae > CBDUVZ01. The sequence goes on along the minus strand of CBDUVZ010000032.1, from coordinate 5,212 downwards.
GATTCTCGAGAGTCGCACCGTGATGGACAAAGTCGTCGCCAAGTGCAGTATCGTCGAGCACTACCGGGTGAAAGAGCACAGCAGAGAGAAGGCCCGGAAGATTCTGAGCCGTATGACGAGCCTGGCCACGAGCGACGAGGGTATTGTGTCTTTGGCAGTTGAGTCCAAGACGCCTCGCCTAGCGGCCGATATAGCCAACTGCTATATTGAGGAGCTGGATGATTTCTTGCGTCACTCCAACATGAGCAGAGGGCGGAATACTCGGCTCTTCATAGAATGCCGTCTGAGCGAGGTTGAAAGCACCTTGGCGGTGGCGCAGGATTCTCTTCAGGTTTTTCAGCGGCGACATCGAGTTGCCTCGATTGATGAAGAGACCCAAGTGGCTATCGGTGTGTACGCGAAACTCAAGTCACAGCAGTACCTGAAACAGGCCGAACTTGGGATGATACAGGCTGTGAGCAGCCCGGACAATCCCTACGTTCTTGGTCTGGAGCGGGAGGTTGCGGCGTTTCAGGAGCAACTGCGGAAACTGGAGAGGGTCGGCTCCAAGCAGGGATTCGGTGTCGGATTTGCGGTTTCCTTTGAGAGCCTGCCAGCTGTGGCTGCTGAGTTTCTCTGGCGCTACCGGGACTTCAAGACACAGGAAGAGGCCTACTCAATGCTCTATCAGCAGTATGAGTACGCCAAGATCATGGAAGCGCGGGACACGCCGACACTGACCGTGCTGGACCACGCGGTGCCGCCCGAGCGGCGGAGTTTCCCGCGACGTTCGGTCATTGTCCTCGCCGTTTTCCTCTTCAGCCTGGCTATGGGTATTGGTTTCGCCTTTGTGTCGGAGTATTTCCAGCGCATTCAAGCCATCAGGCCTGGTGAGTATCAGGGTTGGCAGGAAATCGGTAGTCAGTTCGCGGAGATGGCTAGATACGTGGGCCGTTTCTTTGCCCGCAAGAAAAAGTAGCAGGATGGCTTCGGTTCCCGAGGCCGACCGGGATCACCCAACACGGACCGCCCGGCGAGTTGCTCGAAACACCCTCTTCCTCGCCGCCGCCGACATTGCGAACAAGCTGATGATGTTCGTGTTCAGTCTTATCGCGGCTCGGCACTTGGGCGTTGAGGCTTTCGGAGTTTTCAACTTCGCTCTTGCCTTTGTGGCTCTCTTTGCCGTATTCACCGATCTAGGTCTTGGGAGTTTCACTGCCCGGGAAGTTGCCCGTGACCACGGCAAGGTTGGTCACTATATGCGGAACATCCTGGCGATCAAGCTTGTTACCTCATTGCTGGTGATCGGGGCTATTGTGGTCTTGGTGAATCTACTTGGCTATCCTAGGTCGACAGTCCGAGTAGTCTACATATGCTGCGTCTTCGTTGTCACGAGCGCTGTTGCGTTGTACTGTGGTTTCGTGTTCCAAGGACTCGAGAGAATGCATTTCACGGCAGGAGGCCGAGTGCTACAGGCTGGGATACTGCTTGTCGGCGCAGTCGTTCTTGCCCACGGAGCGCCCAGACCGGACTGGTACGCGCTGCTGTACATCGCGGCGGGAGGCACAGCTGCGCTCTTCTTGTTTGTTGCGGCTTCCCGAAGTTCCATCGGAGTCGGGCTCAGCTTTGACTTCCGTGAGTGGCGCAGGATACTGAGAGCGGCGCTTCCTTTCGGAGTGAGCGCTTTTTTTGTGGCGTTGTACTACTGGAATGGTTTCGTGCTGCTGTCCAAATTCGGGGGAGATACGGCCGTCGGTGTCTACAGTGCTCCATTCAGGCTTGTGATGGGCACGGTTTTTGCTGGCGTGGCTCTTGCGAGCGCAATCTATCCGCTTATGTCAAGGATGCACGTCGCAGGGCAGGAGCAACTGGCACAACTGCTCGGACGGGCGCTTAGGTACGCAGTTGTCATTGCTGTCCCGCTTGGCATCATCGGCACGATGCTTGCTCGCCCCATCATTTCGTTGGTCTTCGGGGCAGGGTACGGGGAATCCGTAGCGGTTCTGCGGATTCTAGCGTGGTGGGGGGCGTGTATTTGCTTGAATGCCCTGTTGAGCAACTACTTCTTCGCCAGCAACCGGGCGCGGGTGGTCACTAAGCAGACCGCTGTTTCACTTGGCGTGAACGTCGTACTGAATTTCGTTCTGATTCCGCTGCTTGGGGTTGTGGGGACTGCGGTTGCCATTGTGGCGGCCGAGTTGACCGGGACGTTGTTTCTTGTGGTGCAGCAGAAGCACACCAGAGTACCAGTGTGCTTGGCCAAGTTGGCGGGTACTGTACTGAGGGCGGGTGCCGCGTCAGGCGTTGCTGCTGCTGTCGGACTGCTCGTCAGCCGCTGGGGCGCCTGGTTTGCTCTCGCGAGCGTAGTGCTCGGATACGTACCTTTGCTTGTGCTGTTTGGGGGTCTCAACCGGGGCGATATTGCCCTGCTACGACGGATTCTCAGGACTGATGATGCACAGTAGTGCAACTTCGCGTTCCCCACAGCATCTAGTGTGGTTCCTTGGTGCCGAAGTCGTCTGCTTGGCGGGATTTGCGGTTTCATTGCATTTCGGCCGGACGGTACTGGCATTGCTGTTTCTGTGCGGGCCGATTCAGATGCTTGTCGCGGCAGCAGTTTTTCGCAGCAACTTCCTTATCCTGTCGGCTTTTGTCCTGCTATTGCCACTGGCTGGAATGAGGCTACTGCCATCGGTCTATAGAGGAATGCCGTTCTATGTCGGTTCTCTGGGGCTTGTAGGTTTCCTGCTCATGACGAGGTTCGTGGTATCCGACCTCCGTGTCCTCCCGCGGCTCGACACCGCCGAGAGGATTGGGTTGCTGGCCGTGACAGCAGCTGTGCTGTTGTCAGCAGTTAATTCCTCCCTGAGTGGTAGTGGGGCAGCGTTGGTGGTGAGGAGTTCAGTTGTCATGCTCTTCGCACTGCTGGCAACCTGGGTTTTCGCTGTCGTTCCGAGATCAATGAGCCAGATTCGAATACTGCTTCTCCTTTTGGTAACAACCCATGCAGTCACATGTCTTGCACTGCCCGGGTTCGCTATTTCGGCGCAGGGGTTCCTTGTCGGGAAGACGGTTCTGACTCCGTTCGGCCGCACAAACCTGAATCTTCTTGGGTTTTTTATCGGGCCACTTGCGGCGATCGTCCTTGGTGCCTTGCACGATGGCGAGCGGAAGTGGACTAATGGGCTGCTTGTCATCGTGTTTTTAGTGCTTTTGGGTACTCTGTTCTATACCAGATCGCGTGGTGCTTGGATGGGGTTTGGGTTGGCGTTTCTGTATGTGCTGGTTCGGGTTCGTTCTTTCAAGCTACTTGTTTTTGCCGCCGTTGCCGCTGCAGTGCTACTCTCGATGGACATACTGCGTTTCGCAGTCCAGGCGCGGGTTGAACAAACCGGAGTCCAAGATCCAGCAATGCTGGGACGTTTGGTCCTGTGGAAGGCTGCGTGGGAGACTTTCAGGGCCAACTGGTTGCTTGGAGTGGGCGCGGGAAGGTTTCGCCTTGTGAAGTTCAGCTATGGGTTCCCCGTCTTGTTGAATCCCCGCGGTACGTGGAATGCGCACAGTCTGTACCTGGAGATGCTGGCTAGTCTTGGCTTGGTCGGCGGGCTCGGTTTCATCTGGTTGCTGACGAAGACATTCCTGCGACTGGACCGTGTTGCTCGCGGGTTCAGGTCCTTCAGAGGTCGAGGACTCGTAGTTGGGCTAGGTGCAGGACTTGTGGCCTACTCGGTGCAGGGAATCGTTGAGAGTTGTGCTTGGGATGCACCGAGCATCTCTCTGTGTGGGGTTCTCCTTGGGTTGTCTATTGCAGCGGCGCGCCTCGCTCGGAATGAAGACGAGGCCGTTCGTCGAGATGCGACGACTGCCTGCGGTGTGCGTGCTGGAGGTTCCGTCCGCGGCGCAGTCCCAGCAGACGTTTCTGGTCCTGAAGACCGTTCGCCGTCAGTGAGATGGTGACTACGGTGCGGTGAGCAATAGAAAGTGAATGAGCAAGTACGACACCTGCGTATAGGTGTCGATGTCGGTGCGTTCCGTGGTGCCCAAACGGGAATCGCACGCTACCTGCAGAACATGCTGGCAAACATGATCGCGATCTCACCGAAGAACGAGTACATACTCTACTCCCCAGGGCCGGTTGACGTTTCCTTTCCCCGTGGGAACTGGCGGCTGCGAACCGAGTCGGGTCTGCGCGGGCGGCCCGCGTTCTTCTGGACACAGCAGTTTCTTCCGGGCTGGCTGGCGGAGGACCGCGTGGATGTCTTCTGGGGACAGAATCATCTGTTGCCATTGAGGCTTAGTCGTCCGTGTCGTCGTTTGCTGACTCTTCATGACGTTACCGGTGTGCTGTATCCTTGGACGATGCCGTTCCGTAGAAGACTCATCAGTCGGATCTATCTCCGTAGGGTGGCCCGGGTGGCGGATTGCGTGATAGCTGTTTCCAGGGCCACCGCTTGCCTTGCCCATTCCTGCTTGGGTGTCGAAGGCGATCGGCTGAGAGTAGTCAGCGAGGGTGTTGAGGAAGGGTTCGATTCGATCCCTTCCGATCAAGCGAGCCGCAGAGTTGCCGAACGGTTCGGATTGTCATCCGGCTTTCTGTTGACCGTCGGTACTATCGAACCACGAAAGAACCATCTGATGTTACTCCGAGCCTTGAGACAGGTGTCGAGTGCACCGCAGTTGGTGATTGCCGGTGGTTTGGGGTGGAGGTGTCGGGCCGTGATGAAGGAGATCGAAGGCGAGGTGGCACAGGGCCGAGTCCGATACTTGGGTCGGGTGGCGGATGACGATCTGCCTGCGCTCTACAGCGCAGCCAAGCTGATGGTCTATCCGTCGCTCTACGAAGGATTCGGGCTGCCGGTCCTGGAGGCGATGGCGTGTGGCTGTCCGGTTCTATGCAGTTGGTCATCAAGCCTGCCCGAAGTCGGCGGCAACGCAGCCCGTTACTTCCGTACTCATGACGCACACGACCTAGCTCTCAAGCTCCGGGAGCTGCTGGCTGATGATGCCCAGTTGGAGCGAATGGTCGCTGAAGGGCGAAGGCAAGTCGCTAAGTTCAGCTTCAGGAAGGCGGCGGAGCAGGTGCTTGACCTGATCAATGAAGGAACACAGGGTGGCTGGCGGTGAGATGCCTGCAGAGCTGAACGCCATGCCTGAGAACTCCGCCGGCCCAAGCAGGGCACGTCTTTCCTCAGAATTGGATCTGCCCGAAATGTCAAGTCGGGCTGTTGGATTC
>CBDUVZ010000031.1:0-25877 GCA_965370805.1 uncultured bacterium | reverse complement strand
ATTTCGGGCAGATCCAATTCTGAGGAAAGACGGTCGGTTCGGGCGGCGGTTCGGGGTCTGCTTGGACTGCCGCGGCCGCAGCGAGTCAAAGGCAGAGGTAGGTTGTCGTAGCGGCGGCTTTGGCGGGGGTCGTGACGGTGATGGTGACGAGCGGGTTCACGGGTGTCATGTCGGGCTTCGTGGCGAAGGCCGTGACCGTTCTCGTCCAGTGGGCTAATTAGGGACAACCACCTATTTCGGACTCCCCTGACCGCCCTTCGGTCCCAGATGGAAATTCCGGGGGGAATTCCGGGGACATAATAAGAGACTATTGGCATTGGAAGGTCAGTGACGCGACACTCTGTCCGGGTCCAAGCGCCCGCCGCTGAACGCTGAAGACAGGAAGGGTCCCAGGATTCAAGGGTCCAAGGGTCCGAGTGCGATTGTAGATTCCAGATTGGTGATTGCGGACCATCAGGGGATGCCGAGTGCCGAATTGCGAATGGGGAATGAAACGAGGAAGATTGCCGCGGTCGCTTCGCTCCCATGCCTCGGCGGCACCGACCTCAGTCCGTCGTGCGCAATTGACACGACCTGAAAGACCCCTCCGCTCCGGTGAGCCATCGGATGGCGCAATGGCTCCGTGCTGTTGACACCGGAGGACTGCGGGCTAGGCTTGAGCGTGTTTCGAGTTGCAGTGATGGCAGTCGTGTTTCTGCTGGCTGCTTGCGTTCCGAAGTCCCAGGTGGTCCGGCTGGCTGAGCCGGACGGGCTGGATGTCGTAGTCGGACGGTATCCCCACTACGTCGAGATGCTCCGGGCCGGGGACCCGCTGTATCAGCGGGCGATGGGCTGGCGTGAGGATGCGGAGCGGCACGAACGGGTTCTGCGCCGCGTGGCCCGGAGCCGGTTGGATATCAAGTCGCCGCTGGAGTTCAATTTCATGTATGCCGGACTGGATTCGGCCAACAGCGCAGCGGTAGTCCGGTTTTTTGCGTTCGCGGCCGACCAGCGTGTGATTGCCGGATGGGAGTTGTTGCTGGTCTATTCGCTGCCGAAGGGACGTCTGGCCAAGGTGTACGTGAACGAAGTGCCGCTTGAGTGACGGATGACTGGTGTTGACTGTCCGGGTTTTTCTCCATAGGATTTAGCCGCAATCAGTCGGGGCGTGGCGCAGTTGGTTTAGCGCACCAGCTTGGGGTGCTGGGGGTCGCCCGTTCGAATCGGGTCGCCCCGATACTACGAAGAGCCGCCGCTCATCAAGCGGCGGCTCTCACTTTCCGGTTACCGGACTAGTTGTGCTGGGTATCGCTCAGGCTTTCCCGGGCCAGGACAACGAGCTGGCCGAAGTCGTCCGGAGCGTGTATCGCCATTTCCGACAGCACGCTGCGGTCGAGTTCCATGCCGGCAAGTTTGAGCCCGTGAATGAAGGTGCTGTAGTTCATGTCGTGGTGGGTGAGCCCGGCGTTGATTCGTGTAATCATCAGGCTGCGGAACACCCGCTTCTTGCGCTTGCGCTCGCGGTAGGCGCTCAGCAGGCCGTGCATCACCTGGAGCCGGGCGGTCTTGTACAGCTTCGACCTTGCGCCCCAGTAGCCTTTGGCGGCTTTAAGCCATTTCTTCCGCCGTCGGTGGGTATAGGGTCCGGTTCTTACGCGTGGCATTGGTGCTCCTTACATGTAGGGAACGAGCTTCTTGATTCTCTTGGCCTGGGTCACGGTGGCAACGACCGGAGCGCCGAGGTTGCGCTTGCGCCGTTTGCTCTTGCAGCCGTTGTTGTGATTGGCTCCGCCGTGGCGATGCAGATACTTGCCACTGCCGGTTTTCTTTACCCGCTTCTTGAGCGAGCTGAGTGATTTCATTTTCGTCTTCATTTTGGCACCATCATTATCTGGATTGACTTGCGTCCCATCAATTGGACTCGCGGCTGCCCTTCACAACGGGCGATATCCACGAGGTCTTCCTTCAGCCGCTCAAGCAGCTTGTAGGCCAGGTCGATGTGGACTACTTCGCGGCCGCGGATGATGAGCGTGACTCTGATGCGGTCTTTCTGACCGAGCAGCTCACGCATCTTCTTCATCTTCACGTTGTAGTCGTGCGTATCGATTTTCATCTTCATCCGCATGTCCCGGACCTGTGCCGAGTGCTGCTTCTTCTTCGACTCCTTCTGTTTGACCTTCTGCTCATAGAGATACCTTCCGAAGTCAATGATGCCACAAACCGGAGGGTCGCTGTTGGGGGCCAGCACGACCAGGTCCAGTTCCTGGCGGCGGGCTATGCTCAGGGCTTCCTTCGTCTGCATGACTCCTATCGGCTTCTTGTCCGGCCCCACAACGCGAACGAAAGGTACGCGAATCTGTTCATTGATCTTGGGCCGGCCGATGAAGCCGGTGCGGGGAACCCTTCTACCCCGGTACAGCGGATTCCTCCATGAGTTGGGCCAGCGCCGCTTCGATAGTAAGGACTCCCAGGTCGCCCTCGCCGTGCCGGCGCAATGAAACAGCCTGCCGCTGGGCCTCTCGGGCACCAGTGACTATCATGTATGGTATCTTCTGTCGTTCTGCTTCACTGATCTTGTACCCTATCTTATCGTTTCTCGTGTCGATTTCAACCCTGAAATTCGCATCCCGGAACCGCCGGAATACTTCCTGTGCATAGTCGATCTGGCCGTCGGTCACGGCCATCACCCTGGCCTGCACCGGCGCGAGCCACATCGGGAACGACCCGCCGTAGTGTTCAATCAGTATCGCGAAGAATCGCTCGATACCGCCGAGGATGGTCCGATGCACCAGGTAGACGCCGTGCTGCCGGCCGTCTTCGCCGGTGTAGTGCAGCTTGAACCTTGCTCCGAGGTTGAAATCGAACTGGCAGGTCGGGCACTGCCATTTCCTGCCCAGCGAGTCGACCAGTTTGATGTCGATTTTCGGGCCATAGAAGATTGCCTCGCCCTCGGCCCGCTGGTAGGGCAATCCTGTCCGCTTGAGAACGCTCTCCAGCGAGTTCTCGGCCAGTTCCCACTGTTCGTCGGTCCCCAGGTACTTCTCCCGGTGTTTCGGGTCGCGCACCGACAGGTCCACGTCGAACTTCTCGAACCCGAACGTCTTCAGTATCTTCAGGGACAGCTCGACCACGCCCTGAACTTCGGCCTCAATCTGGTCGCCGGTGCAGAAGATGTGGGCGTCATCCTGGGTGAAACCCCTGACCCGCATCGCGCCGTGCAGGGCGCCCGAACGTTCGTAGCGATAAACAGTGCCCCACTCGGTCAGTCGGACCGGCAGGTCGCGGTAGGAGTGGGTCCGGGAACGGTAAATCAGCATGTGACCGGGACAGTTCATCGGCTTGAGAACGTATTCCTCGTTGTCCACCGGCAGGACGTACATGTTCTCCCGGTAGTGGTCGTAGTGGCCGGAAGTATGCCACAGTCCGCTGCGGGCGATGTGCGGAGTCGAGACCAGTTGGTATCCCGCGGCCAGGTGCTCGCGGGTCCAGTATTCCCGGATCAGCCGCCGGACCGTCGCCCCCTTGGGGTGCCAGAACATCAGCCCGGCCCCGGCTTCCTCGTGGAAGCTGAAGAGGTCGAGCGCGGTTCCCAGCTTGCGGTGGTCGCGCCGTTTCGCTTCTTCCAGCCGCTCCAGGTGTTCCTTGAGGGCTTCCTCGGTCGGGAACGCGATTCCGTAGATACGGGACAGCATCCGGTTGGACTCGTCGCCGTGCCAGTAGGCACCGGCCACACTCAACAGCTTGACCGCCTTGATCCTGCCGGTGTCCGGCAGGTGCGGTCCACGGCAGACGTCCACGAAATCGCCCTGCTCGTAGACCGATATCTTCTCGTCGGCCAGGCCCTCGATAATCTCCAGTTTGTAGTCCTCGCCCCGGCTCCGGAAGAGCTCAATCGCTTCCTCGCGGGCCAGCCACTTGTGGACGACCGGGGTCTGCTTCTTGCTGAGCTGGCGCATCCGCTTCTCAATCCGCTTAAGGTCGCTGTCGGTGAACGGCGCCGCCACATCGAAGTCGTAGTAGAAACCCTCGGAAACCGCGGGGCCAATGGCTACTTTGGCATCGGGAAACAGTTGCTTGACGGCCTGGGCCATGAGGTGAGCGGCCGAATGCCAGTACAGTTCCCGGCCTTCGTCCGAATCGAATCCGACCGGCTCAATGGTGCAGTCCTGCTCGAGCTGCGTTGAGAGGTCGACGAGACGGCCGTCGACCCTGGCGGCCAGGGCCTTCCGGCCTTTCAGCACCTTGCCGGCCGTCACACCCGGCTCGAATTGACGGCTCTTGCCGTCCACGGAAACGTCAATCACGCCGCAATGTTACCGCGCCGAAGTCGGGTGTCAATCCGGACGCCGGCCTCGGCAGGGCTCTGCCCTTGACCCCAACCCACCGACGGCATAGAATCAGAACGTTGAGCAACTCACAGTCGCCCTTTCGTGTCGGCATCGGGTTCGACGCCCATGAGTTCGGCCCGAACCGCAAGCTGATTCTCGGCGGGGTCGAGATTCCTTCCGACGTCGGCCTTGTCGGCCATTCGGACGGTGACGTCCTGCTGCACGCCGTCACCGACGCGCTGCTCGGAGCCCTGGCCCTGCCGGATATCGGCACGAGGTTCCCTGATACCGACCCGGCCTGGCTTGACGCCGACAGCAGTAGATTCCTGCAGGACGCATACCGGGAAATCCGAGGCGACGGATACCGTGTCGTGAACCTCGATTGCGTTCTGGTTTGCGACCGGCCGGCGTTGGCCCCGCACGTCCCGGCAATCAGCAGCCGGATTGCCGCCCTGCTCGAAATCGAACGCAGTCGGGTCGGGGTCAAAGCCAAGACGACCGAAGGCACGATGCTCGCAGTCAAAGACAAGAGCATCGCCGCGCTCGTCACGGTCCTGGTCTGCCGGGAGCAGACTTGATCCCGCTGCGCGACGACATCCGCTCAGCCACCAGGCCCTACGTGACTTATGCGCTCGTTGCCGCCTGCTCGATTGTCTTCGTGTACCAGTTGTTTTCGCAGATGTCCGGTTCCGCGGCCGGCCACTCCCTGTTCCTGACTTACGGAATGATTCCGGAAGAGATCGCTGCCGGCAGGAGACTCTGGACCCTGCTGACTTCGATGTTCCTGCACGCCGGTTTCTTCCATATCATCGGCAACATGCTCTACCTCTGGATATTCGGGGACAACATCGAAGATACCCTCGGACGTCTCCCCTATCTGGGGCTGTACGTGGCGGCCGGGTTGTTCGGCAGCGGACTGCACATCCTGGCCGGTCCGCATTCGCCGGTTCCCACAATCGGCGCATCCGGAGCGATATCCGGCATCATGGGTGCGTATTTCGTCCTTTTCCCCCGCGCCCGGGTTCTGACCCTCGTTCCGATATTCTTCTTCATCAGACTGATCTATCTGCCGGCTTTCCTTCTCCTCGGGTTCTGGATACTGATCCAGGTGCTCTACGGCTTCAGTTCGGCCTCGGGCGGAGGCGGTGGAATCGCTTACTTCGCCCACATCGGCGGCTTCGTTATTGGAATCCTGGTCGGGTTGCTCGTCCGCCGCAGCCGACGGCGCTCCGCTGTCTCGTATGACATCCATTGAGCGACGCCTGATCGTCGCCGCGGTCCTGGCCACGGTTGTCGTCAGAATCGCGATGCTGACGTTACCGTCAACACCCCTGCGCACCATGACGATTGAATCGATAGCGGACGCGGTGGAGTACGAACAACTCGCCCGGAACATCGCCCGGAACCAGGTCTTCTCGCGCGATTCGGTTCCGCCGGTCCGGCCGGAACTGTTCCGCACACCCGGGTATCCGATGCTGATTGCGCCGTTCTACCGGTTCGTGCGCGACCCGGTCATTCTCATCCTCCTGCTGCAATTGCTGCTCTCCATTATGCTGGTCTGGGCCGTGCGCCGGTTCGGCCTTGAGTTGGGCCTGAGCAGAGCAACGGCGGGTATTGCGGCCCTGCTTGCCGGCCTGAGTCCGAACCTGGCGTTCCTATCCACCAAAGTCGTGACCGAAACCGCCTTCGTCCTGCTGCTGACCGTCTGCCTGTTGCTGTTCAACCGCTACCGCCGAACGGGCGGGGTGTCGTACCTTGTCGGTGCGGGATTCTGTTCCGGCCTCATGGTCCTGACCAGGCCGATTGCGATACTCTTCCCGCTGCTGCTCGCCGGCCACGTTCTCTTCCGGCAGCTTCGGGCCGGACGGTTCCGTCCGGTGCAACTGCTGGTACCGCTGGCCTGTGCTTCGATCGTCGCCCTGCCGTGGGTGATGCGCAACGGCCGGACAAGCGGTCGGTACATCGTATCAACGGCGGGTGAGCACAATACGTTTCTGTACAATGCGGCGACGGTGCTGGCCGCGGACAAGAACATCAGCCTCGCTGACGCCCGGGACACAATGCGATTGGAAGCGGTCAACCGATTCGGCCGGCTCGATACCTCGGACGAAGCCGGGTTCTGGCGCAAGCTGTCTGCCGTTGCTTGGCCCCACATGCTGCGCCGCCCCCTCCTGACCACGGCAATCCAGCTCGCAGGCTGCGGAGCCTGTTTCCTGAGTCCAATCAGCCTGCAGCCGTTGATGGTGCATTCCGGAACCCGGGACACCGGGGAACCCCGGGTGTTCCAGCGCTCAATGGCACTTGCGGCCAGAGGCAAATTCGGGCCGGCGATTCGCCTGGTCTACAATCAAAGGCTGAAGGGATTCGGGGCCTTCCCGCTGACTGTTCTGATTCTGGCAGCACTGTTCCAGTTCGGCGTCCTGATGTTCGGGGTTATCGGGGTCTTCTCCGGCGTCGGTCGCAGTTGCCGTTGGCTGCTGCTCAGCGTTCTCTATTTCACACTGCTGGTCGGTCCGGTGGGTGAAGCCAGGTTCCGGGCACCGATTGAACCCGTGCTGATTCTGTTCGCTGCCGTGGGTTTGGTCCGCTTCTGCCGGGCGAGACGAAAGAACCCCTAGCCGGTCTCCTTCGCGCGTTTCGCTTCTTCGACAACCTTGCCGGCAAGTTCCTTGGGTACTTCCTCGTAGCGCGCGACCTCCATCGTGAAGAAGCCGCGGCCATGGGTCAATGAACGCAGGCTGTTCGAGTACTTGTACAACTCGGCCTGAGGGGCGAACGCCTTGATTACCTGGAGGTTGCCCTGGGTTTCCATTCCCATGATGCGGCCACGCCGGGCGTTCAGGTCGCCCATCACGTCACCGGTGTAGCTGTCCGGAACGGTAATCTCAATCGCCATTATCGGCTCAAGCAGCACGAGACCGGCCTTCTCGCAACAGTTCCGGAACGCAATCGAACCGGCCATCTTGAACGCGATTTCCGACGAGTCTACCGGGTGGTAGGAACCGTCAAAGACCGTCGTCTTGATATCCGTCATCTTGTACCCGGCGAGGATACCCTTTTCCATGACCTCAACGACGCCCTTCTCCACCGCGGGAACAAACTTGCCGGGAATCGACCCGCCCTTGATTGCATCCACGAACTCGAAACCTCCGCCGTGCGGCATCGGTTCAAGCCGGAGATACGCATCGCCGAACTGACCCCGGCCCCCGGTCTGCTTCTTGTGCCGACCCTGGGCTTCGGCCTTGCGGGTAATCGTCTCCCGGTACGGAATCCGGGGCTTCATGAGTTCGACGTGGACGTCAAACCGCCGTGCCAGCCGCCCGACAATCACGTCCAGATGAAGCTCGCCCATCCCGCTCATCAGTTCCTGGCCGACCTCACGGTTGTACTTGTAGCCGAAAGTCGGGTCCTCCTCGCGCAGCCGGACCAGGCCGTTCGACACCCGCTCTTCGTCGCCCTTGGTCTTGGGGACAATCGCCACCGAGATGCACGGCTTCGGGAAATCAACCCGCGGCAATCGAATCGGCAGTTGCTTGTCATACAGGGTATCACCGGTATGGGTCTTCTTCAGCTTGACCAGCGCCCCGATCATCCCGGTCGTCAGCCGATTGACTTCGGTCCTCTCCCTGCCTTTGACGAGGTACATCTGATTGATCTTCTCCTCACGCTCGCTCGACGCATTCTCCACCACCGCCCCGGACTGCAGTGAACCGCTGAACACCCGGACATAGTGCATCTCCCCCACGTGGGACTCGGAAACCGTCTTGAAAACCAGCGCACACGTCGGCCCCTCAGCCCGGCGCGGAACGGTTACCTGCTCGTCGGAATCGGGCTTCGTTCCCGTCAGGTCGGGCAGGTCCAGCGGTCCCGGCAGCACGTCGACAACCAGGTCCAGCAGCAGGTCGGTACCGATCCGGGCCAGGGCATCGCCGCAGACCATCGGGTAGACCACCCCGGCTTTGATTCCGTTCCGAACCGCGGTCCGCATCTCATCCGGCGTAATCCTCCCGCCCTCCAGGAACTTCTCCATCAATGCCTCATCGGCGTCCGCCGCCGCCTCGACCAGTCGTTCCCGCCACACCGCAACCCCGTCCTTCATCTCATCCGGAATCGGGACCTCCGACCGCTTCCCCTCCTCATACTTGTAGGCCTTGTCATTCAGAATATCAACGATCCCGCTCAGCCCGCTCTCCCGACCGATCGGCAGGAACAACGGTACGACCGACGTCCCCAGCGCCTTCCGGACCTCCTCCGCGGAACTATCGAAACTCGTATCCTCCCGCCGCAGCTTATTCACGAAAACAACCCTCGGCAGACCCGCCTCCTCCAAACGCCGCCAGACCATCTCGGTCCCCACCTCCACCCCGGAAACCCCATCCACCACCACAACCCCGCTATCGACCGCCCGGATTGCGGATACCACATTCCCGTAGAAATCGGCATACCCCGGAGCGTCGACGATGTTAATCAGCACTCCCCGGTGCTCCCCGTACCCCAGGGCCAGGTTGATTCCAATCTTCCGCGCCACCTCATCCTCATCATAATCCAGCAGCGACGTCCCGTCATCAACCGAACCAAGCCGGCTGTTCTCCTTCATCGCATACAACAACGCCTCGCAAATCGACGTCTTACCGCTCCCGCCGTGGCCGAAAAAGCCGATACTCCTGACCTCTTCTGCGCTGAAATCTTTCACGAAATCCTCCTGAAAAAAGCAACCCCAATCCTAACTCACCCCCAAGCCAAGTCAAACGAAACCTCAAGTGCCGACTTCCCATTTCCGAATTCGCCATCCGCCATTCGCCATTTCGATGTTTGACTCAACCCAACCGGTCTGCTAAACTCCGCTGCCAATGGCCGGCCATTCCTCTACGCTCACTACCCGCGACCTCACGCGCCAAGACGCCCGGCCCGTCGCCCGGCTGATGCAGGCGATATTCGGTGAGCTGAACGCCCGGGCCGCCCTCTCCGAGCAGTCGACAATCGACCTCTTCGATACCCCATGGCTCGCTCGCGGCCGCGGCCTCGTCCTCGAAACCTCAGGAAAACTCGTCGGCTACGGCTGGGCCCGCGACTCCGAATGGAACGGCCGCAAACTCATCCACATCGGCCTCTTCCTCAGCCCGGATTACCGCGACGCGGCCTCGCACCGCCCCCTCACCCAGCCCCTTCTCCGCCTGGCGGAACAGCTCGGCAAACGTCACGGCCGACCCCAAGCCCTCATCTTCTACCGCAGCATCGACACAATCCACCCCCCGATTGCACGCTCCCTCGGATTCCACGACCTCCCCACCTCCATGATCGGCTTCCGCCACAACCTCCGCCGAATCCCTCACCCCAGAACCCTCGACCCCCGTCCTCTCATTCCTCACCCTCGACCCCTCGACCCCTCGACCCCTCGAACCCTTTCCTTGACCCTTCGACCCCCTTCCTTGACAATCCGCTCCGCCCGCCTGCCCGAGGAAAACAGCCTCCTCATGTCTCTCTCCAGCCGGGCATTCGACAACCCCGCAACCCAGGGCGAACCCGTCGACGAACAATACCTCAACCTCGTCACCCGCCGCCCCGGCTTCCTCCCCGACCAAATCCTCGTCGCCGAAAGCAGCGGCAACCCCGTCGGCTACGTCATCAGCAGCAAGACCTCCATCCTCGAACTCGGCGTCCTCCCCCAATCCCGCGGCAAAGGAATCGGCTCGGCAATGCTCTCCCGACTACTGCACTGGTGCCGCTCCCAGGGCCTCGAATCAATCTCCACCGCGGCCTTCAGCACCAACCGCGTCGTCACACTCTACTGGCGCATCGGCTTCCGCCCCGACGCCTTCCAGACCTACTACTTCTTCACCCGCACGCTGTAATTCCTCACCCTCCCCATTCCGCCCTTAGCCCTTTGACTTCTGCCTTCTGACTTCCTCCTCCTCTTCGCGCCGCCCCCTTTCCTTCTCTGATCCTCACCCTGGACCCCTTGACCCCTCGACCCCTTTCCTTTACACTTCCCTGTGCGCTACCAAGACGCCGGAGTCGATATCGACGCCGCCAACACCCTCAAAAAGGCGATCGGCCGCCTCGCCCGCTCCACCTTCACTCCCCAAGTCCTCGGCAACATCGGCGCCTTCGGCTCCCTCTACCAACTCAAACAAACCCGCAACCCCATCCTCGTCGCAAGCTGCGACGGCGTCGGAACCAAGCTGACCGTTGCCCGAATGGTCGGAAAGCACAACACCGTCGGTATCGATATCGTCAACCACTGCGTCAACGACATCCTCGCGGTCGGCGCGCGTCCGCTCTTCTTTCTCGACTACCTGGCATTCTCACGGTTCGACCCGAAGGTTCCTGAACAGGTAGTCGCCGGAATCGCCCGGGCCTGCCGGCAGCACGGCTGCTCGCTGGTCGGCGGCGAGACCGCAATGATGCCCGGATGGTTCCGGCACGATGAATACGACCTGGTCGGGTTCATCGTCGGTATTGCCGCCCGGGACCGGCTCATCGATACCAGCCGGATAGCGCCCGGCGACCTGCTGGTTGGTCTCCCCTCAGTGGGCCTTCACACCAACGGCTTCTCGCTGGCACGAAAGGTCCTCTTCAAGAAGGCAAAGCTGGACGTCGACTCCAGGGTGCCGGGAATCGCGCTGCCCCTCGGGCTTGAACTGCTGCGGCCACACCGGTCGTATTTCTCTCAAGTCTACCCCGTGCTCAAGCGGATCAAAGCAATCGCTCACATCACCGGCGGCGGGTTCTATGACAACATCCGCCGGTTGCTTCCGCCGGAAACCGCCTGCGTCGTCAAAGCCGGGAGTTGGCGCCCGAAGCGCATATTCAGTCTGATCCAGGAACTCGGTAACGTGCCCGTCGATGAAATGTACCGTACTTTCAATATGGGCATGGGTATGGTGCTGCTCGCCGGGCCGAGGCAGGCCGAATCCCTGAAGAAGACAATCCGCGGGGCCAGAATCATCGGCAAAGTCGTCCGCGGGACTTTCGGCGTAGCCGTAATCTAGCCGCGCGGGTGGAAGGTCCGGTAGACCTCACGCAGATACTCACGGTCAACATGCGTATAGATCTGGGTTGTGCCGATATCCGCGTGTCCCAGCATCTCCTGGACCGCACGCAGGTCTGCCCCGCCCTCCAGCAGGTGAGTGGCGAACGAATGGCGCAGGGTATGAGGTGTGACCCGACGAGTGATTCCCGCGCTCTGAACGCAGTGCTTCAGTATCTTCCACACACCCATTCTTGACAGCGGTTTCCCCTGCCGGCTGGGAAACACGAACTCCGACGTACGCTTCCGGACGTAGTGCGGACGAGCCTGGGCCAGGTAGTCACGCAGCGCATCCGCCGCATGCCGGCCCAGCGGAACGACCCTCTCCTTGCTGCGCTTACCCATCACCCGGACAAAGCCTTCGGTCAAGACGATATTGGCTGTCTTCAGAGTTCGGAGTTCCGAGACGCGGAGCCCGCACCCGTACATCGTTTCGACTATCGCCCGGGCACGCAGAGCCCAGAACCGATTCGGGTTCCCGCCGGCAGCGTCGATAATCGCCACTATCTGCTCCGGTCTCAATACCTGGGGCAGGCTGCGTTTCTGCTTCGGCAACTGGATGTCCCCGGTCGGGTCGGTCGTTAACTTCACATCTACGGTCAGAAACCGGTAGAACATCCTGAGCGACGTTAGCTTACGTCGCACGGTTGACCGGGTAAATCCGCGCGACGTAAGGCTCCGGAGATGGCCGCGAACCATTCTGGCCGTCACAGCCCCCGGGTTCCCGGCCGCGGTCCGGCAGGTCAGCATGAACTGCCGGATGTCGGTCAGGTACGCAGAGACCGAGTTCTCAACCAGGCTACGTTCAACCAGCAGGTAGTTCCCGAACCGGTCGAGCAGCCGTTCAGCTTGCGGGCTTAGTGCTCGCTGGTTCGAGTTCCTGTCGGCTGATCTCCGTGTCTTTCTCGAACTCTTCATTCGTGCTCGGGTGGTCCTTGTTGAAGTGCAGACCACGTGACTCCTTGCGCCGCAGGGCGCTGGCCACTATCAACCTGGCCACAGCCAGAAGATTGCGTAGTTCCAGGCAGGGAACGGAAAGCCGGCATTCGAGCGGCTCCGCCTGCTTCGTGAATCCGGCAAGCGACTTCAGTGCCCGATTCAGGCCGGAGTCGCTCCGGACTATCCCGGCGGAACGCCGCATCAATCCGCGCAACTCCTGCCGGATTGCCTCCGCGTCCGCATCCGATTTCCGGTCCGCAGGCAGGAACTGCTCTGCATCGGGCAATACCTGTTCCTTGGTTGCCGGACCCTCCGGTTCGGGCAGCCGCTGAGCCGCCCGGTCGGCGAACACCAGGGCTTCAAGCAATGAATTCGACGCGAGTCGATTCGCGCCGTGCAATCCTGAGCAAGCGGACTCCCCGGCCGCGAACAGCCCCGGCACTGAAGTACGGGACCAGGAATCGACCGCCAGGCCACCGCAGACGTAGTGGGCGGCCGGAACCACGGGAATCGGCTCCCGCGTGATGTCGATGCCGAGTTCCAGGCATACCCGATGAATCATCGGGAAGCGCTGCCGCAGCGAATCAGGATTGAGATGAGTCGCATCCAGCAGCACGTGCTCTTCCTTCCGCATCTTCAGTTCCGAGTCAATCGCCCGGGCGACTACATCCCGCGGAGCAAGTGAGGCGTCGGGATGATACCGATCCATGAACGTCTTGCCATCCCTGGTTCGCAGGATGGCGCCTTCGCCCCGCATCGCTTCTGACAGCAGGAAAGCGCGTCCTTTGACGAGTTGTCCGTGCAGCGATGTCGGGTGGAACTGGATGAACTCCATGTTCGCCACTCGGGCTCCGGCCCGGTAGCCCATGGCGATGCCGTCGCCGGTGGCAATCAGGGGATTGGTGGTGTGCAGATATGCCTGTCCGATTCCGCCCGCGGCAATCATCGTGGCCCGGGCCCGGATTACCTGCAGTGCGCCGGTTTCGATGTCGAGAACGCACGCGCCCCGGCAGCGTCCGGACTCGTCCAGTACCAGGTCAATTGCGAAGTGTCGTTCGGAGACAGTGACGGCGGGGTTCGAGCGAACCGCCTTGAGCAGGCCCCGCTCGATCTCCAGCCCGGTATGGTCCTTCGCGTGGACAATCCGGCGCCGGTGGTGGCCGCCTTCCTGCCCGAGGTCGAACTGGCGCCGTCCCTGCGCGTCCTGGTACGTGGTGAACTCGATCCCGACGTCGTACAACTCCTGCACCAGGCCCGGCCCGGCCGAAGTAACAAGGTCAACGACCGCCGGGCGGACCAGCCCCTGACCGGCCTGCAGTGTATCCTCACGGTGCAGCTCGGGCGAGTCGTTGCCGGCTACCGCGGCCGCGATGCCTCCCTGGGCATAGTTGGTATTGGATTCGCTGTCTTCCTTCTTGGTGACAATCAGCACCGAGCCGTGACTGCCGGCCCGGTACGCGAACCAGAGCCCGGCAATGCCCGAGCCGATTACAAGGAAATCGAACTGCGTCAACTGTTCCGCGTCGTCAGCCACTGGAACCTAGAACCGGTAGCGCACCTCCACACTGGCCAGACTCGAACCGGACCCGATCTCGATTCTCGCGTCGTCGGTCCGGGTCCCGGCGAAGAACGCGCAGTCAACCACGCTGATGAGGCGGTTAAGAAGCAGAGCGCCGGCGGAGAAACCCGCTCTCAGGGCAGCGGCCCGGCCGGACTTGCGTGTCCGCCAGTAGTCGAAGCGGGCCGAATCCGAACTCCAGTTCCAGCAGGCACCGCCGAAGTAGCCATGGCTCTCGTAGTAATCGTGTTGTGCTTCCGGGTCGTCCGGATACCGGTCGCGCGCTTCCCGGCGGATGTCCTCGTTGTACTCATCGGTGTTGTCGTAGCGTTCGAGCGCCCGGTAGTAGTCCGCTTCCGGGATTGCAAGATCAACACCGGATTCCTTCGCAGCGTAGAGGCGGGCGGTCTGCTCCTGGCTGGAGCTGTACCACGAGAACCCGCCCCACAGGACCCAGATTGCGCCGTCCAGCCAGAGCTGGGCTTCTCCCCTGACTTTGCTGTCCAGCATCATCTGGCCGGTACCGGGCAGGACCGCGGAAGCGAGTATCGCAAGGTCACGCCGCGGCGCGTCCCCGCCGCCCGCCGCTTGAACCGCGGCTGCCAGTGCGACTATCAGGCAGATTGCTTTCAACGTAGTACCTCCATTATCTCACAATCAGCTTGGCTTGAACCGTACCCGGTCCGGCTTCGGCCGTCACGAAGTAGACCCCGGGATTCAGTCCGCCCAGGTCAATCACCGTCTCCCCGGCCGGTACGCTTCTATCTGCTACTATTCTGCCGACCGGGTCCCGGACTATGACTCTCAAAGCGCTACCGGTCATGCCGGGTGCCAACCGGAGCATCCCATCCGTGCAGACGGTGGGCCGGATCCAGTCAACATAGCCGGGCCTCGGGCTCACCGGCTCGGCCATGCCGATGAGATTCCAGTCGGTCACCTTGGCGTAGATATCCCAACCCAGGTGACGCCGGTTGTCGGTCCAGGCGAAGACCACAATCTCGTTGTTCGCGGCTACGCTCTGGCCGACGGTCCAGTGGTGGTTGTTGGCGAACAGGTTGGGTTCATTGATAATCTGGTTATCGCTGATGCGGGACCGGTCCGGCCGGAAACGCTGGCAGTAGATCTGCGGATTGCCCGGGTAGTCGCGCTCGTCGTTGAACATCAGCGCCAGCCGTCCGGCTCGATCAAGAGCACAGGTCGGCGAATAGCAATCGTTATCCGCCGGGCCGTCGTTCACCTGTTCATTGCTACCAAGCGGGTTGCCAAGCGAATCGAACCACTGGACGTAGACGTCGTATCCCGGCTTGCGGACATCTTCCCAGGCCACGACGAACCCGCCGTCATCATCGACAGCGCAACTCGGGTATCCCTGGTACGCACCCTCCTGGTCGGTATTGACCCTGACATTCGGTCCGATTCCGGTGCCGTCTTCCCGGTAGCGCTGGCAGTAGATATTGGCTTCGCCTTCGCGGTAGTCCATCCAGGCGACCACGACCCGGCCGTTGTCGTTCATCGCCACGCTGGCGTACACCTGGTCGCCGGTGCTGTCACTGACCGGGAACTCGGGCCCGACCGGGTTGCCGAGCGAGTCGTACATCCGGCAGAAGACCCGGTACGCATCCTGTGCCCTGGTGTCCATCCAGACGACCGCGGCCTGATTGCTGGCGTTCATTGCGCAGTACGGATACCACTGGATTGCGTCCCCGCCGGCCGAATTGACCCGGAAGTTGGCCCCGACCGGCCGGCCGCCGGCGTCAAGGAACTGGGCGTAGATGTTGTAGTAATCCCGGCCGTCGGTCCACGCCACCAGGAACCTGTCGCTGCCCGCGGCGGCGGCGGCGTAGTACTGGGCCGCGCCGCCCGCCCCGTCGTCATTGAGCCGCCGGTTCGTCCCGAGCACCCGGCCCGCGGAATCGAACAGGCAGCAGTAGATGTCACACGGCCCGTTGCGCTCGTCTTCCCAGGCGACGCAGCTTATGCCGTTATCGTTCATCGCGATTGAAGAAACCCGCTGGAGCGAACTCGCGCCGTCGTCGTTCACCCGGAAGCTGGAGCCTGCGGCGTGGCCCGACCGGTCGAACCGCCGGCAGTAGATGTCGTCGTTGTCGTCCCGGCTGTCCTCCCAGGCCACCCAGTAGCCGCCGTCGGGCGCGGACGCGACAGTCGGCGCACACTGGTCTTCAACGCCCCGGTCGTCGTTGACCCGGAAGTTGGACCCGACCGCATTGCCGCTCGCGTCGTACAACTGGGCGTAGACGTCTTCATTGCCGTTCCGTTTGTCGGTCCAGACTACAACCGACTCCCCGAAGCCGTTCATCGCCGCCACGCTGCTGTACTGGCTGCCGGTGCCCGGGTCGTCATTGACCTGGAACTCACTCCCCAGCGGCTGCCCGTCCGCGGCGTACATCCGGGCGTAGACGTCCGACTGCTCGCCGGTGCGCTGGTCCTCCCAGCAGACCGTGAATCGTCCGCCCGGCGCGACTCCGAGTCCCGGCGAACACTGAACGCTGTCATTGGTCGTCACCTGGATATTGGTCCCGAGTCGGGCGCCGTCCGAATCGAACCGCTGCAGAAAGACATTCCAGTCCTTCCAGTTCAGCCCCCGGCCGTCCATCCAGGCGACGATGTATCGGCCCGAATCGTCGCCCGAGACCGCAGGCTGGTACTGGTTGGCCCGGCCGACCGGATCATCGTTCACCCGGAAGTTGGTGTCGAGCGGGGACCCGTCCGGGTTGAAGAACTGGGCGAATATGTCGCCGGTGATGCCGAACCTCCGGTCGTCCCAGGCAATCAGGAAACCGCGGTCCGGCCCGGCGAACGCACCGGACTTGCTCTGGTCGCCCGGAACACCCGAGTCGCTGACCCGGAAGTTATCCTCAATCCGTTGTCCGCTGGAATCAAAGCGCTGAGCGAAGAGGTCGGAGTTGCCGATTTGCCGCCGGTCTTCCCATGAGAAAAGGAACCCGCCGCCCGGGGCCATCGCGCTGGCCGGGTCGCCCTGCCAGCCGAGCGACACGTCGGTATTGAGCCGCTGGTTGAGTCCGAGCGGGTTGCCGGCCGAATCGAACTGCTGGAACCATGCGTCCGCGTCGCCGTCGCGGAACTCGTGCCAGGATATCACGAACCCGCCTTCCGGCCCGACGGCAATCGACGGGACCCGCTGCGAGCACCCGCCGCCAGCGTCGTCGTTGCAGATGAAATCGGTCCGGATTACGCTGTCGCTGCCGGCCGCCGGGCCGTAGCCCGGCCGCATGGCCTGGTTTCGAACCGGGGCCTGACCGCGCGGCAGGGGCCTGGGATTGACCGGGGTCCGGGATTCCATCAGCCGGTCCAGTCCGTCCGCATCCAGCAGTCCGGCTTGCGCCGCGCCGAGCAGCAGGACCAGGACCAGGCCGGACCGGAGAACCGGGCTCACCGCACGACTGCCAGCTTTGCGAACCTGACTTCGGTCCGGCCGCCGCACTCGACCGCCAGCCGGAGCGCATAGAGCCCGGGTTCGATATCGGTCAGGTCCAGTTCGGTCTCGTTGTCCGCGTTCGGCAGCGCGGTCCCGGTGATTTCCTTGTCCACCGGTTCGCCCGCCATATCGAGCAACCGGAATTCGACGCTGCTCTCGCCGTCGCCCAGATGGTAGCGGACCGTAGTGCGGTCTTCGGCCGGGTTCGGATACACGTAGTACGAACCGACCAGCACCGCTTCCGGCTCAGGCATTGCGGGCAGTTCCGAGTCGGGTATCAACCCGGTATGACACGGGTCGTGATACGCGCAGCTCCACTGGATGCCGTCGGCCGGACCGGCCAGGTCCCAGACGTAGAACACGCCGTCGTCCGAGCCCACGGCCAGTTCGACGTCGCCGTCCTTGTCGATGTCTGCGACCAGCGGCACCGAACTGATGCTGCCGACCGTCATCAGCGGGAAGTACTGGATCGGGTCCCCGTCGGTGCCGTCGAATCCGAGTATCCCGTACCGGGGCGAGCCGATAGCCAGGTCGCACGCGCCGTCGCCGTCCAGGTCCGCGGCGACCGGTGACGACGCATACTGGAAGTAGGTATCGTAGTAGATGATCCAGTTGCCGGCCAGCTCCGACGTCAGGTAAGTCGAGTCCTGCTTGAACGGGTAGTTGTTGACCATGGTCGCGTTGCGGTTCAGGGCAAACAGGTCGTTCATCGATGCGAGCAGCACGTCCGGATACCCGTCCGCGTTCACGTCCGCGACTCCCGGCGTGCCGTCGAACGGCTGGCGGATAATCTCGCGCGACCGGTGTTCGACTTCACCATCAAGTCCGACAATCGTCAGCCGGTTGTCGAAATCCCCGCCCGCGACAACCGCAATCTCTTTCTCCCCGTCGCGGTCGAAATCCGCAATCAGCGGCTGGGCGGTATTGTAGTACGACACGATGCCGAGCTCGACCGGGAACCCGGCAACCGGGCTGCCGTCGCTGTTGAACTGGAACAGCCGGCCGTCCGCGGCCAGGACCACAATCTGCGGGTTCACCGTATCGGTGACCGCGACCGGGGCCCTGATTTCCGATCCGACCGCCACCGGGAACCCGGGCAGCAGTTCCCCGTCGCCGTTCCAGACGTAGAGCCTCATATCGGTCGAGCCGACGATGATATCCTTCTTGCCGTCGCCGTCCACGTCGGCCAGGACCGGGGCCGCGACAATCCGGTCCGTCGTCGCCATTTCGGTCGGCGCGCCGGTGGCCTGGAACACCTTGACCAGACCGTCGTCGCCGGCCACGACGAACTCGAGGCTGTCATTCCCGGTGACGTCGCCGACCGCGACGTCGGCCACGGTCGAGCATCCGAGCGAGAACGACCGGTAGATATTGCCCCGGTAGCGCCAGGCCCGAACGTTGCCCGACCGCGACACCGTAACGAGCTCCAGGGTATCGTCAAGGTCGAGGTCGGCTGCGAACGCGGACAGGAATCCCGGGCTGCCGCTCTGCCCGACCGGGAACCCCTGCTGGTACAGGTCCCAGTCGATGCTGATCGGGATGACCGTATCCTTCAGCCGGTCGGTGGTGTCGGCTTCGCCCAGGAGCCGGATATTAATGTAGCTCCGGCCGAAGTACCCGTCGGTATTCGGGTTCGTCTGCGCGGTGAACTCGTCGTTGTACCCGCCTTTGAAGAACGGGTCGAACTTGTAGCCGTAAATCTCGTAGTCCGGGGCCCAGGTCTCCCAGTAGGGCACGTCGTAGTCCTGCACCCCGTCGCCTTCCTCCAGGTCAACGCCCTTGCGTGCCGCATCAGTATTGATTGCGTTGTATTCACCGTAGTCCGCAATCACACTCTCGTCAATGTGCCAGATCAGCACCCCGGACCCGGGCTGGAAGAAGTCGTACTCGTTATCCTCGATTCCAATCAGCACCCCGTCTTCGGTATCGACGATAATCGTGTCCGGCTTGTGCACGTCAACCTGGCGGTTCTCAATCAGGAAGTACTCGTCGCTCGTTATCGGGACTTTGACGATAGTCGGGGTCGCGGTATCGCCCCGGGTTGCGAACAGCCCGGTATCCATCTGCGCGGCGTAGACCATGATCGACTCGCGCGGAGCCGCAACTACCAGCGGCCGGATCATGCCGAGCGCGACCCGGTGGTAGGCGCTGAGGAATCCGGGAATCACCCCGGGCGGCGCGCCGGCGCCGTAGTCCCCGAGCCAGCCGCCGTAGCCCATCAGGCCCCATGACCCGCAGCCCATCGTCACCCCGGTCACGTCGTAGAGGTCGTACGCCCCAAGCAGGTGGGCGAACTCGTGGCACAGGGTCCCGGAAAGCCCGGTCATCCCGAGGATGTTCGTCTCGTCGTTGTACATCGTATCCTGCCGCATCATCTCGGGCAGTTCGGTAATCTGCTCGATCCGGGTCAGGCCCGAGTCCACGAGGATATACGGCACGCCGAGGTACGCTTCGAGCGCGCCCGAGGGGATTTCACCGGCAAGCAGGTCGAACGGGCTGTCGCGCCTCATCCCGAAATCGGCCTGCAGCCCGGACCCGGCATGGAACACGACGAACTCGTCATAATCCCCGAAATGGATAGCCGGGTCCTCGTCCGCGACTTTCAGCGCGTCGCGAATCATCCGCACCAGCCCGACTTCGACCGCATGCCAGGAAGTGGTATCGCCGTAGAACGCCATCTGCCGGGGCAACTGGTAGCAGTCCTTCTCCCCTTCCGGCATCACGACGAAGTCAACGTAAAGCCGGCCGAGCGACTGGGCCAGGTAGTAGTTCCGCAGCCCTTCCATCTGCCGGTTGAAATAAGTCTTGAAATGGGGCGGGTCGTAGAACAGCCCGGAGTCCGGTTCGAGGAACCCGAGCGTGTCCATCTTCCCGTTGCCGGTCGTCAGCGAAGTCGTATCCTCGACGAACTCGACCCGCAGGCAGAGCACCTTGACCGTGTCGGTCTCCCCGGCGCTCAGCCGGGCGATTCGCTCCCGGTCCTGGTCGTTGATCTCGAACCGGAACCGGTCGAACGGACTGGTTTCGGACTGGATACCGGTGTACTTCTGGATGAACCGGCGCGCCTGTTCGGCCTCGCCCGGGATGGGCCGGCGTGCCGACTTCGCGATGCGGAGCTGCCGCGCCCCGGCCCGGGCCGGAACCAGCGCGACCAGTAACGCAAACAGAACAATCGAAGCCGCTTTTCTCAGAGCTACCTCCTCAGGTAACGGACAGAGACCCGCTGCGGATATGACAATTCAAGACATCCGGCACTCATCAGGAACGGAGAGAGAGGGATTTGAACCCCCGATGCCCTTGCGGGCATACGTAATTTCGAGTCACGCGCCTTCGTCCACTCGGCCATCTCTCCGTATTCAAACTCAATCATCCGGTCGGTCCCGTCTTCCGGCGCCGGGCACGGAAGAACTCCCGTATCAGGGCGGCCGCCTCATCGGCGCACACCCCGCCGGTCACTTCAAACCGGTGGTTGAACCGGTCGTCGGCCGCCACGTCGTACCGCGAACCCAGGCAGCCGAACTTCGGGTCCCTGGCCCCGAACACAACCCGGTCGGGTCGAGCCAGCACCAGCGCGCCACTGCACATCATACACGGCTCAATCGTCACGTAAACCACGCCCCCGCTCAGACGCCAGTCCGCGGCCGTATTCGACGCCGCGCTCAGGGCGATAATCTCGGCGTGCGCGGTCGGGTCGTGCAGGGCTTCGGTCCGGTTATGCCCGCGGCCGATAATCCCGCCGTCCTTCACCACGACGCAGCCCACCGGCACCTCCCCCGCCTCGGCCGCCAGCCTCGCCTCGGCCAGCGCGGCCCGCATCCACCGCTTGTCATCCATTACGGCAACGGCAAGAACGCGCCCGGCGTGAGTCGAACACGCAACCTACGGATCCGTAGTCCGTCACTCTATCCAGTTGAGCTACGGGCGCGTATGAACGGCAAACCGGCACAATTCTAGAATCGGCCATCGCTGAGTCAACCCTTCTCAGGCCCGACCAGCATCTTCGACATGCTGATCAGCGGCTGGACCGCATAACCCAGCTTCCGGTAAAACTCCACCGCATCCTTCCCCTGTTCCTCGAGCTGCAGCTTCAACTTGATGCAGCCCTGCTGCCGCAGCAAGCCGAACTTCTTCTGGATGGTCAGGCGCAGGTTCGGGTCCCACCGGGCGATACCCGACTCCCGCCACAAAGCAAGCACCGCATCGGTATCCTCCATCACGAACGGACGGATAGCCAGACCCTTCACAACAGCGCCCGGCCCGGAAGGAAACGGACAACATCAACCATCGCCAGATTCTCCGGCATCCACGCCGATTGTCAATAGATTGGTTCAGACCTACCGCTGAATCACGACCTTGCGGACGGCTGGCCGCCATTCCCTCTCCCCTTGCGGGCACGGCAGCCGGTGCGTCCTCGCACGAGGGTCAGGATGAGGGGTCAGGACGAAGTAGACACCCGGAGCCAGGTGCCGGACATCGTTCTCCCCCGCCTTCAGGTCCATGACGCGCCGGCCGGCAATATCGAGGAGAGACAATGCCGAATGCCGAGTGTCGAATGACGAATGCGGAAGGAACAGCGTCCCGCGCACGACCGTGGCAGTCGGCATTCGTACTTCGACATTCGGCGTTTCCTCGATTCCCGGCGGCATGCTGTCGCGGATGACGGACACGCTGTTACCTTCGAAGTCAGCCACGTAGGTCCGGTTCTGGACCGGGTTCCACGCAAAGGCCACCGGGCCACTCCCAACTTCGATTGTGCATACGACGCTGTCGTTGCTCCCGTTGATCACGGTCACGTCGTTACTCTCCATATTCGCACAATAGACCTTGTTGTTCACCGGATTGTAACACAAAGCCTCGGGAAAGACCCCTGCGGCCACAGTGGCGATGACCGTGTCCGAGGCTCCGTCAATTACCGTCACGTCCCCGCTGGACCAGTTCGCACAGTAGACCTTGTTGTCAAACGGGTTGTAGCACAGGGCTTCAGGGGAATTCCCTACGGCCACGGTAGCGATGACCGTATCAGTTGCCCCGTCAATCACGGTGACGTCGTCGCCGTCTTGATTGGCGCAGTAAATCTTGTTGCCGAACGGGTTGCGGCATAGCGCAAAGGGATAATCTCCCGCAGTCACCGTGGCGATGGCGACGTTGGTCACGCCGTCAATCACGGTCACACTGCGGCCGAGCGCATTCGCGCAGTAGACTTTGTTGCCGGGCGGATCATAGCACAGAGCACAGGGTCCCTCTCCTACGCCCACGGTGGTGATAACTGTGTCCGATGCGCCGTCAATCACCGTGACGCTGCGACTCCCGTTGTTCGCGCAGTAGACCTTGTGGTTCTGCGGGTTGTAGCACAGTGCGCGAGGCCGATTTCCTGCGGCCACCGTGGCCACGACCGAGTCCGTCACCCCGTCGATCACCGTCACGTTGCCGGTTCCCTTGTTTGCGCAGTATACCTTGTTCTCAGGCTGGCTGTAGCATATGGCTCGGGGCTGATGTCCTGCGGCTACGGTGGCAATCACCGCGTTGCTCGCTCCGTCTATTACGGTCACGCTGGCGTCATAGCAGTTCGCACAGTACACCTTGTGGTTCTGCGGATTGTAGCATAGAGCTCTGGGGCCGTGTCCGACCGGAATCGTCGTCTCCAACCACTGCCCGGACGCGACGGTCGCGGCCAGGAGGATGACGGCAAAGATGGCTTTTCTCACTACTCCTTCTGTCACTGTGAGTATGCGGCCGGAAAACGGCACTGTCAAGCAGAAGGGCGGGTTTCCCCGCCCTCTGCTCTGGTGTCTCGCTACGTCCGATTACGGACCGACCGGCGCCGGGATCGTGAATACCCGATCCCGAATCGCGTCCAGCACGTCGCGGTCCAGGCCCTTCTGCGTCCACCTGTCCACCAACTCCTGGGCCGCCGTCTTCAGCGTCTTGTCGCGGTACGTCCGGTCCGCTTTCCACAACTGCCGGGCGAAGTTCAGGAAGTTGACCGTATCGATGGACCGGGCCCCGACCGACCCCATCACGTCCTTGGTCGCGTTCTCAATCCGGGTCTGCTCCAGGTACATCTGCCGGGCATGCTCCCGCATCGTCGGCAGCGCTTCCTCCAAGATCTCCTTCACCCGCTCCGGCTTCATCTTCCGATTCCACTTCTCGAACCTGTCTCCGGACGGCTTGGTTGTCGACATTGACATTTCCTTCTCCTTCCCGGTCAGACCGCGGGCTGCGCGGCCTCGACCCAGTACTGCTCGCTATCGAAATACGTGGTATTGTCCTGCACCGGCCCGCGTGCTCGCTGCAGAACGTCCGCCACATCGGCTCGCGTGACCTGCTGCTCCTGCGCAATCGCGTCGAAGCTCCGCTGCTGACACAGCCGCGCGATAACCACCCGGCGCTCCCCGGGCGCGAAACTCCCCAGGGCCTGGCGCAGCTTCTCCCCGGCCTGACTCTGGGCGACCTCCTCTTCTGCGGTCGGCTCATCCTGCATCGACGCCAGCCGACCCCCGGCCATGCCTTTCCACGTTCCGTCCGTTGCCCGCCGTCCGGCACCTCCGCCGGTCGGGCATTCGGCATTCGACACTCGGCATTCGTCATTTCTCACGTTCCCTCCTCTGGGCTTTCCTGAATAATGCAGCGCAAGCTGCCTCAACTTCTCGGACTCAACCCGCGGGAAACGTCCCGCGAGAATCTTCCATGCCCCAAGCAGCACACCGATGACCGCCGCGGGTGCAATCCCCCGGTCGATACGCTCGGCCGCGGCCTCGGCCATACTCCGCATCCGCTCCGGCTCCGGACTCTCCCGAAAGACCCGGTGCAGAACCTGGGCCAGACCCACTAACGGCACCCGGTCCACCCATCGAACCCCGGGCGTATCCTCGACCACCGCCCGAGCCACAGCCACCAACCGCGCCAGCACCAGTTGCCGCTCACGATACCGCCGAACCATCAATCGCCGCGTCCGAACCGCTAACCCCTTACGCTTCAAAGAGCTATCATACCTACTGATACATCTCCTGAACCCAGGATCGGGTCCGGAAACGCAATTCCGCCTAACTCCTGCCGGTGTCATACCCTATCACCTACCCGGTTGCCCCCACCGTAGCCTTCACTTTGATGACCCGGCCGGCCGCCGATACCCCGGTCCGGACCCCGACAACCAACGCATCACCGGCAACGCACCGTCTCAAGCCAGCGTCTCCGGCAACGAATGGGACTCGGTCTGCGACAAGAATCGCGGCAAGCCCGGCGACTCGGGCAGCGACACGCGCAACTATCGGCTCAAGGAAACAGGTCGCGCCGCTCTCAGCGGGCAAGACAACGGTCAACGCAACGCCGGCCATAACGAACTGGGACATCCGCCCGGTGACCCAGACGGACCATAGACTAGACTGACAGGATGTCACTTGCGGGCTTGCAGGAAACGCGGACCCGGGAAAAACAGAAACCGGCGCACCACAGTGCGACCGGAAAGAAGGCCGAAAAGCGAGCCTCGGCCTGACAGAATAACGGTTCCCCCGAGAAATTATCATAGACTCCTACCCAGATTATAGAGAAACTCCGAAAGAAATCAAGCGGAAAGACGACGCTGCACTTGACATCCGGCCGTTCCCGGGGCACACTCAACGCATGAGGAACTCATCAACGCCCGGCCTGCTACCTGCAACACTCCTCATTCTCGCCCTCACCGCGCCCCTGACCGCGCAAATCACCTTCCAACGCACCTACGGCGGTACGGGCTGGGACGAAGGTCGCTCGGTGGCGCAGACCGCAGACGGCGGGTATGTTATCGTCGGCTACACCTGGTCCTTCGGCGCCGGTAGCACCGACGTCTACCTGATCAAGACCGACGCCTCGGGCGACACGATGTGGACCCGGACCTTTGGCGGCACGGACTGGGACGAAGGCTACTCGGTGGCACAGACCGCTGATGGCGGGTACGTCATCACCGGCTACACCTGGTCCTTCGGCGCCGGCCACTGCGACGTCTGGCTCATCAAGACCGACTCGGCCGGCGACACTACGTGGACCCGGACTTACGGCGGCAGGGACTGGGACGATGGCTGGTCGGTGACGCAGACCGCGGACGGCGGGTACGTCATCACCGGCTACACTGCGTCCTTCGGCGCCGGCGGCAACGATGTCTGGCTCATCAAGACCGACTCGGCCGGGATAATCGCAATCGCGGAACCGGAACCGCCCGTCGCCTTTGAGCCCGCCGGTGCCACTATCGCCCGCGCTGTGCTGCGGATGCCGGAGTCTGCGATTCGACATTCGTCATTCGCACTTCTGAATTCCGCTGGCCGCAAGGTCATGGACCTGCAGCCGGGTGAGAACGACGTCCGGCACCTGAGCCCGGGAGTCTACTTCCTCAGAGGAAAGGGTTCAAGGGGTCCAGGGTCCGAGGGTTCAAGTAGGAAGGTCATCCTGACGCGCTGACGGCAGAGGACGGAAGGGGTCCAGGGGTCAAGGGTCCAAGGGTCCGAGTGCGATTGTAGATTGCAGATTTGAGATTTCAGATTGCAGACCATCAGGGAATGCCGAATGCCGAATTGCGAATGGTGAATGAAACGAGGAAGATTGCCGCAGTCGCTT
>CBDUVZ010000030.1:0-26013 GCA_965370805.1 uncultured bacterium | reverse complement strand
AGGTTACATGCAGCCAGATACTTCCATCCACCCACACGAATCCACGAAGAGCCTCCCGGTCTACATCGAGAATGCCCATCACCGTCACCGGATTGCTTGTAATGGGAGGGTCCAAGGGGCTTCCGCGCGGCTTCATCAACTTCATCAGGGCTTGCCTTGCCTCCGTCGTACGGCTGGAGAACTTGACCTTCATGTTGCCGGTTCCGTCGTTGAGGAAGATGTCACCCGGGAACACCCAGTACAGCTTCCCGCGAATGCAGACGGCCCTACCCCGATACGATGAGAATTCATCGTGCAGCTTGCGGATAGACAAGACCTGGGAATTCGGAGGAATGCTGTCGCCCCATTGTTGCTGGCTGCAACCTGCTACCAACAGGAGTGTGACTGCTGTCGTGGCAATAGTAGTCCTTCGCATCGCTACACCTCCGGCATTCGATTTCCGCACTGCGGGCAGAACATGGCCTCTCGGGGCACAGACGCCCCGCAATGGGAGCAACACCACTCAGCCGACTCCGCGCTCTTGGGGCCTGCAGCCAAGAGCAAGGAGGAATTGTCTGCGCCTGACTGTCCAGCCCCCTTTGTCAGGGCTGCCGCCACGGCGTTCAAGGTACCCGCTCCTGCAAAGACAAGCAAGGCAAGGAAATAGCCGACATCCATTTCAAGCTGAACCACCCCCCGGCCCTCCTTGCTTACCTCGTCGCCTAGTTCTGCCCCGAGCCATATCAGCATCATCAGCCCGACACCGGCGGTGACAGCGCGCGTGATGCTGCCGCCCCGACCTTTCACTGCGCACAGGACTGCGCCGGCGACGGCAGCAGCCAACGCCAAGATGGCGGACGCGGTGGGGGTGCTCTTGTGCTGCTCAGAACTGCCGCCGAATGCACTGCCGGAAGGCACGGATATGGCCTTGCCAAACGCAAGCTCATACCCGGAGAACTTGACGAGCTCCTGATTGCCGCAAGTCAGCTTGGCAAACGGCAGCAAGAAGAGGACCAGAAGAAGAAAGAACGAGCCAGCCGACACCTGACGGGTATTACTCAGCACAAAGGCCTCCCTTGTATACCGTGACAGCCACCTACCCGACTCATGGTCTTCTAGCTCTAGTCACTTCAGCCGAACGAAGTAGTTCTTGACCTTGTCCTTGCCATAGGTTGACAGCGCGACGCATCCAACTATCAGGGCGAACCAACTCCCGCTAGCTATGGCCGCGATTTCCATCACCGCGAGATACTTGGCAGGACCGGACACCTTAACGGGGTCGGGCAAGAGCCTCGTCGCGTACAGTATCTCCATGATGCCAAGCACGATGCAGTAAACGATCATGGCCACAAGATACAGCTGAAGCAACTGCGCTTTTGCGGGGAGCTGCTGACCCCACTGCGCATATCTGGCCACAATCGGGGCAACCTGTGATTGGTACGCAAGGAAACCAAAAAGCGCGGTTACGCAGTTCCATATGCCGCTCACCAATGTCAGAACGGCCAAGGTTCTGAGGCTTGATGGCTTCTTTTGTGGCAAAACGGCACGCGCCTGAACCGTATGGTCCGCAACCGAGGAGCCGCCCGCGCTTGCCGCGCCACAAGCGTCGCAGAACCTTGCGCTTGGGGCAAGCTTGGCACCACAACCGGAACAGAACTTGGGTGCGTTCGCCGCCGAAGTCGCGGGTTCGCCAATCGCGCCTGCGGGTTCCACCGAACGTCCGGTAGACTTCGACGCCTTGCACCACAGACACTCCGTCAGGTGCTCCTCGTTCTCGTGGCCGCAACTGCTGCATGTCCACATTGTTCCTCCTTTGCCGCCCTGTGGCGGCTGAGTCATGCTCGTACGCTCGACCAACTCACGCATGGCCAAGCTCCCGCCGCCGTCGCGGGCAGCGGCAGCCTTCTTGTACAACGTCAACTCGCCCAGTCGCTTCCATTGACCCTGCGTCAGGTTGTCCGAGCAGGCCTCAAGATCGGGGTCGGCTTCGCCCGTGCTAATCAGGCGCTCAAATTCCTCGTAGCTGACTTCCCATTCCTTCATCACCCCGGATTCGTCTTCGGCCTTGAGCTTAATCATCGTCTCCCCTGTCTATTTGCTGCTCTGTGCAGCGGTTTCAGTTGGTCCGACCATCCCGAGAAGAGAAATACCAAACTGCCAGGTAGTGATCGAGGCAGCGTCCATAGCGTCGACAAGAAGAGACAGTCTAACTGGCATGCCAATATAACCGAGTGCAACCGGGAGGTAGCCTATAGAAAAAGTGGTTCTGGTACCAGCCGCATCGGTGCCATAGAACGCACCTGCTAGCCCCAACTCGCCAATGAAGAAACTGGAGCCGGCACGGGGACCAAACACAAAGGCAACTTTCGGTCCAATAGCTACCGTTGACGAGACGTAGTAGCCGCCAGCACCAAGCAGATTGACCGTTAGGTCCCCTCCTAGTGCCACGCCCCGTGTGACGAAATAGGCGACTGTCGGAGTGAAGCCGATACTTAGGCTGCCTTCGGTACCGGTATAGCTTGCACCACCACCAAACATGAAGCTTCCGCGTGCTACCGGGTCGCGGACTGTGGCTGGTTGAAGAACTTCGGTAGTAGGTATCCCCATTTCCTCTGCGCGGATTTCCGGCGGAGGAATAGCTTGGCTCGAATCATGAAGTACTCGTACACCGGGAAGCTTGGTCGTGAACGGTGCGACCCACACCAAATGCGCAAGTCGGATTTCATAGATATCCTGAGTCACCAGCATCCTGACGGTGCCATTGGGCAGCTTCAACTGCGTGTACAGCGTATCGGCTCTGACAACTGTGCAAGGGATAACCTCTGTTGAAGTAATCACGGTATCGCCCGCCGCAAAAGATGCAAGCATTGCGACGACTACAAGAATCCGTTGTCGAGCAAACATCTCAAACCTCCTTGTTGTCAGTCTCATCATCCGATTGCCAGCCGCAACGCAGTCAGAATCAACCGGACTGCCTCTTGGTTCCTCATTGCTTCACCTCCGATTTCCTTCCCTCTTCTGCCGGGCTCCCATCTGCCTACTCCGCTTCCCCTTCCGGTCATTTCGCACCTTGACCTTTGCATTTTGCCTTTTGACTTGGCTCTGCCCTATTCCGCCTTCACCATCTTCCGCGTCGCCGTGAACCTGCCAGCTTCGAGGCGGCAGTAGTAAACCCCTCTGCCCACTTGCTCTCCATCTTCATCGCACCCGTTCCAGGCGACCCTGTGAAAGCCCGCCTGCTCGACTCCTGATTTGAGCGTCCGCACAAGAATCCCAGACGGGTTATAGACCCGCAGGCTAACCGGACAGTCCTTAGGAAGCGCGTATCGTATCAGGGTCCGAGCAGCGAAGGGATTAGGTAGACTGTTCCCTAAGATGAAAACCCTGGGCAGAATCGTGCCGGATTGGAGGTCTGCCTTTCCAGAACCGCCAGAGTCCATTGCCACAGGAGGCACAACAACGGCATGTGATTCCCAGACGCACAGTTCTACTGAGACGATCTTCTCTGGCTGATCAGGATCGTTGCTTGTGACGACGAGGTTGGTGTGGTACACACCCGGCGACAGCCCGGTCGTATTGAACGTGAGCGTCACGTCCATCCGGTTGTTGGGCCTCGGCGGCACCGTCCCGCTTGTCGGGTTCGCCGACAGCCAGCCAACCGCAGGATTCTCCGCAAGTGACCACTCCAAGTCCGCATCGCCATTGTTGAAGATTCTCAGGATGATGTCTTTGGTCTGGCTTCCCTGCACTCTAACACTGAAATATCCCGGACCGGTCCAGATTCGGGGCTGGACAGGAACAACACCTTGAATATACTTGATTGTTGCATAGTCCGACCAAGTACCTGAACTGAGACTCGGCCCTGTCACGTAGACGTTCCCATACCCGTCCACCACAACTGCTTCACCTCCGGCTATGGAGTCGTCCGCCGAACTGCTGTACCTTGTGACCCAACGCTGGTCCCCTAGCGAGCTGTACTTGAGTGTCGCGAAGTTATACCCTGTGTTCAAGCCAAAGCTCACCCCGGTCACGTACACATTGTCCACGCCATCCACCGCAAGCGCGGTTGCTTGGTCCCAACCATTTCCCGGGCCGTTGTACCTCCTAACCCATAGCTCTTGTCCGGCCGTGCTGTATTTGATTGTCGCGTAGTCATAGTCCGAGCTTGCTCCCTGACTCTGTCCCGTCACGTAGATATCGCCCGCGCCATCCACTGCAAGCGCACTTGCCCCATCACCGTCTGTCCCAAGCCCGTCGTACCTTCTAACCCATTGCTCAACACCGGCCGAGTTGTACTTCACCGTCGCGTAGTCATCGCCCGTGCTGGCTCCCCCGCTCCGCCCCGTCACAAATACGTTACCCTGACCATCGACAGCTATGGCCTCTGCCCAGTCGCCTGCGTTACCAGGCCCGTTGTATCTTCTGACCCAGACCTCACCGCCATCGGCATCAAACTTGATGGTCACATAGTCCATGCCCGTGCCCGACCCGTAGCTCGGCCCTGTCACATACACGAACTCCTGTCCATCGACGGCCACCCCCCTACCCTCATCACTGCTGCCTCCCGGGCCATCATAGCGCCGAACCCAGACCTCGTTGCCACTGGCGTCATATGCGACCGTGGCACAATCCCATCCTGTGACAAGACCATCGCTTCTTCCCGTTACATAGACGTTTCCCGAGGAGCCAGCCGTGATGGCCCAGGCTCTATCATAGCGGTCGTTTCCGGGACCGTCGTATCTTCTGACCCAAGCGGTATCAACTGACTGTGACTGAGTCTGCACTGCCTGATAGGTATGGGTAAGATTGGGAGGTGACAGGGTGATCGTAACAACGGCAATCAGGGCAATATGGTCGTTGCCTTGCCATGCAATCTCACCGGTGCCGTGCTGGTTGGCGTCGAGGACGACTTCGCGCTCAACCGACTGTTGCGGATAGCGATAGCCAACGGTATATGCCGCCCAACTCGCGTCATCCTGCCCATCAAAGGTTACATCGAGAAGGTCTTCTGTGCCTGAAGTGAACTGAATGAAGTTAGCTCCGCCGGGTCCAGATGGTGCTCGTGAGCCTTGATTGCCCGAAGCCGGATAGACATCGTGAGTCCGCAGGACTTCGGACTCAGGCCAGAGGTGAGATTCCGAGAAATGATATAAGTTGTCAAACCGGTATGCTCCGGTGAAATACCGCCAGACCGCGTACTTCTCCAAGGCCTCGGTCAGGCTGGACAGGTAGGTGCTGGTAAGGACCGAGTTGATGCCTGCAAGCGAGTTCTCGGTGATGTTACCGCCAAGCCGCTCCCAGATTCTCCTCGGGCACCCGAGGCTGTAGTACTCGTGAAGAAACATCGGCCAGATTGCGCCGCCGTATTCGTAGTTGCCGTCGGATGTCGTGATTGCCCGTTCCGGATGAAGGAGCGGGCTCGAATTGTCATCCAGGTAGCCGACGTACTGGTTGACGTCGTCGAAGCAGACATCCGACATCCAAGTTGCTGTGTTCTCGACCCACCACTCGTTGCCGAGCTCCATCCCGCGGTAGCGGAACTGGCTTGCGTGGTTGAATTCGTGCGCGACCACGCCGCGGACCGTGTTCCAGGGCGTCATGTTGCGGCGAACCTGGATATAGCTAGTCAGTCCGTGCGGATAGGGATCGGGGTACGACGCCTCCCAACTGCAGAGTCCGAGGTAGTCCGGCAAATCCCGGACGTAGATGTCGTAGAGCGAATCGCCTCCGGCATTTCCGTCCGGCGGCGGCGCAATCCAGCCCAGCGTATCTATCTGCATCCGCCAAGAGTACTCGGCGTACACGGAGACCGATTCCGCATAGACGCGGGTGGTGGAGTCATCGCCGTTTGTCGCGTAGTGAACGATGAAGTGCCGGGAGTTGACGTACTCCGGCCCGGAGTCTGGACGAACCAGTTCTTCTCCGGCCCAGAACGCCCTGAGCGCCTCCGGCGTACCGCACTTGCCAAGGTTCTCGGCTTGATGCCCCGAGGCAATGCCAAGAAGCGCGACGACCACCAGTACAAGGATTGCAGGTTTCATCTTTGCTCCTTTAGCCCTGCGGCTTCTGCTTGGCGGGGTGTTCTGGGCACACCCCGCAGGCAAAGCCCGTTGCTTGCCGATGACTACCCTTCGACACAGCGGCTTTGAGCAAGACCGTCAGCACACGGCCGCTAGACCTTGCGGTCGGCCGGACGCGCCGCAAGCCTGCCGATCGCTTCAATCGTCTGCCGCGTCAGCGAGCGCGTAGCGCGTGTGTTTTCCTCAATATCTACGATGACGATGATGGACTCGGCTGTCGCGTAGAAGCTCACGAATCCGACAGCGCCGGCTATGAGGTATACCAGCACCCCTACGATCCCAAGCCCGCCCGCGCCGCTTCCGTATCCGCTGTTGGCCATCTTTCCTGCGGCCGCAATGCTCATGATGACGCCAATGACGCAAACTGCTGCGGTTAGCCAGGCAAGGACCTTGAAGACGCCCGCGATTGTCCGGAGCGCACCATAGCGTGACGGCACTTGGTCCGACACCGACGAAGGAACGGTCGTGCCCGCGCGTCCTGCCGCCGGGGCGCAATCACGCGGCTGCATGCACCCCAAACAGTTCTGCATGAAGTCCTGGTTTTGCCGACCACAACTGCTACATGTCCACTTGGTATCTCCCTTGCTGTCCGCCGGGGGTTCAGGCGTGTGAGTACGTTCCACCACGTCGCGCATCGCCAGCGAGCCGCCTCCATCGCGGGCAGCGGCAGCCTTCTTGTACAACGTCAACTCGCCCAGTCGCTTCCACTGCCCCTGGGTCAGGTTGTCCGAGCAGACCTCAAGCTTGGGGTCGGCTTCGCCCGTGCTGATCAGACGCTCGAATTCCTCGTAGCTGACTTCCCATTCCTTCATCACCCCGGATTCGTCTTCGGCCCTGAACTTCATCATCGCCTCCCTTATTCAATTACTACCCTGTGCTGCGGTTTCAGTTGGTCCGACCATCCCGAGAAGAGAAACGCCAAACTGCCAGGTGGTGATCGAGGCAGCGCCCATATCGTCAACAAGGAGGAATAGCTTAATTGGTATGCCGATATGGCCAAGTATGACCGGGAGGAAACCAACAGCGAAAGTAGTTCTGGTACCAGTTGCATCGGAGCCGAAAGACGCAACCGCCAGCCCCAGTTCGCCAACGAAGAAAACGGAGCTGGCACGGGGACCAAGCGCAAAGGTAGCTTTCGGTCCAATAGCTACCGTTGTCGAGGTGTAGCCACCAACGGAAAGCAAATTTACCGTTAGGTCCCCTCCTAGTGCCACGCCCCGTGTGACGAAATAGGCGACAGTCGGAGTAAGGCCGAGACTTGAACTGCCTTCGGTAGCGATATAGCTTGCACCACCGCCAAACATGTAGCCTCCGCCTGCAACCGGGTCGCGGACTGTGGCTGGTTGAAGAACTTCGGTAGTAGGTATCCCCATTTCCTCTGCGCGGATTTCCGGTGGAGGAATAACTTGGCTTGAATCATGAAGTACTCGCACACCGGGTAGCTTGGTCGTGAACGGTTCGATCCGCCCCGGATCCACAAGCCGGATTTCATAGATGTCCTGAGTCATTAGCATCCTGATAGAACCAGTTGGCAGCTTCAGCCGCGTGTAGAGCGTGTCGGCTCTGACAACTGTGCAAGGGATAACCTCTGTTGAGGTAATCACAGTATCGCCCGCCGCAAGAGATGCGAGCATTGCGATGACTACAAGAATCCGCTGTCGAACAGACATTCAAACCTCCTTGTCGTCAGTTTCATCATCCGATTGCCAGCCGCAGCGCGGTCAGAATCAGCCAGACTGCCTCTTGGTTTCTCATTGCTTCACTTCCGATTTCCTTCCCCCCGCTGCCGGGCTCCCATCTACCTACTCCGCTCCCTCAGCCCGAGTCGCTACCATAGTCTGGCTACAGTCGCCGATAGCTCCCCCTCTGTATCCCCAAGATGATACTGCATCCCATATTCCGTCCCGAACTGCGCATGTCGCTCGCATGGGTTCGCTATTGCAGTAGCGAAGCGGGTTTGATACCAACCATCTTCTCGGCCGTTGTCCAAGAGACGTTCAGCAGGTTGGCCAGCACTTCTGCGGCACCATCTCCTGCAAAGTCCTTATAGCACATCATGACGTAGAACCGCTGGTGCAGGTTCAGCCCGCCATACTCCTCAACGCATTCTTCCCGATCGAGAGGCATTCCAAGGCCCTTCTGGACGATTCGCACGATAGCATCCGCGCTCACATGGTACACGGCGACAGCCAGTGCGTTGCTCTCCTGTTCGTTCAGCCGCAAACGGTCGATGGCACGCTGAACCTTGTTGACCGATACGCGGGCGAGCCGGGCGCGGGCGTTAGCGAGCGCAAGTAACCGGGACGCTTCAGCTTTCTGGGCTGCGGGCAAAGCCGGGAAGCTGTCTCTCACCACCATGCACAGTTGCATCGCAGCGGTCATTTGCCCGCTGGCCGTCAGCGAGTCTATCTCGATGAGTAGCTGAGCCGCGCGCCGCTCGGACTTCGACATAAAAGGCCCCCAGCTTTCACCTTTGTTCGTGGATACGAAGAGACCCGAATCCGACCCGCAGTACATCACAGAGCTGCTGCCCGAGGCCATTGCAAAGGCATTGACCGCGTTGGGCCCGGGGACTGCCGTCCAGGTTGCGCCTTTGTCGTTACTCCTCTTGATACCTGCTGGTGTCCCAATCCACAGCGTCATGGGAGTAGCGGGGTCAACAAACAGGCAGCGGGTCTTGCTCAAGGCATGGCCCAGCAGGAAAAACGAATCTCCACTATTGGTAGTCTCGTAGACCGCCCCGGCACCAGTCGCGGCAATAAATCGCTCGCGATTGCTCGGGTCACCTGCTAGGATTGTTACATTTTCCGGACTGTTCTTAAGCAGACCGTCGTATTTCTTCGCGTCGTTCCTGAACCTGAATACCCCCTTGGGTGTGGAGAAAAACAGACATCTGGATGTGGACAAAACGGAGTGGACAGGTCTGGGGTGCTTGAACCCAAGGCGCGGTACTGTTGCGATGGCCCACTTGTTCCCCAGGTCGGTGCTGGACAACACACATCCCAGATCATAGGGACCGGAACCATGCATCGAAGCTCGTGCTTCTGCGGCCAGTGTGATTATCCTGGGGTTCTCAGGGTCAAACGTCACAGCACCGAAGTTGCCTATCCAGTGATTCAACCAACTGTACTTCAGGGCTTTCGGTAGAAGAACCTCGCACCAAGAACCGCCCCCGTCAGTGGTGAGACAAACGAGAGAAGCAGTATCGCTTACTCTGGCAACGGCAATGACCCGCTTCGCATCAGTCTGGTCCGCTGCCAAGTGCTTCACGCTACGCGCGGGCTCTGGCAGTACGGACCTGGTGTACTCTCCGTCTACTATGCGAAGGACTTCCCCATCCGAGCCGGCGTAGACGACATTGGGAGCCTGCGACGATATGGCAAGCGAGTATATGGGAAGCGTGCTGATAGGCTGGGCACATAGGCTGCCGAGTATCCCCCAGAAGAGGACCTGAGAAAGCTTTCGGGCGACTGTGCCGCCAAGGGGAATGCGTCCGGCACGGCCGAGTATCCAACGCCGGGTTGCAGCGTTCGGGACCCAGCGGCTCACTTGTTCCTCCTGCCTTCCAGCACGACCTTCAGCATCCTCGTGTTGCGTTCGATGGCGAGGAAGCAAAGGAAAAGACCGATGAGCGCGACAGCGACGAAGGCACCGCCGATACCTTTGAGGGCATTCATCGCGCCTGCTGCTTTCTTCGTCTTGGACATTTCGTAGTTGGCTTGGGCCTCAGCCCTTTCCATTTCGGTCTGCTGACGCAGGCGGTGGATTTCCGACTGCCTGGATTTATCTCGCCGCTGTCTCAACTGTGAATAGGCCTTGAACGCCTTGCCGCGCTTGTCAACCTCTATCTGGGCGATAATTCCAATGGCATTCTCGACCACCGGTATCTTCTCGGCGTTGTTTTCGTAGAGGTCCAGTACGCGGTCGAGCGCGCGCGACAAACCGTACTTCACGACGTATCTCTCGGTCTTGGTGACCCGGCCCCAGTAGTCGCGGGCGACCGGCCGTCGTCCGTACTCGGTCTGCCAGTTGTACTTGTCCTCCGGAAAATAGGTACGAAGCGAATCGATCATCGAGTTCAGTCTCAGCTCGAGTGGGTCAGGTGGCGGTTGCTCAAATTCCTCTTCTGACTCGTATGTCTCTTCCTCGGTCCGCGTCGGCACGGATTTCTTCCCGGGTTGCGTAGCTGCGGGCGGAGCGATTGCCTGTTGAACTTCCGCCAGGCTGACTGTTGCCGCTGCCGGAAGTGCGGGGTCGGGGATGTTCTTCTTTGCCGGCGGAATGATATTGACGAGCAGCACTATTACGGCGATTGCGAATCCCAGGCCAGTTGCTGCACAGAGTATCCAGAAGAAGGTACGAGACACCCTGAACACGACCTTCTTCTCGAGCAGATCGAACGCGTCTCTCCCTGCTTTGCCCTCAGACATGTATCCTCCTCTTGCTCTTGCCCAGCGTCGAAGCACCAGCGACGCTCGATTCTCGAATCAGGCAGGTGCCGCCGTTTGCAGGGACGACGATTGTCAACCCCTTCCAGCGCCCTGCGGACTGGAAGAAACGCCTGCCGACCAATGCCGGCAGGAATGCGGACCGAAATTGTCTAGAAGTGGATTTCTGTCTGTCTGTCTGTACGGACCGTGCCAAGGGCACGCTTGACGCATCACGCTCAATGCCGAACGAAAAACCGGCGCGACTCCTTCACTCGTGCCGGTAAAACGGACAGCCCCAGGCTCAGTCAAATGCCACATACGCAGTTCTTATAGCAAGCCCTGGCCTGATGTCAAGAGAAAACGCTGCAGTACGCACTACGCCGAACCGGGAATCAACGGCCAACAGCCTACCGCCTCAGAACCGGTCACCATCCCCACGCCATTCTTATAGCGAATCCAAGTCAGATGTTAGGCGCAGGATAGCGGTCGAGTAGTCAAGTAACAAGGCCGGAATTCAAGGAATCCCAAGCTCTACGTCTGTCTACTTGCGACTGCTGGCGGGTTCAAGCCGGGGTTAGGAGCGAGTCAGGTAGGCGGCAGCCGCAGCCCGGAACTCCCGCGCCTGGCGGACCATCTCACGCACTTCGTCTACCGAGGCGGTGAATTCGAAGTCGTAGTCGCCCAGAATCCTGCGGTCAAAGGCATCGAGCAACCAGCGGTGGAACTTCGGGTCAAGAACGCCTGTCTTGGCAAAGCGCTCGCCGAACACCGAGTGAACGCCGGAATGCTTGCGGAATCGTTCGCCTTGCTCGGCAAGGAGCGCCTGAGCGACATAAAGCATGGCATAGTATGCGCGGCCGGCGGCAAAATCGGAGAGTTCGGCATCAAGCAGGGCCTCGGCGGCACGCTCAGCCCGAACCGCTTTGGTAAGCAACCTCTCGGCCTCGCGCTTCATGCCATTACCGCTTCGGTTTGGATGCCCGAAAGGAACGAGGTCCGCGGACTATGCCAGTCGTGCTCGGAAACGAACACCCGGCTCACACTGACTCCGAACTCCAGGGAGACTTCGGAGACCGCAAGGCTGGTCCGGTTGATTTCCGAGGAGTAATCAGGAACCCGGTCGAGGACGATAGCAACGTCGAGATCGGACTCGCGGTCTGCGTCCCCGCGGGAGTGAGAGCCGAAAAGATACACGCCGCGAAGCCGCGCACCGTAGAGCTCAGTCAGTCGGGCGCGCAACACCGGAAGCAGGCAACTGGCCAGTTGGGTCATTGGCTTATGCTAGGATGCAAGCGGACAGTGTCAAGCACTGAAATGCTGGACGCAGTACCCCTGCGCTGAACGCACCACGTACTACGCCGAACGCGAGTCTCGAATCAGATGAATAGCTCTGGCAATGAGGCGCTGATTCGAGGCAGCATTGGTCCAGGCCGACGCGCCGGACGGGTGTGGCAACGGAATCACCGCTGTCTTCCTTTCCTGGATGTTCTTCTCGAACCTGCGGCCGATAACGTCAACCAGTTTCTGCTTGCCTAGGAACCGCTCAATCGCGAGTCCGCCCACCGGAACCAGAACCTTTGGCCTGACCAACGCCAACTCCTGTTCCAGGAACGAAGCGCAGTCCGCAAGTTGCTGCCGACCCGGACGCAGGTCGCCACGGCCGCTGTTGCCCGGGAAGCACTTCATCACCGCAGTGATGTAGCAGAACGAACGGAACTCCTCCTCCTCGAACCCGGCCTGCGCCAGCCACGAGAACAACCGCCCGCCGGCGGGTCCGGCAAACGGCCGGTCAAGTGCAATCTCCTGCTTGCCCGGAGCCTGCCCGACCAGCATCCATCGGGGCGAGTCAAACCTGCCGAAGATCGCATGAATCCCACGCCCCAGCCTGCACTTGCGGCACCCCTTCATCCTGGCCGCCAACTTGCTGAACTCTGACTTCTGCACTCTGATTTCTACCTTCTGACCTGGACCTATCGCTTCTTCAATCTGCTGCGCCGGGCCCGCTTCAGCATTTCATCGTCCAGGCTCT
The DNA here is from genome assembly GCA_965370805.1 of uncultured bacterium. Taxonomy (GTDB): domain Bacteria; phylum Hydrothermota; class Tepidihabitantia; order Tepidihabitantales; family Tepidihabitantaceae; genus CBDUVZ01. The sequence goes on along the minus strand of CBDUVZ010000030.1, from coordinate 13,495 downwards.
GCCTGGTCTTCTCAATCAGGTCCCGGTACTCAGCCGCTTTCTCAAACTCAAGACGGGCCGCGGCTTCCTTCATCTCCTTCTGCAGCCGGGACAGCAAATTGACCTTGTCCGTTTCCTTTTCAGGTTCGGATTTCTCAACCAACTCATCCCGCCTGGCATCCGCCACCGAAGTCGTCGTCATGACCTGGTCAACGGACTTCCGGATGCTCCGCGGCTCGATGCCGTGCTTGTCGTTGTACTCAATCTGCTTCTGCCTTCTCCGGTCGGTCTCCTTCAGCGCTCCCCGCATCGACCTGGTGATAGTATCCGCATACATGATCACCTCGCCTTTCACATTGCGGGCCGCTCGCCCCGAGGTCTGAATCAGCGACCGCTCGTCACGCAGGAACCCTTCCTTGTCCGCATCCAGTATCGCCACCAGTGAAACCTCGGGCAGATCCAACCCTTCCCGCAGCAGGTTGATTCCCACGAGCACGTCGAACTCACCCAGCCTGAGCCCGCGCAGCACCTCGACCCGCTCGATTGCGTTGATCTCGGAATGCAGGTACTTCACCCTCACCCCCATTTCGGCGAGGTACTCGGCAAGGTCTTCCGACATCCTCTTGGTCAATGTCGTCACCAGCACCCGCTCCTTGCGCCCCACCCGCTTCCGGATTTCCCCAATCAGGTCATCCACCTGCCCCTTTGTCGACCGCACGGTCATCTTTGGGTCAACGAGCCCGGTCGGCCGCACAATCAGTTCGGTCACCCGCCCCAGGCTGTGCTGTAACTCATAAGGTCCCGGCGTGGCCGACGTGAACACCACCTGATTGAGCAGGACCTCGAACTCGTCGAATCGCAACGGCCGGTTGTCCAGGCACGACGGCAGCCGGAACCCGTAGTCAACCAGGGTCTGCTTGCGCGCCCGGTCGCCGTTGTACATCGCCTGAACCTGGGGAATCGCCACGTGCGATTCGTCCATCACCACCAGGTAGTCATCCGGGAAGTAGTCAAGCAGGCAGTACGGTCTTCCGCCCGGCTTCTTGCCCAGCAGGTGGCGCGAGTAATTCTCGATTCCCGGGCAGTACCCGAACTCCCGCATCATTTCAAGGTCGAACTTCGTCCGGGTTTCAAGCCGCTGGGCCTCAAGCAGCTTGTTCTGCGACTTCAGTTCCGTCACCCGCTGCACCAGTTCCCGTTCTATCGACACTACACCCGACTCAATCTGCTTCTCCGTGGTCACAAACTGCCTGGCCGGGTAGATGACAAGCCGGGGCCGCCGTTCCACCAGGTCGCCGGTCAGGATATCGAACACACTCAGCCGGCCCACCCGGTCTCCATCGAACTCGATTCTGACCCCGTAGTCCCGGTGTGAAGGATGGATTTCGACAACGTCGCCCCTGACCCGGAAAGCCGACCGCTTCAACTCAAGATCGTTCCGGGTGTAGTGCAGCCCGACCAGTTGCTCGATCAGCCTGTCCCGGTCCATGTCCCTGTCCACCTCCACCGGCAGCAGCGCATCCTTGAACTCCCACGGCTCACCCAGGTTGTAGATGCACGACACGGACGCAACCACCAGCACGTCCCGGCGCTCAATCAAGCTCGACGTGGCCCGCAGCCTGAGTCGTTCAATCTCCTCGTTGATCGACGCGTCCTTCTCGATGTACAGGTCATGCTCGGGCACGTACGCCTCGGGCTGGTAGTAGTCGTAGTAGGATATGAAATACTCGACCGCGTTCTCGGGGAAGAACTGCTTGAACTCACCGTACAACTGGGCCGCCAGGGTCTTGTTGTGGGACATGATGATGGTCGGCCGGTTCAACCGGGCAATCACATTCGCCATTGTGAACGTCTTGCCCGAGCCGGTCACTCCGAGCAGGGTGCAGTACTTCCTGCCCGACCCGAGCGACTCGACCAACTCCGTGATTGCCTGTGGCTGATCCCCGGTCGGCTTGTACGGCGCGACCAGCTTGAACTCGGACCGCTCGCCCGGCATGACGTCAATTCTAGACCCCACACCGGCATGGTCAAGCAACCGACCCGCGCGCTCAGCAGGCCCGGTTGACTTGGACACGGGCACGGCTATCATCCTGCGGTTCAATGAAATCCATTCCCTTCTGCGACCTGAAACAGGAACACCGCGGCCTGGAGGATGAGTTGTGCCGTGCCCTGCACCGCATTGTCGAGTCCGGTCGATTCGTGCTCGGACCCGAACTGGCCGCATTCGAGTCCGAACTGGCCGGGTTCCTCAAGGTCGAACACATCCTGGGCGTCAACAGCGGCACTGATGCGCTGGTCATCGGACTGAAGGCGCTCGGCATCGGACCCGGCGACGAAGTCATCACAACCCCTTTCACTTTCTTCGCCACGGTCGAGGCAATCCTCCGGACCGGTGCCAGGCCGGTCTTCGCCGATATCGACCCGGACACACTCTGCCTGTCCGCTCCGGCCTGCGAACGCGCAACAACGAAACAGACGAAAGCGATCCTGCTCGTCCATCTGTTCGGCCTCTGCGCCGACCTCGACCGCTTCACCGCGCTCTGCAAGGAACGTGACCTCGGCCTCGTAGAAGACGCTGCTCAGGCAATCGGCTCCACGTGGCACGGGCGTCCGCTCGGCTCATTCGGCCACGTCAGCTCCCTCAGCTTCTACCCGACCAAGAACCTCGGCGCACTCGGGGATGGCGGCGCTGTCGCCACTTCCGACGAACGGCTGGCCGGACGCGTCAGGTTGTTGCGCAGTCATGGCCGGGATGACGCCGGTCGCTACTCACTGCGCGGTCACAATTCGCGCCTCGACGACATCCAGGCCGCGTTCCTCAGGACTAAGCTCAAGCGACTCGAAACCGGCAACTCGCGCCGTCGGGAACTCGCCGCACGCTACGACGATGCACTGGACAACCTGGTCCGGACAGTACGCGGAGCACACGGCTGCGAATCGAACTTCCACCAGTATGCCATCCTGACTCCGCAACGGGACGGGTTGCGCGGCTTCCTGGCTGAACGCGGTGTCGAGACCGGCGTCTACTACCAGACCCCGGCGCATCTCGAACCGGCTCTCAACGGCGGTCACGACAGCCTTCCGGTAGCGGAGAAGGCCTGCCGGGAAGTACTCTCCCTGCCGATACGACCCAGCCTCACAGACCCGGAACAGGAACGAATCATCGCGCTCGTCCGCGGCTTCTTCGGTCAACATGATTAGGCTGACGCAGTTCCTCGACCGCAAGCTCGCATTCGACTGCCCCGCTGTCAGTAGTCGGGAAGAACTGTTCCGGTTCGTTGTCAACCGGCTGGCCAAGCAGGGGCTCATCGCCGACCGCGAGGTCCTGGTCCGGGAATTCCTGAACCGGGAAGAACAGGGGTCAACCGGTGTCGGCCACGGCATCGCCCTTCCCCATGCCATAACCGACGCGGTGGACGACATCCTCGTATCAGTGGTCCGGTTGGACCAGCCGGTGGACTGGGATGCGGTTGACGGCAAACCGGTGCGACTGCTCGTCGTAATCCTCGCTCCGCCCAGCAAGCGTAGCCTATACCTACGGGTACTGGCCGAAATAGCCCGGTCCCTGAATCAACCCGAAGTCCGGGACAAGGTACTCAGGGCAAGGGACCCGGCCCGGACCACAGCCATCATCGCCCGGCCTCCACATCAGGGTTTCCTCAAACGCAACCGCCGGCTGTTTGTTTTCCTTGGTGCGGTCGGGGTCATTTTCGTCCTGGCCCGCATCGCCCTGCCCGCAGTCCATCTGCCCGAGGAGGGTATCTACAAGGAGCTGGGCTATGTCAAGTTCAATCACCAGCCCTGGCTGTTCCGCCAGGAACTCACCGTCACGCTGTTTCTGGCCATGGTCATCGGCACCCTGCTCTTCTGGCGCTTCAGGCTTGCCATTGCCGCGGCCAGTCTCGGCATACTCCTGACAGCCGGGGTAATGGACTTGGAAACGACCGTCAAGTTCATGTCCATTCCGACCATCCTGTTCATCATGTCGATGATGGTAATCGTCAAGTGGCTCGAGAACATCGGCGTGTTCCGTTTCTTCGTCGTCAGGGCGGTCGAGAGAGTCCGCGGCATCCCCTGGCTGCTCCTGCTCGTGCTGATGGGTTTCTCGGTCATCCTTGGCGGATTCGCGGACGAAGTCTCGGCCATCCTCGTCACTTTCGGAATGGCGCTCGAAGTGTCCCGCCGCACCAAGACCCCGCTCGTCCCGTTTCTCCTGAGCCTGGTATTCGCGACCAATGTCGGCAGTGCTCTGACTCTGGTTGGCAACCCGATCGGCGTGTATATCGCGTTCGCGGGCAAGCTCAGCTTCGAGCACTTCCTGCGCTGGGCAACACCCGTCTCCGCGGTCTCTGCGGTCGTCGTTGCCGGCCTCTGCCTGCTCATCTACCGCAAGCATTTCTTCGGATTCCGCTACAACCTCGACGTCGCCGAGTTGCGCAAAGCAAGCGAAGCAATCAACCCGGCCCGGCTGCGCACCGGCATCATCACCTTCCTGGTAACGGTCGGCCTGATTGCGCTCCACCGCCGGGTGGAGGTATGGCTGAACCTGGGTGAAGGCACCGTCCTGGTTGCGGTTGCCCTGACCGTCCTGGGCTTCATCGTCTTCAGCGAACAGGAACGCGGGCGACAGCTCGTCGAACGCGGCGTTGACTGGTGGACCCTGATTTTCTTCATGTTCCTGTTCGGCAAGTCCGCCTGTCTCGAATACACCGGTGTCACCACCAAGCTGGGATACTTCGTGCTCCAGTTCACCCAGAACCTGCCGCAAGCAGCGACCCTGCCGGGTGGTGCCACCGGAGCCATTGCGGTGCTGATGCTTTGGGTCGGCGGCTTCGCTTCCGGGTTCGTCGACAACCTGCCCATCGTCGCGGCCCTGGTCCCGGTCGTCAAGGACCTGATTCGTATCGGCCTGCCTCACGCCACCATTCTCTGGTGGGCCCTGCTGTTCGGTGGCTGCTTCGGCGGCAACCTGACCGTCATCGGCTCGACCGCGAACCTGGTCGCGGTCGGCGCGTACGAACGCTCGACCGGCCTGCAGATCAGATTTGCGGAATGGATAAAAGTCGGTATAATTGTGACTGTTGCTTCGTTGACCGTAGCCACCGTTGCTCTGCTGCTCCAGATAAGAATGGCACCATAAGGAGAATGAATGTTCGAGAAGATACTCTACATCGTGAGCGAGAAGCAGGAAGACAAGCAGTTCGTGATGGACTTGGCAAAGAAGAACAACAGCACGGTCCTGCTCAGCGCAATCCTGCATCCTGACTCCCACCTCCAGCTCAAGACCGACAGCTCCACCCGGGCCCGGGTGCTCAAGGAAGAGCAGGAACGTCGGGCCTGGCAGGACATCTACAAGCTGGAGGAGGAGTTCAAGGCGGCCGATATCAAGTCGTCGGTCATGGCCCAGGAAGGAAACATCGAGAGTATCCAGTCACTGGCAACCGGCACCCACTGCGACCTGATTGTGCTTGGGTCGAGCAACCTGGCCGACGAAGACTACAAGCTGCCCGAAGACCTGATTCCCAATCTCTCCTGTCCGCTGATTATCACCAATTTCAAGTAGAGCCCGGCTCAGGCCGGGTTGCGCTTCCCTGAACCCCTCCGGCGCCGGACCCTGGTCCGTGCCTCATCGGTCGCGCGCGCCATCTGCCGCAGGATCTTCAGGTTCTCCTTTGCTTCTTCCTGATCCACAATCTGAATCGCGAACCCGGCGTGGACGATAACGTAGTCCCCGACCTTAACCCCGGGCGTCATCATCACCGAGACATCGCGCTCAACACCACCAACCTCACCCACCGCCATCTCCCCGTTCAGTTCGACAATCCGGCACGGTATCGCCAGGCACATGTCAGAGGAAAGGGTTCGAGGGTTCGGGGGTTCGAGGGTCCGAGTCCTGTCCCCTTGACCCCTTGACCCCTTGCTCTGCGTTCTCGCAGGTGCCATCCGATGGCTCAACCCTTGAACCCTCCGAATAGAAGCACGCCGACTCGCCCAGCTTCACCCCCAGCGGCTCGGCAACCAGTTCGCACTTGGCCTTGAGCACATGGAACCCATCCCTTCCTCTTCCGGCCAGGGACTCGTAGTTCGCGTGCCCCTTGGCAATCACCACGTCGGCCTGCTCGTACTCGCGCCGGAACTCATCCGACACCGTTGCCAGGTCAACCCCAAGGAACCGCGACCCGGTGCCGATAACCCGGCCGTACTCCTCAAGCCCGAGTTCTTTCGCTTCCTCGACCGTGACGTCATTCAGCACCGGGCTCGAGCGCGCCACAATCGTCAATTCGACCTCGGGCAATCGCTTGAGCACCAGTCTATCGAACATCACTTCGCCCGAATTGTCCAGGATGTACATCACCCGCTTCGCTTGCTTCAGGCGTTCGAGCAACAGCGCGGAATCATCGTGCGCAAACCGCAGTTCCTCCAGTGCGTCCTCGATTGCGAACGTATGCCTCGGCCCGGAATCAATCACGTTCCCGGCCGCGGCCAGCATCAGTGCGGACCGGAAAGAACGGGGTTCAAACCCGTCCGCGCTCCCGCCGATCTCCGCGTCAGCCTTCGCCGCCAACGGCAACGCCGTGCGGTTCTGTTCCTTCTTGACTTCTCGGAAGGGATCCGGATTGCCGATGAACTCCATCAGCGCCAGCAGAAGCCGGGAAGTGTAGGTGCTGGGCGGCTCATCCAGACTCAGATTCCGGGCAACCGCCGTCACGTGCGCAACCGCCCGCTGCTCAAGCTCCTTATCCCCACCTACAAGCGCGACAACCTTCCGGCACTGCCTGATGGCACACGGCAGACACTCAACTCCGGAATGCATCAGAAGGAAGGGGTCAAGGGTTCTAGGGTTCTGGGGTTCAAGGGTTGGACCTCCTCCGCTTCAGCGACTTGATGAGTGCCTTGAGCAGCCGCTCGACGTCACCGATCGCCTCCTCGAGGGACATCGATTGCTCGGGCTTCAGGAAGCCAAGGTCCGATGCCAACAGTACCTGGGTCTCAACCTCACAGAGTGAGGCGTATGCAATATGCAACGACTGTAGATACTCACCAATGGACTTGCGTCCATATCCTTCGGCGATATTCGACGGCACCGAAACCGCCGCTCGCCGAACTTGGGACACCAAGCCGTACTTCTCCTCCTTGGGAAACCCCGCGGTCAGCCGGTATGTCTCAAGACAAAGCTGATAAGCCCGCTGCCACGCCGTCAATTCCTTGTAGCTCCTCAACACAGCTCAACTCCGTCCGTCGTCCACCCCTTGAACCCTCTCCTCACGTCTTCAGCTTCTTCTTCTCCGCGGACGGGAACAGCACGTTGTTCAATATCAGCCGGTATCCCGGCGAACTCTTGTGCAGCGAAAGATCGGTCGGCGGGTCCCCGATTCGGTGCGCGTAATCCTCAGGGTCATGCCCGGCCAGAAACGTCCAGGTTCCCTTCCCGAAATTGCCGTGGATGTACTTCACTTCCTCGGTGTTCTTTATCTCGCCCATGATGAGCACGCTCTTCCGAATCCGATCTCTACGAAACCCGCAGTTCTGTCCCAGGTACTCCTTGACCAGCCCGACATGATTCTGGACCAGCATGCACGGCACCGGGTCGAACTTGGCCGAGAAATCGAATAGCGAGATGTACACGTCCGGTCCCCGGGCGCAGCTTTCCCGGTAGGTATCGATATCCGAATGCTCGTAGACCGTCGGCTCGGTAATCAGGTTGAAGCCCTCGAACGCCAGGCACCCGGTATAATCCAGCTTCGCGCGGTAGTCCCGGTCAACCGGGTCCCCGTCGAAGACCTGGTTGCAGATATCGGTGTTGCGTGCGGCCCACGCGATGTCCGGCGTATCGGTTGCCGAGCACATCGCGAACAGCATCCCGCCGTCCGCAACGTAGCGCCGGATCGTCTCCACCACCGCCAGCTTCAGCCTGCTCACCTTGGCGAAACCCAGCTTCCTCGCCATCGCCAGGTTCAACGCTACCGCGGCCTGGTACCAATCGGCATTCCGGTACGATGCGTAGAACTTGCCGAACTGACCCGTGAAATCCTCATGGTGCAGATGCAGCCAGTCGTACTGACCCAGCTTCCCGGCCAGCACCTCCTCGTCCCAGACAATCTCGTAGTCGATGCCCGCGTACTCAAGCGCCAGCCTGACCGCATCGTCCCACGGTTCCGCGGTCGACGGCGCATACACCGCCAGCCGGGACGGACGCTCCAGCATGACCGACTCCATATTGCTCTCCTCGATAGTGGCGCGAATCCGCACCACCTCGGCCGGTGACGCCGGCTGGTAGACCACACCGTTCAACCGGCACTCCGTCAAGGCCCGGGCTTCGTTCGGCAGGAGGAACGACCCGCCCCGGTAGTTCAGCAGCCATTCGACGTTCTCACCCCGCTGTAGCAGCCGGTGCACAATGCCGTACGCTTTCAGGTGGTCGGTCTGGGTCAGGTCCATCGGAACCAGCACTGTCCCCGGCTCAGCCGCGGCCAGAACCACTATGACCAGCAGCACAAGCAAAATCCTCAACCACGGATTAACACAGACAAACACAGCCCTGAAATCCAGATATCCAAACCCGTGACCATCCGTGTTCATCTGTGGTTCACTTCCTTTCATGGCAGAATCCTTGTTCCAGCCTTGCCCCGTAGCGCCTCGGTCAGGTGTTCCGGGTCGGTGATGACGGCTTCCCTGCCGCCGCTGTCGAGGAAATCGAGTGCAGCCCTGACCTTCGGTCCCATACTGCCGTCCGGGAACTGGCCCGCTTCAAGATGCTCCCGCATCTCATCCGCGCTCACTGCGCCCAGCGGCTTCTGTCCGGGTTTCCCGAAATCGACATACACCTGCTCAACCGCCGTTGAAATCACCAGCCGTTCGGCTCCGATTTCCCGCGCCAGCAGGCTGGACGCGAAATCCTTGTCAATCACTGCCGCGACTCCGTGCAGGCCGCCGCCTTGCTTCACCACCGGGATTCCGCCGCCCCCGCACGCGACGACAACAAAGCCCGCGCCAAGCAACTGCTCAATCTGTTCCTGCTCCACAATCTCGGCCGGGCGCGGCGAAGCCACCAACCTCCGAAAACCCCTGCCCGCATCCTCGCGCATGGTCCAGCCCAGCTCTTTCTGCAGGGCGGCCGCTTCCCGCTTGGTGTAGAACGGCCCGACCGGTTTGGACGGACTGCCGAACGCCGGGTCGTCCCTTGCCACCACAACCTGGGTCACAATCGTCGCCACACCCTTTTTGATACCCCGGCGCTCGAATTCGTTGCCCAACGACTGCTGAATCATGTACCCGATCTCGGCCTGGGTCTGGGCATTACAGGCATCGAGCGGACTCTCGGGCAACCGGTTCCGCGCAAGATGCGACCGAATCAGCAGGAATCCAACCTGGGGTCCGTTACCATGCGTCACCACCACTTCGCTGCCCGTTTCTACGAGGTCGGCAACATGACGCGAAGCTTCGGCCGCCATCGCTATCTGGTCCGCGAAGCTATTCTGGTCCTTGGACCGGATGAGCGAATTGCCGCCAATTGCCAGAACGGTTCTCGTGCTCACCATAGGAGCTTATCCGAACGGCCGCGATGTTCAAGGACGCAGCACCTTCAGGTCATCCTGAAGGAGCAAAACGACCGAAGAATCTCAAGCCCTGCCGGGACTCATTGCCTGGGGATTAGAGTAGCTCAACCGCGACGGCTTGACAATCCGGTCTGTCACCATACTCTGTAGTAAGCATGCGAAAGGAGCACTCATGGGATTGACCGTGTTGGAACTAGAAATCGGGAACCCAGCCAAGCCGGAACATACGGAGAAACTGGAGTTCCTGGTTGACTCCGGTGCCATATACGCGGTTGTGCCGACGCCGGTGCTTGAGCGGCTGGGCATCAAGCCGCTTGCCGAGCAGATATTCCGGCTCGCTGACGGATCGAAGATTGTCCGCAAGAAAGGCGGGGCAGTGTTCAAGTACGGCAAGGCAATCGGTGTGAGTGACGTCATCTTCGGCGAAGAAGGCGACAGCGTCCTGCTTGGCGCTTTCACGCTCGAATCGCTCGGCCTTGCCCTTGACCCCCTGCGCCGCGAACTCAGACCGATTCCGATGATTCTCGCGGCCGAGCGACGCTAAACCGCCCTCCCCCGACTTGCCAAACCCGGCCGGCGGACTACACTGTCAGCAGAAAATGGTCCAAGGAGCCTGGGGTCCTGGTGTCCGGCACTTGAACCCTTGGACCCTCGACCCCTGGACCCCTTTCTGATGGAGGCGGGTCGGACGGTCGCGGCGGGGATAAGGCTTCATGGAAGCCCAAGGTTCGGTGTTCCCCACTGGAACCCTGGGACCCTGGACCCCTTGAACCCTCTCCTGTCGAGGAAAGTCCGGGCACCAACGGGCAAGGCACTCGCTAACAGCGAGGCTGCGGCCGGGAGACCGACCGCGGACGGAAAGTGTCACAGAAACCAAACCGCCCTGCGGTTTGCCCTGAGCGCAAGCGAAGGGTCTCGCAGGGTAAGGGTGAAAAAGTGCGGTAAGAGCGCACTATCCCGGGTGGCGACATCCGGGATGGACAAACCCTGCCCGGTGCAAGACCAAACTGGGAAAAGGGCCGGCCCGGCCCGCTATGATTCCCGGGTAGGTCGCTCGAGGTCTGCGGGCAACCGCAGGTCCAGACAAATGACCGTCACTCGGCACTCTTTCCTCCTCTCCCTTGACGGGAGAGGGCAGGGTGAGGGTATCCGAGTACAGAACCCGGCTTACAGACCCGCCTCCACTGATAATCCGAATACGACTTGCCAGGCAATCAGGCGGGCACCTTGGTGAATACCGCGGGGAACAACTCGGCCCGCGCTCCCGGGGATTGCCGGGAGAACACCCCGGCAGGTAGCATGGAAAGCACCCGTGGAAATGACTCGGGCGATAGCATGGGACGTGCACGGCCCGATGACAACCGGAACCACAACCGGAATCAGTTGCCGGACACTCAAGAGAACGGTCGCGGGTATCACCTGCCGAACTGCTTGCCCGGTGCTTCGGAGAATATCCTGGAGAAGCATTCCGAGAGCGACCCGTGAGAGCCGGATTCTGGTCGCCATTTCGGCCCCTAAGTCCCCAAACTGCCGTATATTTGGGCATTACGGCAGGTTGTCGAAGCCCAGACTTTCTGCCTTGACTCCATCTTACGAATTCGTAAGATGAACTGAGGCAGAATAGACCGATGATGAACCCTGTAAACGGCTTCCGGTTCACCCCGGAGCTTGGTCAGCGGCTGAGGCAACTGCGACTCAAGTCAGGATTCAGGCAGGAGGATGTGGCTCAGCGCATGGGCCGGACCGGTCGCAAATCCTCAACGCTCATCTCCCGGCTTGAATCAGGAAAGACCAGGCGGCCGTCGTTTGGTCTCATCGCCGACTACCTTCGCGCCTGCGGAGCCACGTTCGCCGACATCGCGGACCTGCTCCCCGCGCAGCAGCCGGAATCCGAGAAGCAGCGACGACCGAAGAAGCCGAAGTCACGCGAAGAGAAAATCAGGCTGGTGCGGAACCGGGCCGCAACGCTGTATCGGACCCGGATGTTCGAGGAGATGCTGTTCAATTGCCTCAACGATCCGAACATGTTCGACACCTACGAGCAGCAGAAAGCCCTTGCCGAGTACGGCAGGAAACTGCTCAACCTCCTGGTCAATGTCCGGAACAAGGAGAAAGAAACTCGGCACAAGCTGCTTCAGGCAGAAAACGTGGGTCCGGACGACGCGGAAGGAATGTACCGACTGATGAACGGGCTGTTCGACCGGATGAAGGCGAACGGCGACATGGACCGCAAGACCCCGGTTGACGCGGCCGCGGTCGTCGATGGAAGAGCAAAGCTGCCGCCGGTGGTAAAAGCCGAACGCCGGCTGCTCAAGGAACACCTGCACCGCCTCAAACTCTGGTCCGAAAGCCGGTACTGGGTGTTCGAGCGCGTCAAGAACGAGTCAAAGGACCTGCATCCTGAACTCGGACTTGAAGGCAAGGAAATCCGCCCCTACCTGAACGTAGTCACCGACTTCTGCTTCATCGCGGCTGAAACCGAACCCGATTCCGAAGAACGCAGCCGGCGATTCGAAGAACGCATCGCCCGGGCAACCGACAAGAAATCGGTCCGCCGCATCGGCGAATTCGCCATGACCCGGTACGACGAACTCAAACACCGCATCCCGAAAAAACCGAAAGGACTGGAACGGGCAAAGCGCAAGCCGGAATCATGAGACCGCTTGAGCTCAACCCGGAAACCACCCGGCTCCTGGACCGGATTCGACGCAGGAACGTTATCCTCCCGGTGCACGGATTCAGACAGAACGCAGTCTGGCCCCTCGCGCGACAGGCAATCAAGCCCCTGCTCGACGATGCCGGACCGACTGAGCCGAGCCGCAACTACTACCAGGTATTCGCCCGAGAACTGATCCGGCACTGCCGGACGTCCCGGGGCGAACAGCTCGCACTCGGAATCGAACTCACCCTCCGCAAATGGCGCGACTTCAAACTGGACCTCGGACTGCTCCAGCGCCTGGCACTCGCCTGCTATGAAGCCTTTACCGCTTTCGACCCCGGACTTCAGCCCGAAACAGCCCGCCAACCGGACAGGAAAAGAAAACGCAAGCCGAAACGCACCTACCCTCAGTCAGTGGAAGACGGCGACGTGCCCACCAGCACGAAGGAACTGAAGAAACGTCAGTTCCGTTCATACGAGAAAGCAATGGAGCACAATCGCGAAATCAGCCACAAAGTACGCCAGGTCCTGATTGAACGGGAGATGCCGCTGCGGCAGTTCATCCGGTACAACGCCTTCGCCTACCGTCTCGACCACGCGGCCCGCAACTACACGCTCAAGACCCTGCAGACCGCAGCCGAGAACCTCGTTGACCAGTGGGAAGCCAAAGGCCTCAACCGCCCCACACTCCTCGCAATCTGCCGCGAAGTATTCAACATCCCCACGTCATTCTGAGTCCGCGCCAGCGCGCCACCCTCTGTCATTCCAAGGTCGCACCAGCGTACCATCCCTTGTCATTCTGAGGGAACGCAGCGACCGTGAGAATCTTTCCGCCTGTCAAATGCCAGGATTCGACTCCGGCTCACCCGACGGGCTCGAAGCGCTCAAACCGAGAAGAATCTGGGAAGTACCCCGCTTGCCGCTCTCGACCAGCATCCAGCTCAAGCGCACACCCGCAGAATCCGTTCCTTCCCTTGACTGTCTGAGGCGAACGCCATATACTCGAAGTGATGGAAACGTACCAGGAGTTCGGAATAGACTACTACCAGGACGAAGACGGCGTCTTCACTGCGGTGGTACCGGCGATTCGTGGGTGTGTTGCATCGGGCAGGACGCTCGAGCAGGCATACCGCAATGCCGTGGATGCTATCGAAAGCTGCCTGGAAGCACGTCGCAAGGTTGCAGCCCTGAAGCTGCGGCGGGTCCGGTACAAGGGGCTGAACGTGTACCGACGACCGGCTCATGCCTAGAAGTCCGGCCGGAAAGTCTTGACAGGTGCCAGGTTATGCGCTAGTCTCGC
>CBDUVZ010000029.1:0-26897 GCA_965370805.1 uncultured bacterium | reverse complement strand
GCTCCACCAGTTCGCGCAGTAGACCTTGTTGTTGGTCGGGTTGTAGCAGAGGGCAGTCGGCTTGTCCCCTGCAGTCACGGTCGCGATGACCTGGTTGGTCGCGCCGTCAATGACGGTCACGTCGTCGCTGCTGTAGTTCGCGCAGTAGACCTTGTTGTTGGTCGGGTTGTAGCAGAGGGCACGAGGACTGTCTCCCGCGGTCACGGTGGCGATGACCTGGTTGGTCGCGCCGTCAATGACGGTGACGTTGTCGCTGTGAGAGTTCGCGCAGTAGACCTTGTTGTTGGTCGGGTTGTAGCAGAGGGCGCGGATTCCAGAGCCGGCCGGGATCCGGGCGACCTTCTGGTTCGTGGCCCCGTCAATCGCGATTACGCAGTCACCGTAATCGCCGCCGACGTAGATGGTGTTGTTCACGGAGTTGTACGTCAGGCATTGCGGCAACGAAAGCCCGCACAGCGAATCCGGAACGTATATTGTCGTCTCCAGCCACTGGCCGGATGCTGCGGTCACGGCCAGGGCGATGCCGGCCGTGATGAGTAGAAGCGTTCTGCGGTTCATGCTGCCTCCAGATTACACCAGCATAGGCTGGAGGGGGACTCTGTCAATTGCGGTCAGGTCCCTCGCTTCAGGCAGTCCAGCAGTTCTCTCGTCAACTTCTCGGCCTGGTTCGTATCATCCACGTAGCGCTGAAAGTAGTTCCGCACCCGCCGGTTCAGTTCCGCTTCGGGCAGGTCGATGTACCGTTTCTTCCGTACCGCCTCGACCGGCTTTGCGCCGGCAATTGCCTGTCTTTCGGCGTCCGGGATGATTCCTTCCCGGTTCCGCTTCATCTGCTCAAACAGTTGCTGCCGTTCGGGTTCGGGCACCCGCACCCCTTGTACTTCAAGGCTCCGTACAACGACCGCGAGCACCCGTTCGGGGCTGCAGTTCCGCTGCATCCAGCAGGCCCCGGCCCGCACCGCCTGGGCCATGAGCAGTTCGTCATTACAGCGCCGGGTCAGGCCGAAGATCCTCCGCGCAAGGTTCATCAGCCGGTTGCGCTCCAGAATCCTTATCCCCGGCATCGTGTCGACACACAGCTTCAACTGTTCCGCAAACTCGTTCATCCGCTGCTGGCTTGCGGCCCACTGCCTGGTTGCCGCCGCCCGCTGCAACGGGTCGGCCAGCCTGACGGCGGATTTGCGGTAGAAAGCACCGGCTCCATGGACTGTCATCATGTTCGTTTCTCCTTGTTTCGGCAGTTAGCCGCCCCCCAGGAGGGCCGTCTCCGGGGCGGCCTTTTTCTTTGCTGAGTTGGCCTTTGTCCGGTTCGTTTTCGCGGTTCTTTCGGATGCTTGAAGCCCGCCTTTGCGTTCTGTTCCTGATTCGGTTGCTTTGCCGGTTCCTGGTTTGGATGCTGTCATGACGCGAAAGATGGTCATTGGTCGGGTTCGTCAAACGGCTCCTGGCATCGTCCGGCAAACCGTCCGGCAGCGCCGGATTGCGTTCGGGACTGTTCGGGCCGTTTTCCCGGCCGTTGCGACTGCCGCTGAAGTCCGACGTGAAAACAACGAAAGCAGGCGTGCAATATCCCTCCTGTGCAGACCCCTAATTATACTCCGGAATCCCGTTCCTGACAACCCGGCCCGGAGATGTCCGGCTGAGCGTCTCCGGGAGCGGTTTGTCCCGGCTTTGACCGAAGGGCTTGCCCAAGGTCTGATTCGACTCTATAATCTCCGGTTGAACTGTTTTCCGAATTGGATAATGACCTACCCCAAGGAGGAGTCGTGAGATACCTGCTGGTAATCCTGATGGCGACGCTGGTCCAGGCCGGCGTGCTGAAGCAGACAATCGATTTCAAGGCCGGCGAGTTCGATTTCAGTCAGCGGGACGGGTATTCGGTTGTTCTCGGCAGTGAGATGGACGTTACCGACGATCCCGGTGCGCCGCAGTTGCCGGTCAGGCCGGTGGTTCTGACCCTGCCGGGGAACTGTGAGGTGTCGGAGGTCCGGGTGAATGCGGCCGGGTGGGTTCTCCTGGAGCGGGATGCGGTTCTCTTCCCGTGCCAGAAGCAGGTGATACTCTGCCAGGTGGCGAATGACGATTGGGGAATGACGAATCAGAACCCGGCGATTTATGAGTCGAAGTCGCCTTATCCCGCGAGTCCGGCGGTCTGGACCGGGACCGGGCAGAAGGCCGGGAATACGGTGGTTGACCTGCTGGTTTATCCGCTGCGGTACGTCGGGGCCGAGGGCCGGGTCGAGTTCTGCCCGGAGTTCGACGTCGAAGTCGATTACCGGCGTCGAATGACGAGTGACGAATGGGGAATGCCGAATGGTGCGTTCGATTACGTGATTGTGACGTCTTCGTCGTACGACAGTATCTTCCAGCGGCTGGCGGACTGGAAGACGCAGAAGGGCGTGCCCACGGTGGTGCGCGATATCGCCTGGGTCTACGCCAACTACTCGGGGCGTGACAGTCCCGAGCGGCTGAGGAACTACGTCAAGACCCTGCCCGATTCCGGGGTGAAGTTCGTGCTGCTGGGCGGGGACGTGGCCGTCGTTCCTTATCGTAAGGCTTTCGCAATGGCGAGTGAGGGTCACATTCACACCCGGGAGGATTCGCTGCCTTGCGACTTGTATTTCGCGGACCTGGACGGGGACTGGGACCGCAACGGGAACAACGTGTTCGGCGAAGTGGCGGATTCGGTCGACCTGTACCCGGAAGTGGCGGTCGGCCGGGCGCCGGTGGATACCCGCACCGAAGCGCAGAACTTCGTGAACAAGGTGCTGGAGTATGAGAAGACCCCGGCGATGGGCGCGCAGGATAACGTGCTGTTCTTCGCGGAGATAATGTGGAGCAATCCGTACACCGACGGGGGAAAGCATAAGGATATGCTCGAAGCCGAGTCGTTCGCGTCCGGGTACACGGTGACCAAGAAGTACGAGCGGCTGGGCAACGAGAGCCGGTCGAGCGTGATGGCCGCGATTCGCGACGGCCAGAACTACATGAACCACGACGGCCACGGCTGGATCGACGTGATGAGTTGCGGTTCGTACCCGTACCTTGATACCGATGACGCGGACACGATTACCAATGCGTACCGGGGTATCATGTATTCAATCGGGTGCTGGACCGCGGCGTACGATTTCAACTACAGCATCGGTGAAGCGTTCGTCTACAACGGGAACGGCGGCACGGTGGCGTTCATCGGCAACTCGTCGTACGGCTGGGGTTCGCCCGGGAACCCGGGTTTCGGGTACTCGGACAAGTTCGACGACAAGTTCTGGTACATGATGCAGCACTGCGGCCGGTACAGCATCGGCGACGCGATGAACGGGTCGAAGGAGTACTACGTGCCGTTCTCGCGCGGGGAGAACGTCTACCGCTGGCACCAGTACGAAGTGAACCTGATGGGTTGTCCGGAGATGCCGGTCTGGACCGCGGTGCCGGAGACCCTGACTGTGGTCGCGCCGGACGAGATTCCAATCGGCCGGGCCGAACTGCTGGTGACGGTGTCGCATGACGGCGCAGCGGTCCCGGGAGCGCGGGTCTGCCTGATGAAAGGCGAGGAATCGTACAGCCGGGGTCTTACCGACCAGGCCGGCCGGGTGTGGCTCGAGACAACGCCCCAGGCGGCCGGTGATTTCACGCTGACCGTGACCGCGCAGAACTACCTTCCTTCTGAGCGGACGATTCCGTGCGTTTCCGGGGAGTACGTGAATTTTGCCGGATGGGTGATTGACGACTCGCCGGGCAACAATGACGGCATCGCCAACCCGATGGAAACAATCAACCTGCCGACCTGGCTGCACAATGCGGGCAACGCGACTTCGGGCGCGGTGAGCATGGTTCTGCGAACCGGGGAGATCTGCGTTGACCTGGCCGACAGCACCGCTTCGGTCGCGGCGATGAATGCGGGCGATTCGATCTACATCGCCGATGCGTTCCAGATTGACGTCCGGGGTTATCCGGAAGACGGGCAGGTGTTCCGGTTCGACCTGGTGGTGACCGACGCGTTCGGGACCAGGACTTTCCATCCGGTAGTGCTGGTGGGCATGCCGGTGCTGGCGCTCGAACGGTACTACTTGACCAACCCGCCGGCGCTGCCGGGCACGACCCGGGACCTGAAGGTCGCAATCGAGAACCGGGGTCACGGGTTCGGCCACGGCACCTGGGCCAGGCTGACGTCGCTCGACGGGAATGTCACTGTGCTCGAACCGGAGAGCATCCCGGCCGGCGAACTGGTGCCGCTCGAGCTACATATCCCGGGCGACAGCTTCCGGGTGAGCGTCTCCGGTGCGTGTCCGGAGTCGTACCTGGCCGAAATGGTGCTCGAAACGTGGTGCGAGGACTACCGCTTCGCCGATACGTTCGAGCTGCTGGTCGGCAACTACGGGTTCGAGGACGACCTGGAATCGGGCGACTCGAAATGGAGCCACGGGGGTTCGGGCGACCGGTGGAACCTGTCGAGCCACCGATACCATTCGGACAACCATTCCTGGTACTGCGGTGACAACAGCACGCATCGCTACTCCAACAACATGAACGCCTGGCTGATGACCGACGAGTTCATGGTGGCGGAGAATTGCTCGCTGAAGTTCTGGCGCTGGTTCAGCGTGCCCAATTACGGCGTGGACGGGATCTACGTCATCATTGTGCGCGACGGGCACGCGGACACGCTCGACTTCATCGGCACCGGCGGGGCGCTGGGGGACAAATCAGAAATCAGAAGTCAGAAATCAGAAGCTAGAAGTCCGGAGGCGCACGCTGCCGGAGCACCGGAACCCTTGAACCCT
Source organism: uncultured bacterium (assembly GCA_965370805.1). Taxonomy (GTDB): domain Bacteria; phylum Hydrothermota; class Tepidihabitantia; order Tepidihabitantales; family Tepidihabitantaceae; genus CBDUVZ01. The sequence continues at coordinate 22,119 of CBDUVZ010000029.1, read as the reverse complement.
CGACCCCTTGACCCCTCTCTCCTAGGCATTGAGTGCGACTGGTATCAGGAGAAGTACGACCTGTCCTGGATACCGGCCGGGGAGACGATCCAGGTGAGGTTGCCGTTCAAGAGCGACGGCGATGGAGACATCGGCGAAGGGTTCTACATTGATGACGTCGAAGTGACGGGCGGCGGGCCGCCGCTGACTTTCGTCGCCGAAATGGAGTTGGGGTTGAGGTCGGTGCCGCAACTCCTGTGCTGGCCCAACCCGTTTACCCGGAGCCTGAACCTGAAGCTTGTCAGTTGCTCGGGCCGGAGCGTATCCGGCCGGGTTTTTGACGCAACCGGGCGAGTTGTCCGGACGTTCTCGATGCCGGTGCGCCACGCGCGGGCCGACTGGGTCTGGGACGGCGTCGGCGATAACGGGCGACGCCTCGGGGCGGGCGCTTACTTTGTCGAGGTGCGGGCAGGGAGCAGAAGCCTGATCGGCAAGGTGCTGCTGACCCGCTAGGAACGTCAAGGGGAAGGTCGAATGCCGAAGTCCGAATGCCGATTGAAGCGAAGCGGAGAGTGCCATCGGATGGCACAATGCTGAACTGCGAAGAGCGTGCGTGATTCGACATTCGACAATCGCAATTCGGAAATGACGGGGCCGGCACAGTCTGCTTGACAGTGGCGAGTGGCGGAATTATGATTTCCGCCTTTGATGGCTATTGTCGTTGCCGCCGAGAAGCTGACCCGCCAGATTGAGGAATTGAGCGGTCAGGTGATAGCCGATTGCTACCAGTGCGGGTGCTGCACTGCGGGCTGTCCAATCGGCGGGGAGATGGACCCGGCACCGAGCCAGGCGATAAGGCTGCTGCAACTCGGCCGGGTGCAGGAGTTGCTCGATTCGGACGGCATCTGGTTGTGCGCGAGTTGCATGGTATGCGGAACCAGGTGCCCGCGCGGGGTTGACTACGCCCGGATTGCCGAGGCGTGCCGGGCGCTTATCCTGCGCACGAGAGTGAGCAAAGTTGACCCGGACACAGTTACCGAAGAAGAGTGCGAAGAGATTCCCCAGCAGGCGTTCATGGCCAGTTTCAGGAAGTTCTCGGTCTGATGCGGAAGTACGTCTACTACCCCGGATGCACGCTCTACACCAAGGCGAAGAACCTGGATTCCTGCGCGCGCAAGGCCGCTGTCCGGGTGGGGTTCGAACTGGAGGAAATGCCGTCCTGGGTCTGCTGCGGCGCAATCTACAATACCAGTTCGGATGACTTCGCGGGCCGGGTGGGCGCGACCCGGAATATCGTGCGGGCGAGCCAGCTTGGAGACAAACTGGTGACGCTGTGCGCGGCCTGCTACAATGTGCTGAAGCGGGCCAAGGTCAGGCTGGACCAGCCGGAGAACGAAGTCGAACGCAAGCGGATGCTGGATTTCATTGACGAGCCGCTTGAGCAGGACGTGTCGGTGGTCCACTACCTCGACGTCCTGAAGAACGATATCGGTTGGGATGCGATTCGGGAGAAGGTTGTGAAGCCGCTCGAAGGACTCAAGGTCGCGTCGTACTACGGGTGCCTGATGGTTCGGCCCCCGGAAGTGCTTGATTTCGACGACCCGGAGAACCCGCAGGTGATGGATGAGTTGATGCGGACGCTGGGTGCGGAGCCGGTGGAGTTTGATTTCAAGGCCGAGTGCTGCGGCGGATACCTGGTAGTGAACCGGAAGGAAGTGGCGAAGCAGAGCTCGAAGCGGATTCTCGACAACGCAAAGTCCTGGGGCGCGGAAGCGATTGTCACCACCTGTCCGTTGTGCCAGTATAATCTGGAGAGAGGGTCCGAGGGTCCGAGGGGTCCAGGGTCCAAGGGTGCTGACATCCCGGTCTTCTATTTCACCCAACTGCTCGGGCTGGCGGTCGGGTTGGAGAAGGACGAACTGGGATTCGACTGCAATGCGCTGGACCCGGTGCCGTTCCTGGAGAAGAAGAAGCTGCTGTGAATGCCGAATGCCGAATGACGAAGGACGAATGGTGAACCGCGAGGAGAGAGCGCGTGATTCGACATTCGACAATCGCAATTCGCAAATGACGGGGCCGCGGGTCGGGGTGTTTGTTTGTCATTGCGGGATCAATATCGGCGGGGTTGTGCGCGTGCCGGAAGTGGTTGAGCGGGCAAGAAAACTGGCCGGGGTTGTCGTGACAAAGGACTATATCTACTGCTGTTCCGACCCGGGCCAGAATATCGTCAAGGATACAATCAAGAGTGACAAACTGGACCGGGTAGTAATGGCTTGCTGTTCGCCGACCCTGCACGAGAACACCTTCCGCAAGGCGTGCGCTGAAGCCGGGCTTAATCCCTATTTGTGCGAAATTGCCAATATCCGGGAGCATTGTTCCTGGGTAACCGAAGACCGGGATGAAGCGACTGACAAAGCGGTAAACATCATTGCAACGGTCGTTGCCAAAGCGGTAAACGACCAGCCGCTCGTGCCGCTGGACATTCCGGTTACGAAACGGGCACTGGTAATCGGGGCCGGGATTGGGGGTATTCAGACGGCCCAGGATATCGCTAATGCCGGGTATGAAGTAGTACTGGTTGAAAAACAGCCGTCAATCGGCGGACATATGGCCCAGCTTTCCGAAACCTTTCCGACCCTTGACTGCGCTCAGTGTATCCTGACACCGAGAACGGTTGAAACCGGAGCCCATCCCAATATCAAGCTCTGTACTTATGCTGAAGTGGCTGAAGTTTCGGGTTATGTCGGGAATTTCAAGGCGAAGATAAAACATAAGCCAAGGTATGTTGATATTGATGCCTGCACTGGTTGCGGTCTTTGTACTGAGAAATGTCCGGGCCGGACCGAGTCGGTTTTCGAACGGGGCCTGGTCAAACGCAAGGCGATTTACCGGCTTACTCCGCAGTCGGTGCCGAACGTGCCGGTGATTGACCCGGATGCGTGCATCAAACTGACCAAGGACAAGTGCGGGGTTTGCGCCAAAGTCTGTTCGGCCGATGCAATTCGGTTCGATGACAAGGAGACGTTTACTGAGGAAGAAGTGGGCGCGATTGTGCTGGCGACCGGGTACGAACTGTTCGATGCCGGAAAACTGGGTTCGTACGGTTTCGGCCGGGTCCCGGATGTGATTGACGCGATGGCGTTCGAGCGGCTCCTTTCGGCTTCCGGTCCGACCGAGGGCGCAATCAAACGTCCGTCAGATGGCAAGGTACCGAAAAAGGTAGTATTCGTGCAGTGCGTGGGGTCGCGCGATGAGGAACACGGTGTGCCCTACTGCTCCAAGATATGCTGCATGTACACGGCCAAGCATACGGTTCTGTACAAGCACCGGGTGCACGACGGCGAGGCAATCGTGTTCTACATCGACGTCCGGACCCCGGGCAAGGGATTCGAGGAGTTCTACAAGCGGGCCACTGATGAAGGGGCAACCTACATCCGGGGTAAGGTCTCCAAGATATTCCGGCGTGGGGAGAAGGTGGTTGTCTGGGGAGCCGATACACTGTCCGGCTGCAAAGTGGAAGTGGAAGCCGACCTGGTTGTGCTGGCGACCGCAGTAGTTCCCAATCCGGCTGGTGTCGAGCTGGCCAGAAGCCTGAAGATGCAGATTGATAAAGACGGGTTTCTGACCGAAGCTCATCCCAAGCTCAGGCCGGTGGATACGCTGACAGCCGGCTATTTCCTTGCCGGTTGCGGCCAGGGTCCGAAGGATATTCCCGAAACCGTGGCCCAAGGGTCGGCAGCCGCAGCCAAAGTGCTGGCGATGTTCGGCCAGACCAGGCTCAGCCATGACCCGATGACCGCACAAGTTGACGAAGAAATCTGTGTTGGCTGCGGCAATTGCGAACGGGCTTGTGCCTACAGTGCGGTCGAAGTCAACCCGGTACGCAGGGTTGCGGTCGTGAATGAAGCGATGTGCGAAGGATGCGGCGCGTGCGCGGTGAGTTGTCCGTCCGGAGCGATGACGCACAGGAACTTCTCCAAGAAGGGCATGTCGGAGATGGTGGAAAAGGCATGACCGAGAAAGAAGGGTTCAAGGGTTCAAGGGTTCAAGGGTCCCAGGGTGAGACTCCTGACCCCTTGACCCCTCGACCCCTTGAACCCTTGAACCCTGTCGGCGCTGTTCTCGTTGTCGGCGCCGGTATCGGCGGAATGCAGGCATCGTTGGAGTTGGCCGAGTCCGGGTTCAAGGTGTACCTGCTCGACGAGCAGCCGTCAATCGGCGGGGTGATGTCGATGCTGGACAAGACCTTCCCGACCAATGACTGCTCGATGTGCATTCTGTCACCGAAGCTGGTCGGGACCGGCCGGCATCCGAACATCGAACTGCTGACCTATTCCCGACTGCTCGGGCTGGAAGGCGAGCCGGGCCGTTTCAAAGCGAAGATCAGGCGCAAGGCCCGGTACGTTGACCTGGACAAGTGCACCGGCTGTATGGACTGCGCCAAAGCATGCCCGGTTGAGACAAGAGATGACTATAACCAGGGATTATGCACTCGCCAGGCGGTGTACCGGCTGTTCCCGCAGGCGATTCCGAATGCGTTCACGGTGGAGAAGAACGAAGGCCGTGCGCCGTGCCGGCTGGCCTGTCCGGCAGGGGTGAATGCGCAGGGGTACGTGGCGCTGATTTCCCGGCGCAAGTTCAAGGAGGCGTACGAGCTGGTGCGGGAGCGGCTGCCGTTCCCGGGCGTGTGCGGAAGGGTGTGCCACCATCCGTGCGAGCAGGAGTGCAACCGGAAGGACTATGAAGGCCCGGTCTCAATCCGGACCCTGAAGCGGTTCATTTCGGACTATGTGCACAAGAACAGCCTTGAATACGCGGTTATTCCGGAGCCGGTCGAGGAACGGGAAGAGAGAGTCGCGGTTGTCGGTGCAGGCCCGGCCGGGCTGACTTGCGCGCTTGACTTGCGGGCCAAGGGATACCGGGTGACGGTGTTCGAGGCGTCGGACAAGCCGGGCGGGACGATGCGGACCGGAATCCCGGCGTACCGGCTGCCGCGCGAAGCCTTGGACAGTGAAATCAAGGACATTCTCGATACCGGCGTCGAACTGAAGACAAACAGCCCGGTGAAGTCGCGCAAGGAACTGGACGGGTTGCTGAGCGACAGGTACAAGGCAGTGTTCCTCGGACTGGGTTGCCAGAAGAGCCGGACGCTTCCGATTGACGGTATGGACCTCGCGGGCGTGCATCACGGGATTGAGTTCCTGCGCGCGGCGAATGAGGGCGAAACGCCGAAACTCGGCAAGCGCATCGTGGTTATCGGCGGAGGCAACGTGGCGGTGGACGTGGCGCTTGCGGCCCGCCGGGCGGGTGCTGAAGACGTGACTATGGTCTGTCTCGAACGCCGCGACGAGATGCCGGCGTTCGAGTACGAAATTCAGGAAGCGCTGGACGAAGGCGTGAAACTGGAGCCGTCCCTGGGCCCGGATGGAATTGAAGGCAAGGACGGTAAAGTGACCGGGCTCAAGGTGATTGAATGCACCCGGGTGTTTGACGATGCGGGCAGGTTCAGCCCGGAGTTCGATTCAAGTAAGAGCAGGACCGTGCCCGCGGATGATGTGATTCTCGCCATCGGCGCCCAGGTTGACGCAGAGGAGTATGACGGGTTTGAGCGCAGACCGGGCGGTACGTTCAAGGTTGACGAACTGACTCTCGGGACCGGTATTGACGGTGTGTTCGCGGGCGGGGACATGGTTCTCGGCCCGGCGTCGGTGATTGAAGCGGTGGCTGCCGGCCACGAGGCCGCCATCTCGATTGACCGGTACATCCGGGGTGAGGACCTGGCCGCGGGCCGGGATGAGCCGAAGCCTGAACCGGTGAAGACCGAGGATTCGGCCGGATACCGGGCCGGAGTCAAGCCGCGCGAGCGCGCGGTAGAGAAACAGATACCGGTTAAGGAACGGCTCAAAGGGTATGACGAAATCGGGCTCGGGTTCGACGAGGAAACCGCGGTTGCCGAGGCGGAACGGTGCCTGAACTGTGGGGTGTGCTCCGAGTGCATGCAGTGCGTGGCAGCGTGTGAAGCCGGGGCGATTGACCATTCGATGACCGCGACCGAGGAGGAGATTGAAGTCGGCGCGGTGGTGCTTGCGGCGGGGTTCAAGGAGTACAAACCCGGGCAAGGGTCCAAGGGTCCGAGGGTCCAAGGGTCCGAGGGTTCGGATACTGGAACCCTGGAACCCTGGAATCCTGGAACCCTCTCCGATTCCGGCTACGGGTACGGCAGGTATCCGAACGTCGTCACCAGCCTGGAGTTTGAGCGGATTCTTTCCGCGACCGGGCCGTCCGAAGGACACGTCCAGCGTCCGTCAGACGGCAAGCAACCGGACAGAGTAGCCTGGATTCAGTGTGTCGGCTCACGTAACCAGGAGCATTTCTATTGCTCGTCGGTCTGCTGCATGTTTGCGACCAAGGAAGCGGTCATCGCGCGCGAGCACTGCGGAGGCAAGCTGGACTGCCACGTCTATTTCATGGACATGCGCTGCTTTGGTAAGGATTTCGAGGCGTACTACCAGCGAGCGCAGAATGAGTACGGGATTCAATACCGCCGGTGCAAAGTGAGCGCGCTCAACCGGGACGAGAAAACCGAGGACCTTGTCATCTCGTTCGAGAACGAGGACGGCGAACTGGTCGAAGAGAAATACGACATGGTAGTGGTTTCCGCGGCGCTGATTGCTGACCCGAAGGCGTCCGAACTGGCGCGGAGCATCGGGGTGGAAACCGACGACCTGGGATTCGTCCGGACCGACCCGCACGTGCCGACGAAAACCAGCCGGGAAGGTATCTTCGTGTGCGGGGCGATGAGCGAGCCCAAGGATATCCCGGAAACGGTGACCGAAGCGACCGGGGTTGCGGCCCAGGCAGGAGCGCTGCTCACCAAGGCCAGGGGTACGCTGGTGACACGCAAGGAGTATCCGCCGGAGCGGGATGTCTCGCTTGAGGAGCCGCGGATCGGGGTGTTCGTCTGCAACTGCGGGATCAATATCGGCGGGGTGGTGAACGTGCCGAGCGTAGTGGAGTATGCGAAGACCCTGCCCGGAGTGGTGTACGCGGAAGAGAACCTGTTTACCTGTTCCCAGGATACCCAGCAGAAGATTACGAAGACGATTGAAGAGCACAAGCTCAACCGGGTGGTAGTGGCGTCGTGCACACCGCGGACCCACGAGCCGCTGTTTCAGGAGACCCTGGCCGAAGCAGGTCTGAACCGGCACTTATTCATGATGGCGAATATCCGGGATCAGTGTTCCTGGGTGCATATGAAAGAGCCGGAGACCGCAACTCGGAAGTCGAACGAACTGGTCCGGATGGCGGTGGCTGGCGCCCGACTCCTGAGACCGCTGCATTCGTTATCCCAGGAGATAATCCAGAATGCCCTGGTAATCGGCGGAGGTCTGGCCGGGATGACTGCGGCGCTGGCGATTGCGGACCAGGATTTCGAGGTGTTCCTGGTCGAGAAGCAGGATCGGCTGGGCGGGCACGTGCGTAACCTGCGGTACGACGAAGCCGGTAACAGCCTTGGTGAGTTCCTGGCAGGCCTGGAAGCAAAGATTGAGGCGAACCCGAAAATCAAGGTGTTCACCGGCGCGAAGTTGACGGACGTGAGCGGATACGTCGGCAATTATAAGAGCACAATCGAAACAAAGGGGTCAAGGGGTCAAGGGGTCAAGGGGTCAAGTGAGCTGGAATCCGCAAACCCTAGAACCCTAGAACCCTCGAATCCTCAGACCCTTTCTCTTGAGCACGGCGTGTTTGTGGTTGCGACCGGGGCCGAGGAGTACAAGCCGACTGAGTACCTGTACGGGGAAAACGACAATGTCGTGACCCAGACCGGGCTGGAGAGGATGATTGCCGACGATGCGGACAGGCTCGACGACGTTCAGCACGTGGTGATGATTCAGTGCGTGGGTTCGCGGGATGACGAGCATCCGTGGTGCTCGCGGGTGTGCTGCACCGAAGCGGTGAAAAACGCGCTGAAGCTGAAGGAGCTGAATCCGAAGCGGAACGTATACGTTCTGTACCGGGACATGCGTACCTACGGGTTCAAGGAAGGGTTGTACCGGGATGCGCGCGCCGCCGGGGTGATGTTCGTCCGGTTCGACGAAGACCGTAAGCCGGAAGTGACCGAGAAGGACGGCAAGCTGCACGTCTCAATCAAGGACCTGGTGCTCAAGGCGCAGCTTGGTATTGATGCCGACCTGCTGGTTCTGTCCTGCGGGGTAGTGCCCGCGGAATCGAACCCGGAGATTGCGCAACTGCTCAAGGTGCCGACGAACCAGGACGGGTTCTTCCTCGAAGCGCACGTAAAGCTCAGGCCGGTTGACTTCACGACCCGGGGTGTGTTCATGGCCGGGATGGCGCACAGCCCGCGGCGGATTCCGGAAGCCGTTTCCCAGGCGTATGCCGCTGCTGCCCGGGCCTGTTCAATCATCAGCCACAGGGAGCTCTCGACCGACGCGGTTGTTGCCAGTGTCAATGCCCGCTGGTGCGTCGGGTGCGGTATCTGTGAGCAGGTCTGCCAGTACGAAGCGGCCCGGGTGGATCCGGAAACAGGCAAGTCCGAAGTGACCGCAGTATTGTGCCAGGGCTGTGGAGCGTGCGCGATGGCGTGCCCGTCGAATGCGATTGAGTTGAGCGGATTCCGGGCAAAGCAGATGATTTCAATAGTGGACGCGGCGGTATGATACTGAGCGCTCTACGCTTTACGCTTCACGCAATACGCCTGATGCGTTCCGCGTCTTGCGTATCCGAGGAGGTCTGATGGCGGATTTTGAACCGAGGATTGTCGGGTTTCTGTGTAACTGGTGTACTTATGCGGGTGCTGACCTGGCCGGGACGTCCCGGATGCAGTACCCGCCGAACATGCGGCCGATAAGGGTGATGTGCTCTAGTTCGGTCGATTCGGTGTACATCCTGCGCGCCCTGCTCGAGGGTGCGGACGGCGTGTTCATCGGCGGATGCCATCCGGGCGACTGCCACTACGTTTCCGGCAACTACAAGGCCCGGCGCCGGATGGTCCTGTTCAACTCGATTATGCGGTCGGTCGGGCTGGACCAGGACCGGGTGTGGCTGCGCTGGATAAGCGCGGCCGAAGGCCGGAAGTTCGCCGACACGGTTACCGAGATGACTACAGCGATACGGAAGAAAGGCCCGAGTGAGTTCCGGGACAAGTGGGACGTGTAACATGAAGGGCTTATTGAAGACCAGAGACAAGAACCCGGAAGCCACGCTGCAGGAGTTGTTTGCCGGCTGGCTCAAGGACGGAAAGCTGTCGGCGATTCTGGTGCCGGCCATGTCCGGGTCCGGAGCCGCGACTATGGCACTGGTTTCGAACCCGGACAGGATGAAAGACACGGCACCGCTGATGCCGGCCATGGCGGTGAACGCCGCTTCGGTTATCCACGATATCGCCAAACTACCGGCCGAAGGCGCGAAAGTCGGCCTTTTGCTGCGGCCGTGCGAAATGCGGGCCGTGGTGGAACTGGTCAAGCTGCGCCAAGTCCTGCTCGACAACCTGGTGCTGATTGGCATCGACTGCCCGGGCACATACAAGTCGGCAGGGTTTGCGGAGAGGGTTCCAGGGTTCAAGGGTCCCAGGGTTCAAGGGTCTCAGGACTCGGATCCGCGGACTCTCTCCTTGTCTGATTTCGACAATAACTTTGCCCGGAACCAGAAAGAGCAGTACGACAACCCGGACTTACGTGCCGCGTGTCAGTTGTGCGAATATGCGAAGCCGATGGTGTTTGACGTTGCTATCGGGTTCCTGGGGTTGAATCCGGACGAGGAATTATGGCTTGAGTCGGCGAATGACAAAGGCGCGGCCCTGCTTGAAGGGCTTGAGGTCGCGGAAGGCGACGTCCCGGACAAACGGGTGAAATACCTTGAGGAACTGGCCGACAAGCGCAAGGCGAATGCCGCGGCCCGCATCGAAGAGATGGATAAGGAGATGATGGGTCCGGACAACCTGGTTCGGTACTTCGCCGACTGCCTGAATTGCCACAACTGCATGAACGTGTGCCCGGTCTGTTACTGCCGGGAGTGCTTCTTCGATTCGGACAGCTTCACGCGCAGCCTCGGGGAACACGTCATGATATCGAAGCGCAAAGGGATGACCCGGATGCCGTCTGAAACTCTGCTGTTCCACTTGACGCGGATGAACCACATGATGATGTCGTGCGTCGGGTGCGGTATCTGCGAGGATTCGTGCCCGGTCGGTATCGGGCTGACCCCGCTGTTCAAGAAGGTGTCGCGCGATGCCCAGGCCGAGTTCGATTACGTCTCGGGCCGGAGTCTGGACGAAGAGCTGCCGCTGACAACGTTCAAAGAGGACGAGTTCAAGACCATCGGCGAGGAGTAGGAGTGCCGAAAGCAAAAGAAATCCTGGTCAATGCGCTTGACGCGGAATTCAAGTACCGCATCGGGGAGAAGATGGGGAACCGGGATTTCATGCACTGCCTCGCGTGCGGTTCGTGCTCGGCTTCGTGCCCGGTGCGGAAGCTGGACGAGAAGTACAACCCGCGGCGTATCATCCGGATGGCGATTCTCGGGATGAAAGAAGAAGTGTACAAGTCCGAGTTCGTCTGGATATGCGCGTACCATTCCACCTGTCTGAATCGGTGCCCGCAGGGGGTGAACATCGGCGCGGTTGCGGACGCGGTTGTGCAGATTGCTGAAGAAAAGGGTTCCAGGGTTCAAGGGTTCAAGGGAGCAAGGGAGCAAGAGGCAGAAGGCAAGGTGCAAGATGCGGAAGGTCGGACGAGCGAAGGGACAATCAGGCAGAAGGAGATGGACCCGGGTTTCAAGAACCAGGTCATCGAGAAGGTTCCCGAGGCGGCCCGGTGTTTCACCTGCGGTTCCTGCACCGCGGTCTGCCCTGAGACTCTGATGGATGAGAGCATGGACCCGCGCCGGTTTATCCGGTTGGTGAACCTCGGGCTGCGCGATGAGGCGCTGGCGAGCAAGTTCAAGGACGTCTGCGCCATTCACTACCGGTGCTTTTCCCGATGCCCGCAGGGCGTGCAGATAAGCCAGATAATGAACGCCATCAAGGAACTCGCGGTGGAAGATGGATACTCGTATCCGGAGAGCCTGGCCGCGCTGGAAAGAGCAGAGAAGGGCGAGGAGTGATTGCAAATTGCAAGCTGCAAAGTGCAAAAGGCAAGATGACGGAGCGAAGGGCCTGATTTTGAGATTTGCAGGTTGCATTTTGCACTTTGACTTGATGGTGCCCGGAGGTGTTGCTCACCATGGCTGAGCAGACGCCGACGGGTGCCGTCCTGGTCATCGGCGCGGGTATCGGCGGGGTGCAGAGCGCGCTGGATTTGGCCGACTCCGGGTACAAAGTGTACCTGGTCGAGCGGTCGTCCGCCATCGGCGGCGTGATGGCGATGCTCGACAAGACGTTCCCGACCAATGACTGCTCGATGTGTATCCTGTCGCCGAAACTCGTCGCCGCGGGCCGGCATCACAACATTGAGCTGCTTACCTTAACCGAAGTGCTGTCGGTTGACGGCGAGCCGGGCAATCTGAAAGCGAAACTGTTGAAACACGCCCGGTCGGTTGACATGGACAAGTGTACCGGCTGCGGTGACTGCCTGGCCAAATGCCCGGTCAAGCTGCCCAACGAGTTCGAAGGCGGGCTTTCCGAACGCCGGGCGATATTCCGGCTCTACGCCCAGGCGGTGCCGAACGTGCCGATGATTGACCGGGCCCACTGCCTGAAGTTCACCAAGGACAAGTGCGGCGCCTGCCAGAAGATCTGCAAAGCCGGGGCGATTGACTACGAGCAGCAGGATGAGGAGATTGAAATCGAGGTCGGGTCGGTCGTGGTGGCGGCCGGGTCGAAGATCGCACCGACCAGCCTGCGGCCCGAGTTCGGCCATGGTCGGTATCCGAACGTAGTTACCAGCCTTGAGTTCGAGCGAATCCTGTGCGCGTCCGGGCCGTATTCCGGGCACGTGCAGCGGCCATCCGACGGCAAACCGCCGACAAAGGTGGCCTGGCTGCAGTGCGTCGGCTCGCGGGACGAGTCGGTCGAGCGCGGCTACTGTTCGGCGATGTGTTGCATGTATGCGGTCAAGGAAGCGGTGATTACGAGAGAGCATATGCCCGGGGTCGAGCCGACCATCTTCTATATGGACATGCGGGCGTACGGCAAGGATTTCGACAAGTACGTTGACCGGGCCGAGGAGCAGTACGGCGTGCAACTGGTTCGGGCCCGGGTTCCCGAAGTCCGGGAAGACCCGGAGACGCACGACCTGTTCGTGCGGTACGCGACCGAGGACGGGGCTCACGCCGAGCGGTTCGACATGGTGGTGCTGTCCTGCGGCCTGGTTCCGCCGCAGGAACTGCTCGAGTTGAGCCGGAAGCTCGATATCGAGCTGGACCAGTACGGGTTCGTGAGCGGGAACATCTGGGACCCGGTCGGGACATCGAGGCCGGGGTTCAGCGTCGCGGGCAGCTTCCAGACCCCGATGGCGATACCGGAGACGGTCACCGAAGCATCCGGTGCGGCCGCGGCGGCCCAGGGCATTCTGGCCGAGGCCCGGGGCACGCTGGCGACCGAAAAGGAGTTCCCGGCTGAGACCGACATCCGGGGCGAGCCGCCGCGCATCGGCGCGTTCATCTGCCATTGCGGGACCAATATCGGCGGCATCGTTGACGTGCCAGCGGTGGTGGAATACGCGAAGACCCTGCCGTTCGTGGTGTTCGCGGACGAGAATCTGTACTCGTGCTCGGGCGACACCCAGGAACGACTCAAGGAATTGATCAAGGAGCACCGGCTGAACCGGGTGATGATTGCGTCCTGTTCGCCCCGGACCCACGAGCCGCTGTTCCAGGCCACAATGGCCGAAGCCGGCCTGAACCCACACCTGTTCTCGATGGCCAATATCCGGGACCAGTGTTCATGGGTGCACATGAAAGAGCCGGAGCAGGCAACCGCAAAGGCAAAGGAGCTGGTGCGGATGGCAATTGCCCGGGCGGTCCGGCAGAGCCCGTTGCCCACCGTGGAACTGGCGGTGACGAAGGCCGCGCTGGTCATCGGCGGTGGGATTGCCGGGATGTCGGCCGCGCTCGCGATTGCGGACGAAGGGTTCGATGTGTGCCTGGTTGAGAAAGAAGAGGAGCTGGGCGGCAATGCCCGGACTATCTGGCACACGGCCGAAGGCGACGACGTCCAGGTCCGAATCGGCGAGATGGCGGACAAAGTGCGCAACCACCCGCGCATCAAAGTGCACACCGGCGCGGAGTTGAAGACGATTGAAGGGTTTGTAGGAAACTATAAGACCACAATCCAAAAGGGTTCAAGGGGCCAAGGGGCGGAAAGAGGGTTCAAGGGACCGAACCCTAGAACCCTTTCCTTCGAGCACGGCGTAGTGGTTGTCGCGACCGGGGCCGAGTATCGCACTCCGACCGAGTATCACTACGGAGAAAGCGACTCCATTGTTACTCAGCAGGAACTGGAGAGGACAATAGAAGAGTCCCGGAATCAAACCCTTGAACCCTCGACCCCTCGACCCCTTGACCCCTTTTCCTTCGGTTCCGTCGTCATGATCCAGTGCGTGGGTTCGCGCGAGCCGGAGCGGCCGTACTGCTCGCGCATCTGCTGCGTCGAGGCGGTGAAGAACGCGATTGCGCTTAAGGAATTGAACCCGGACACGGACGTGTACGTGCTGTACCGGGAAATCCGGACCTACGGCATGCGCGAGGAGTTTTACCGCCAGGCCCGGGAAAAGGGCGTGGTGTTCATCCGGTACACGGTTGATGAGAAGCCGGAAGTGAGCATTGAGGACGGCAAACCGGTTGTCCTGGTGCGGGACCCGATCCTCGACCGGAAGATCGAGTTCAGGCCCGGGTGTCTTGTCCTGTCTTCGGGCGTCGTGCCCAGGGCCGGGGCCGGTGAACTGGCGAAGATGCTCAAAGTGCCGTTGAACGCGGAAGGGTTCTTCCTTGAAGCCCACATGAAGCTGCGGCCGGTCGATTTCGCCACCGAAGGCGTGTTCATGGCCGGGTTGTGTCATTTCCCCAAGTTCATCGACGAAGCGGTCGCCCAGGCCAAGGCCGCGGCCGGCCGGGCCGCGACAATCCTGTCCCGGGATACGCTTGAGGCCGAGGCGACCGTGGCGCACGTTGACCAGGAACGGTGCACCGCGTGCCGGATGTGTGAAACCCTGTGCGCGTACCGGGCGATTGAAGTCCAGGTCGTGAACGAGAAGACCGGCAAACAGGCCGCGGTGGTGAACGAAGTGCTGTGCAAAGGCTGCGGCGCGTGTGCGGCCAACTGCCGGTGCAGCGCGCTCGACATCCGGGGCGTCACGAACGAGAATATCCACCGCGAGATTGTCGCGCTGCTGGGCTGAGGAGAGGAATGAAGACAGAAGGCAAAGCGCCGAAGGCAGAATTCGAGCCCAGGATTGTCGCGTTCCTGTGCAACTGGTGTTCGTACGCGGGCGCGGACCTGGCCGGGATTTCCCGGATTCAGTACCCGCCCGCAATCAGAGTGGTCCGGGTTCCGTGTTCGGGCCGGGTGGACCCGTTCTACATCCTGAAGGCGCTTCAGAACGGGGCTGACGGGGTGCTGGTTTCGGGCTGCCATCCCGGTGACTGCCACTACCTGACCGGCAATTACGTCGCACGCAGGAGGTTCGCGGTGCTTCACGACCTGCTTGAGTTCTTCGGGATCGAGCCGGGCCGGGTGGTTTTCTCCTGGGTGTCCGCGGCTGAAGGCGAGCGGTTTGCCGAAGTGGTGCGCGAAGTGAGCGACAAAGTGAAGTCCCTGGGGCCATCCAACCGGCTGGCCGGCAAGAAGGCGGTCCTGCAATGACAAAAGGGCTGAACGTCCAAGACCTCCTGCGCAAGCGGGCGAGGGAACTGCTCGACAAAGGCAAGGTGAGTCTCGTGCTCGGGTATCGTGCGGGCAGGCGGGCCGGGACCGCGGTTCCCGCGTTCGTGACCGAACCGGAGCAGGCCGACCGACTGGTCCTGAACGAACACTGCCATCAGAACCTGGCCGTGTACCTGCCCGGACTCAGGAACAAGCAATGGCGAATTCCGAATGACGAAGGACGAATGGCAGAAGGAAAAGGAACAGGCAGAGTCGCTGTTGTCGCGACCGGCCCGACATCCCGTTCGGTCGTCAATCTCATCAAAGAGAACCAGTTCGACCGTGAGAACCTCGTGATTCTCGGGGTTGCAGACCCGGTCGAGAATCCGACCTGCCCGACCCGCAACCCGGTTCTGTACGATGAGATGATTGGCGACAAGGTAGATGAGTCGGTAGAGGAGAAGTACACTGACGTCGAAGAGTTCGAGAAGCTGAGTCCGGAAGAACGGTGGTCCGTGCTGACCGGAGACCTCTCCCGGTGCATCCGCTGCTATGCCTGCCGCGACGTTTGCCCGAACTGCTACTGCCCGACCTGTTTCGTCGATGCCGGTCAGCCCCAGTGGGTCGGCAGGACGACCGATGAATCGGACACGATTGTTTTCCATATCATGCGGGCGATGCACATGGCCGGCCGGTGCGTCGAGTGCGGGGCGTGTGCGCGTGCCTGCCCGATGGGAATCGACCTGATGAGAATCAACCGCAAAACGGCAAAGGTCGTGAAGGAACGGTTCGGCCACGTTTCCGGCATGAGTATTGACGACCCGCTGCCGCTGACCGCGTTCAGCCCGGACGACGGGCAGGAGTTCATCAAGTAGATGAAGGCCCACATCATCACCAGGAAAGCTTTCCCCGAGTTCGTGGCCGGGCTCAGGAAAAAAGCCGAAGTCTACGCTCCGGTTGAAGTCAAGGGGAAGGACTGGTCGGGGTTCGAGAAAATCGAGTCTGCCGACGATATTTCCTTTGCCCATGTCAACACCAGGCTGCCGGTGAAAGAGTTGTTCTTCCCTCAGCGGGAGGTGTTGTTCAGGTACAAGTCAGGCGAGCAGGGTCAGGCTGAACTGCCGCCCGAAGTCCCGGAGCGCATCGTGCTCGGAGTGAGGCCCTGCGATGCCGCGGCACTTGAGATGTTCGACCGGGTGTTCCTGGACAAGGAGTATCCTGATCCATACTACGGGCAGCGACGGGACAAAACGACCATTGTCGGTTTGGCCTGCAATGACCCGGGTGAGACTTGCTTCTGCACCGCGCTTGGCGGGGGGCCGCACGCGACGAGAGGTCTGGACCTGCTGCTCGTGGACGTCGGTGATAAGTACCTGGCCCTGGTGGTTACGGGAAAGGGCGAGAAGCTGGTTGCCGGTCTGCCTGAAGCCGGCAAGGAAGATACCGGGAAGCAGCAGGAACTGGCCGAGAGTGCGGCCAAGGCGATTCAGTTCGGGCTCGACACTGAAGGGCTCAAGAAGCTGCTCGATGAGGCATTTGACCACGACGTGTGGCAGGAACTGTGTCTGCCCTGTGTGAATTGCGGGGTGTGCACCTACGTGTGCCCGACCTGTTACTGTTTCGACGTGACGGACGAGGAGCACAAAGGAGAAGGGGCCCGAATCCGGACCTGGGATTCATGCCAGTTTTCTCTCTTCACCCGGCACGCGTCCGGCCACAACCCGAGACTGACCGGCAGGGAACGGATGCGCAACCGGACCCTGCACAAGTTCCGGTATTTCCCCGCAGTTCACGGCGAGGTGCTGTGCGTGGGATGCGGGCGCTGCATTCTGGATTGCCCGGTCGGCATCGACCTGCGTGAGACCCTTGAGACCCTGCACAACACTCTGGCCGCGGACGGGGGGGAGAAATGAGCACCAACCCCTACGTGCCGTTCGAGGTCAAAGTCGAGAAAGTCACGATTGAGAACGACGCGAAGGATTTGAAGACGTTCGAGCTTTCGTTCGTGAATGAGGCTGACCGGGACGAGTTCCGATTCACGCCGGGCCAGTTCGGGTTTCTGTCCCTGGCCGGAGTGGGCGAGGCGCCGTTCGGCATCGCATCGGCTCCACATGAAAACCGGGTCTGGTATACGGTCAAGAGAATCGGTGCGTTCACAACCGCGCTGCATGAGATTGAGGCGGGGGTCACAATCGGGATGCGCGGTCCGTACGGGAATTCCTACCCGTTCGACCAGATGAAAGGCAAAGACGTGGTCATCGTGTCGGGCGGGTTCTCTTTCACGACTCTGCGTTCCACTATTGCATACCTGCTCAAGCCGGAGAATCGGGGTGACTTCGGCAGGATTACGGTCGTCTACGGTGCTCGTTCTCCCGGCGAGTTGCTCTACCGGGACGAACTCAAAGCCTGGGAGGCGGGTTCGGAGATTGACCTGACGCTGTGCTGTGACCGGCTCGACGGCGCGAAATGGCCGAAAATCGAGGGTCTGGTCCCGAATGTACTCAAAGACGTCGCGTCTGCGACCCGGACTGCGGTTGCACTTGTCTGCGGCCCGCCAATCATGATAAGATTCACCCACCCGGTGCTCAAAGAACTGGGTTTCCCGCCTGAGAACGTGTTTCTTTCCCTTGAGAACCGCATGAAATGCGGTATCGGCAAATGCGGCCGGTGCAATATCGGCGAGAAGTACGTCTGCAAAGACGGCCCGGTATTCAGTTTCCGGGAACTGCAGTCCCTCCCGGCCGAATACTAGCCAACCATTCAACAAGACGAACCCGAATCCGCCGGGCGGTCGCGGTCGGCAGTCAGCGGCAAACGGGCGATGGTTGACTGATGGCCGTTCCCATTCCATTGTGCAGGCGATGATGACAACCAGGCGAAGCTTGGTGGGCAGAAGACAGGCAATGCGTCCCCATGACTCCCAGGTGCAATCAGCCATCTCGGGTTCAAATCAGAGCAGACCGCGGTGATGATGAACGCCGCGCTCAGGATACTCCAAGTGTAACCCTCGCGCGTAAGCGAGGGCCGGCAGACCGGAAGACCCTGCTTCCCTGTTTGTGATATGTTTGAACCGAATTCTCGAATCGGCTGCGTCTTCCCCGAAGCGACCGGCTGCGTTTCCTGGCGAGTGGCGCGAGTCGCGCCTTGGAGGACAACCAGGAAGGTATCCCTGAGGGCGACTTGGAAGACGACTCGGAACACGTCCCGGGAGGTGCTTCGGGAAATGCCCCGGACAGCACCGCTCCAGATGACCGGTGAAATGGCTTGAGGAATGACCGGCAAGACAAACCGGAAAACAAACCGGGAAAGAACCGGGAAGGTACTCCGGATGGCGATTGTGAGAATGACCGGGAGAACGAACTGGTGAATAGCGAAGAGAACGCCGGTCAAGACAGCCTGCCTCACGGCCCCTGGGTGTTGGTTTCAGACCCACCACTCCATAGCTAAGTGCCGCAAATACAGCATATTCAAGGGCTTTGCGCCACGGTCTGAAAAGAGAAGGTTACAGAAGCCCGAGGTATGCAGTATTGTATACAGGAGAAGACGGACACGACTGTGAAACCGACCACTGGCAGGGTCGTAGTCTGGACCCGGAAGTGCTTCCCAGGATTCGGTACGACATGCCTGATGTGCCTCCGGCCAGGGATTCAGGACAACAGGCAGATGTGCCGAGGCTGGCTGTTGACGGCATGCGGTCAGCGGTATGCGACTGGCCGATAGCCGTCAGCCGCAAGCTGTGAGCCGGATTGCTTGACAACCAGTTGCTTCCGTTATATTGTGCAGGCGATGAGAAAAGTGCAGGTTTCGGCTTCCGGCCGGCAGCAGCCGTCAGCTGTGAGCCGCATGCCATCCGATGATGATGGCCAGACGAAGTTGGATGTGCGGGGGATTGCTAGATGTCGGAGCTCGATTCCGTCAGTCCCGAGGAGATGCCAAAACGAAAGACCTGACCCCGCTCCCCCATTATCCAAAACAAAGAAGGAGGCTAGGTTGAGACGGACAGCTTTGATGTGTTCGTATGTGGCGCTCCTGGCGCTCGCTTGCGCCACGACGGGTGTGAGCAATGCTCCTGGGCGTCCCACCACCTACGAAGACCCTGGCTCACCGGGTTCGGTCCAAGGGATTGGAATAGAATCGCAAGATATCCAGAGTATGGCCGACCGCATGATGAGGGATATTTTGGCGAAGCCTGCTCTCGCTGGGCGGTCAGTCCCTCCGCGAGCAATCGTCGACGCAGAGTACTTCCGGAACGAGAGTTCGTCCATTATCAATAAGAACCTGATTACCGATCGGTTGAGGGTTGAACTCAACCGCGCCGCCGATGGCAGAATGGTCTTTGTAGGCCGTCACTATGCGGACATGGTCGAAGAGGAACGCGAGCTCAAGCGAGAAGGTGAAGTCTCGCCCGGCACTGGTATTAGTGCGTCCAAACCGGCAGGAGCGGACTACCGGTTAGCTGGCCGCATCGCATCACTCGACAAGGTAAATACGCGGACAGGCGAAACCTCTAGATACCACCAGATTGTGTTTGAAATGGTCGACCTGGAAACTGGGATAATCGTTTGGAGCGGCATGTACGATCTCAGGAAGTCATCACAGGATGATATTCTGTATCGTTAATCTAGGCAAAGGAGGACAGAATGGTCCGGCATTGGACATCTCTTCCCGTGTTGTCCCTGGTTTTTCTCTTGGCTGGCTGCCTTTCGGTCCGAGAGGGCACACATCGGCCGATTCACGTTCCTCCGGGTAAGTATCATCAGACCGGTGTGCTCTGGGATAACTTCGTACTCACGGACGATGCTATTGCAGACAAGGTCGCCATTGAGAACCAAGGTTCGCGGCGTACCGCAACCGGGACACTGGAGGTGTGGGCTCAAGTCCGTAACCGAACCGATTTCCCCTTGCAGGTCGAGGCCAGGGTTCAGTTCTACGATTCAAACAGAACCCCTATTGAAAGCCCGAGTTCTTGGCAGCGGTTGATGCTTCCGGCAAACACCATTTCAACCTGGAGTCAGACTTCACTCAAAACGTCAGAGGTCGCCCACTATTTCGGCGAAATCAGGGAAGGACGCTAGAATGACACCAACCAGAGTTGCATGTTTGATGGCCCTGACTAGCATTTTCCTGTCGCAGGGCGGATGTGTGTTCTACAAAGGCAAAGCAACCAGGCCTCGGCTGGTTCATGAAATAGAGGCCAACACACCGGCTGACACCGTCGAGCCTGCCAAGCCGGGGGATTCAAGCCTCCCGCCTCCCGGCTCGCTCGAGCCCAAAGAACAAGGTGAAGCCGGTGATGAGAATGGCGGAGAGTAGGCGCCCCCGCAGGCGTGCAGAAAAAGGAGGAACGTCGTGAAATCGTATCTCACTGTGCGGCGGGTTGTTGTAGCCATCGGAATAGCAGCTCTATTGACAAGCTGTACTCCAAAGGTTTACTATATCAACTTGTGGTACGACCCTGTTGTAGGCCAAAAGGTAACTCCCGGACAAACCATAGCTCTGGTTAGATTTGCAGATATGCGGGAGAATCCAGACGCGGATATCGGAAGAGGCAAAATCCCGCTGGCGGCGCCAAAGCGGCTGCGCGCGAAAGACCAGGACGTAGGTGCATGGGTAGCGAATGCCTTAGCGGAAGAACTCACAAATGCTGGATACGTGGTAGAGAAATTCAATGACGTTCCCCCGTCTGAGATGGATGTGGCAATCACAGGAGCCGTTACCCAGGCGTACGTGTGTCCGAAAGGCTTTGGCGATTTCAACGCCACCGTTAGGGCCAACGTTACCGTAACGAAAGTTGGAGTGCCAATCATCAGCAAGCAGTATCTCGGGGAAAGACAGTATAGCGACGCGCTTGGCTTTGAGAGCGAAAGCAAGCAATGCGAGAAGTGCCTTCAAGCTGCTGTTCAGAACATCATGAGGCAGCTCGTGCCGGACATTATCTCGGCCATTGAATAGGGCCCGAGGGAAAGGAGGTCTGCTATGAAATGCAGCCTCGCGGTAACAGCCGCTGTGACCGTCTGGCTAGCGGCCCTCTGTACCTGCGCTTCCACACGCGTATCTGAAGCCACGTGGGACGGTCGAGAAACCTTCTCTCGATCCAAACCACTGGCACTTGATGTTGCTGTACTTGGCGGCGCCAGCAAGGACAGTACGACCAGCAAAGTGCTTCGCGATGTAGTCAATGACGCGAAAAGCTCACCATCCAAGAACAAGGTGCTACTGCTTGGCGATTGCGGCATCATGGCCATGCACTGCAATGAACCGCCCATCGCGCGCCGCACGCTCAACTACGCGGTCTCAATCATGGGAGGCGTCACCACGGCTGGAAAAAGCACAGGCAAAGCCAGGTCTCTGTTCGGAAGCGAAGACGAGAAGTTGTTCAAAGGCGAGCCTTATGAGCGAGCGGTTGTCCTCCTCTACCGAGGACTTCTCTACCTTGCGGACGGTGACATAGACAATGCTCAGGCTTGCTTCAAGTCCGGAGCGCTCCAAGACGTTCTCGCGTCTGATGAGAGCACACGTTCCGATTGGCTTTCTCATGACTTACTTCTTCTTCTGTGCAAACGTATGGCCAAGACAACAGACGCTGAAGAGTGGCTTGCCTTCATGCAGGAGCGATACCTCGAGGCCTACTTGCCACCTGATTGGACAATTGAGCGTTCCCGTCCCGTAGTCGTGGTTGTGACGACAGGCAGCCCTCCCGTGAAGCTCCATTCGGGCACTAAGGAAGTAGGGTTGAAGTACAAGCGAATTGAGTCACGCGCCAAGTCGGTGAAGATTGCCAACGACAAGGTGGAAGTCGTGTGTACCAGACCAGTGGATGACTGCTACATCCAGGCCGTCACAAGAGGACGACGACAGATGGACGGCGTTCTGGCGAATAAGGAGAAAAGTAAGAAGGGCATCAAAGCGGGAGCAGTTGCGCTGGACGTAGCAGGTGCAGTGGCCAGCATATTCTTCGGGGACCTTGCAGGTGCGGCTTTCCAGCTCGGCAGAGATGCCGCCCTCGCCGCTGCCGAAGGAGTTAATACCTCTGCAGACGTACGCCAGATGAGAATGATTCCTGGTAAGGTCTTCCTATACGTAGGGAACACAGCGGACCTTAGCGGCAGCCTCAGGATTGCAGTGGTTGATTCGTCGGGCCGCACTTGTGCCAGTGGAACCAGCTACGTCGACGGAAGCGCTACTCAACCTCAGGTGGTTCTGGCCCGTTTCCCATACTGAGGTCTAGAAAGAACAGGAGATAAGGGGGACAGAAGTCAAGGGGGGGGAATTAGGGACAACCACCTATTACGGAGCGATGTCAAGGAGTGGCATGACAAGAT
>CBDUVZ010000028.1:0-27325 GCA_965370805.1 uncultured bacterium | reverse complement strand
ATCGGGTGGGAGGAAATTCCGGGGAGCAACAGGGTATGCGGGTAGCCGCTTGCGTAGCAAATACCGGAACCGAACGGAAAACCGAACTCCTGATTGAGCCGGTGGTTGAGGGGTTCATTGCTGCCGGAATAGCTGCCAGGATGGCCATCTGGATATAGCCCGTGATAGTACCCGTTATAGAAGACTGGATTGAGAAGGTAGTTGTCGGGTCAGCAGATACCGGGAAAGCACGCGGGATTCAAGAGGTAATTGCATGGCTGATTCCACTCACAATAGAAAGCCGGATTGAATCCGTCATTGAATGCCTGTTTGAACGTAGCGTAGTCCGCAGGATAGAACCCCGGGGACGACTCCCCATCCGCCCAGGGACAGCCCAGGTATATCGTTCGAATGCCGAATGACGAGTGTCGAATGCCGAATGAAGGAGACAGAACGGTCCCAGATTTCGCGCACTGGACTGTCTCTCGCCGTCTGTGGCAACGGGCTTCCATCTCCTTGTCAAGTGGGGGGTGACTTCCCCGGTGAATTGGACCTGCAGGTATCCCGCCAGAAGCGCTGGCACAAGCGGCAGCAGGACTGGTTCCAGACGCGCAAGTATCTGAGTTGCCAGGAGCTTATGGAGAAGGACGGCCAGTTGACCCGGCATGGTAGCCGGCAGATGTGCCGCGAGTTGGACTTCCACAAGGACCGGCAGGTACGCCGGGAGTTGAGACGTCAGAATTGGCGGCAGTTGTTCTTGGCCGGTCTTGCTGCTCTTGTCTCATTCGGGCATGTCCCGTCTTTTCATCGGGTTGCCGAATCAGGCATTGGACGTTGGACTTGGGACATGGACTTGTCAGCGCTTCTGATTTCCGCCAACTCGCGTCTCGCCAAGCCGTTACGGCGGGAAAGCGCCCGGCACATGGTGTGCACCAGAGATGTCTCGGAGGGTGTATTATGGTTATGGATATCGGATTGGTCGGCATCATCATTCTGTTCGCGCTTCATGGCTTTGGTCAGGGTTTCATGAGGGGGTTGACTTCGCTGGTTGCACCGTTGCTCGGCATCTGGCTGGCGTTGCGTCATTGCGACGCTCTTGCCGCACTGATCGACCCGCTGATTCACAACCAGACCGTGTCAGTGGTCGCGAGTTTCCTGCTGATTCTGGCGGGCATCTGGCTGGCAATCCGCCTTGCCCGTCGGCTGCTGGCCAAGCTCGTTGACTGGAGCCGGTGCTGGGAGTTGGACCAGTTCCTCGGCGGGGTTCTCGGGCTGGCAAAGGGGACGGCGCTGATCTGGCTCCTTCTCGCGCTCAGCCTCACAATCTTCCCGCAGAGCGTCCGGGTAATCGAGAAGTCGAAAGCCTCGGTTCGGCTCCTGTCAATCGGCGAGAAACTCGGCGGCGACGTAATCGCACAAGGCGAGGATGCACTCGCGGGCTTGGAGGAGAACTTCCAGGGACTGGAAGGCACCCTATCGCTCTTCCGGCAACTGAATCAGCGGCAGGCCTTCGTGTCCGCCGCTGAGCTACCTGACTGAGAGGAGTAGGGATGAGATACCACATGGACTCCGTCACCGGCCGGCAGCGCTTCGTCTGCTTTGACAACGGGAGGCCCCCGCCGTAACGGACGGGGAATGGAATGCGCCACAGGCTGGCGCAACCGCTCGGTCGCTTTTCGGCAGAGCCGGCGACAGGGCAAGGGCGGGCCCGGAAATATCCCGGGTCCGTTCCCTTTTTCGGGTCGGTCTTTTTCTCTTGAATCCGGGTTGCCGGGGATTATACTGCAGGCCCGGTTGAGGTAATCGTTGCCGTTCCGGGTTATGAGGTAACTCAGAACAACTATGACACTATCGCCCGTTTTGCTCCACACCAGAGGAATCAGGAGGACCGCATGAAGATATTCATTGACACCGCCGATATCGAGGAGATCAGGGAAGTCGCCGGCTGGGGCATTCTCGAAGGCTGCACTACCAACCCGTCGCTGGTCTCGAAAACCGGACGTACATTCCAGGAGTGCGTCCGCGACATCCTGCCGGTCGTTGACGGCCCGGTTTCGGTCGAAGCGGTATCGCCCGAGGCCGAAGGTATGATCAAGGAGGGCGAGGAGTGGGCCAAACTCGACCCGGAGAAAGTCACAATCAAAGTCCCGATGTGCATCGAAGGGCTGAAAGCAATCAAGGGCCTTTCCAAGCGGAACATCAAGACGAACTGCACTCTCGTCTTTTCCGCCAACCAGGCGCTGCTCGCAGCCCGGGCCGGCGCGACGTTCCTCAGCCCGTTCGTCGGCCGGCTTGACGACATCTCGCACGACGGTATGGAACTGGTTGGCGATATCGTTGACCTGATCGAGGAGTACGGCCTCGAAACCGAAGTGATTGCGGCCAGCATCCGTCATCCGTTGCACGTCGTCGAGGCAATGCAGGTCGGCGCCCATATCGCTACTATCCCGTTCAAGGTCCTCAAGCAGATGGTGAAGCACCCGCTGACCGACGCCGGCATCAAGAAGTTCTACGAGGACTATCAGAAGATTCCGAAACCCTGACCGGAGGAGCAATGCCGCTACTGGACTCGAAAACCGGAAAGACCAGACAGGAGTACGCCGCGGGTTCCCTGACCCAGGCTGCGAACGTGATGCGCGGCTACAATCTCATCGCGCTGTGCGCCGCGAAGTCGGGCCACACCGGGGGCACGATGTCGATCATGGACATCACGGCCGCGCTCTATCTCCACGTCGCGCGCCACGACCCCGAGAACCCGACCTGGGAGGACCGGGACCGGGTTATCTGGTCGAGCGGTCACAAGGCCCCGTCACTCTACCTGGCCCTGGGGATGTCGGGCTATTTCCCGGTCGAGGACGTCGTCCGACTGCGCAAGCTCTACTCTCCGTACCAGGGCCACCCGCACTGGCCGAGGCTGCCCGGAATCGAGGCTTCGACCGGCTCGCTCGGCCAGGGGCTGTCGATTGCGGTCGGCATGGCGCTGGCCGCGCGGCTGGACAAGAGAGATTCCCGGGTCTACTGCCTGACCGGCGACGGCGAGCACCAGGAGGGCCAGGTCTGGGAAGCGGTGATGGAAGCGGGCAACTTCAAGCTCAACAACCTCTGCTGCATCATCGATAAGAATCGGCTGCAGATCGACGGCTGGGTCAAGGACGTCCAGAATATCGACCCGATTGCCGATAAGTACCATGCTTTCGGCTGGAACACCATCGAAATCGACGGCCATAATATGCACCAGATTCTGTCCGCTTTCGAGAAAGCGGCGAAAGTCACCGACAAGCCGACGGCCATCATCGCCAACACGACCAAGGGCAAAGGCGTTTCGTTCATGGAGAACGTCGCCGGCTGGCACGGCAAGGCGCCGGACCACGGGCAGATGCTCGACGGCCTGAAGGAACTCGGGCTGCACTTCCGCCTCGACTACGAGAAACTGCTCAAGCAGGCGGATGATTACCAGGCCGAGGCGACCGAGAAGCTGATGGCGAAAGTGCCGAAATTCAAGAAGGATTACTTCTGGAACCGACAGGACCGGATGAAAACCGAGATGAAGCCGACCCGGCACGGCTTCGGCACCGCGCTGGCGAAGCACGGCTCGGACAAGCGGATAGTCGCAATCGGCGCCGATATCTCCGGCTCGATTACCATCAGCAAGTTCTACGAGCACGACGACACCCGGCTCGAACGCTGGATATCGGTCGGTATCGCCGAGCAGTCCGGGACCGGAGTCGCGGCCGGGCTGGCCAAGGAAGGGAAAATCCCGGTATTCGGCACCTACGGCGTATTCGCCGCGGGCCGCAATCTCGACCAGATTCGCACCACGGTCTGCTACGGCAACTTCAACGTGCTGATTGCCGGCGCGCACGGCGGCGTGTCGGTCGGCCCGGACGGCGCGACCCACCAGGCCCTTGAGGACCTGTCCCAGATCTGCAGCCTGCCGAACATGCACGTATCGGTTCCCTGCGACACACTCGAAACCCTGCGGGCAACCGAGCACCTGCTCTTCGACATCCAGGGGCCGAAGTACATCCGTTTCGCCCGCGAAGCCACACCGGTTGTCACCACCCCCGATACCCCGTACGAATGGGGCGTGCCCAATATCTACCGGTTCCGGGGCGAGCAGGACAACTTCATCGACGCTTTCGAAGTGAAACTCGCCACCGACTACAAGAACGAGAAAGAGAACCTCACGATTGTCGCCTGCGGCCCGATGACGCCCGAAGCGATGCGGGCCGCTTGGATCCTCAAGCAGGAGTACGGCATCGAAACCCGGGTCTTGAATCTCCACACTCTGAAGCCGCTGGACCCCGAGCCGCTCGTCCGCGCCGCACTCGACACCGGCGTCGTCCTGACCGCGGAAGAACACCAGATCGGGGGGGTAGCCGGCCTGGTTTCCCAGGCCCTGCTCAATGCGCCCGAGCTGTACGGCAAGCCGCTTGCCTTCGGCTCAATCGGAGTCAAGGACCGGTTCGGCGAATCGGGCCAGCCGTGGGAACTCCTCTGGGAGTTCGAAGTCTCCGGCGAGCATATCGCCCGCAAGGCGAAAGAGCTCTGCGACCTCGCCAGACCGAAGGCCAAACCGACAACCAAAAAGAAGGCGGTCGCGAAGAAGACGCCGGTGAAGAAACCCGCGAAGAAAAAGAAGGCAGCGAAAAAGGCACCGGCAAAGAAACCCGCCGCCAAAAAGAAAACAAAGAAGTAGGGGGCAACGATGAAGCTGCTGGCAAAACGGATGGCCCGACTCGGGACCGAAACCGCATTCGACTGTCTGTGCCGGGCCAAAGCCCTGGAATGCAAGATGGAAGTAGTTCACCTCGAAATCGGCGAACCTGACTTCGACACACCGGCGCACATCCGGGACGCGGCAAAACGCGCCCTTGACGACGGCTGGACCCACTACGGCCCGTCCGCCGGCCTGCCCGAACTCCGGGAAGCAATCGCCGAATACGCGGGCCGGATACGGGGGGTGAACTTCATTTCCGACCAGGTCGTCGTCACCCCGGGCGGCAAGCCGGTCATGGCATTCGCCATCATGGCCCTGGTCGAGGAAGGCGACGAAGTCGTCTACCCCAACCCCGGGTTTCCGATCTACGAGTCGATGATCGACTACATGGGCGGCCGGGCGGTGCCGGTGCAACTGCACGAAGACCGGGACTTCCGGCTCGACGCCGAAGAACTTACTTCGCTCGTCAACCCGCGCACCAAGCTGATTATCATCAACTCCCCCCAGAACCCGACCGGCGGAGTGCTGACCCGGGAAGACCTGCGTCTCATCGCCGACACTGCGGTGAAGAATAACGCCTGGGTCCTGGCCGACGAGATTTACTCCGAGATGCTCTACGAAGGAGAATTCGAGAGCATCAGCCGATTCCACGACATCCACAGCCGCTTGATCATCCTCGACGGTTTCTCCAAGACCTTCGCCATGACCGGCTGGCGCATCGGCTACGGCATCATGCCGGCCGAGATGGCCAGGCTTCTCGCCAAAATCCAAACCAACACCAACTCCTGCACCGCATCGTTCACCCAGCGTGCCTGCCTCGACGCCCTCCGCGGGCCGCACGATGAAGTCGACCGGATGATGGCCGAATTCAAACGACGGCGGGATACTATCGTCGACGGGCTCAATGATATCCCGGGGTTCCGGTGCAGGAAACCGCTCGGCGCATTCTACGCGTTCCCGAATATCGAGGGGACGGGGATCGACTGCGAAGTCCTGGCCGACCGGCTGCTTGAAGAAGGCGGCGTCGCCTGTCTCGCCGGCACCTGCTTCGGCAAGTACGGTAACGGATTCCTGCGCTTCAGCTACGCCAACTCGGTGGAGAATCTCCAGAAAGCCCTCGGTAAAATCAGAGCCGTACTGGACAAAGGCTGACGTCAATTGCGAATGGCGAATGCCGAGTTACGAATGCAGAACTCGGGAATCGACATTCGGCATTCATCATTTGGCATTTCCTCTATCGTTCTCCGACTTCGGACTGCTTGAGCCGGACACGGTCCGGCAGGTCCTGACCGACCCGCAGGCGCAGCTCCATCTCGGCCCGGCCCTGAGCAATTCCCCGCGCGTCCTGTTCCATTTCGTCCGCTCCTGTCCCGACCTTGAAGAGCAACTGCTCGATGCCGTCAATGCGACGCCCGCCAGCGATCCGGCCGGGACGGCAGCAGCCCGGCGCGCGCTGGTGCGCGCTTTCGCTTTCGAACTGCTGCGCGAGAAGTCGCCGCCGCTGTATGACGCCCTGCCCTGGAACGACTGGGATATCTCGGCAATAACCTGCCGGTTCCGGCTCTGGCGTACCAGGCTCCTCATCGCCGGCGAGTTCGCGACCGTACTGCCGGTCCGGCTCCGGCGCACAGCCGGGCTCTACGTCCTCGAACCGCTGCCGATCATCCGCCGCTACATCCGGAAGAAAGCGGCGCGCGAAGACGTCAAGCGGCTCGTCGTGGTCCCGGGCACGCTCGACCATATCCCGGCCGAAGTCGGCCCGGTCGACCTGGCGGTAGTCGGACCGACCCTCGGCACCGACCCGGAGCAGGGCCTCGCTCAGTTGAAACGAACCGCTGCCACTGTTCTTCTCGTGCGCACGCGGCCCGGCGCTCCGCCCCTGCCCGACCGGTGGCTGTTGGGACACGGGTTCATCCCCGACCGGGTGCGCATCAACCCGACCGGACGCGACGGTCGCTGCTGGTGGCACCGCAGGTCTTGACGGATGGCAACAAAGTCGTATATTCAGGCGGGATGATAAATTCTCAAAGGGACGGCGCAGTCAGACCTAGCAATCTACCGGCAGTAATCGTAACCGACAAGGACGACGCCGAAGCGGTGCTCGTTCCGAGCGGCGCATTCCGCTACGGCATCGACCAGGACGCAGTCCGGCAGATTCTGAAGCAACTGTCCGAGCCGTTCGAGCCGGTATTCGGAACCGAGTTCCCCGGTCGACAGGTAACGGTCAGCAACTGCTACCTCGACCGCCACCCGGTTACCAACCGTCAGTACGCCCGGTTCATCAAGGACTCCGGTCATCCCGCCCCGCTCTACTGGAGAAACCAGAACTGGAACCAACCGGACCAGCCGGTCGTCGGCGTCTCGTACCGTGATGCCGAGGCGTACGCCGCCTGGGCCGGCAAGCGGATGCCCACGGAACCGGAATGGGAACGGGCGGCGCGCGGCACTGACGGACGTCTCTGGCCCTGGGGTAACGAGTTCGCGACTCAGTGCTGCAACAGCCGGGAGTGGGGTAGAGCCCGAACCACCGAAGTCGGCCGATTCCCGCCCGGGGTCAGCCCGGTCGGCGCCTTCGATATGGCCGGCAACGTCTGGGAGCTCACCGCCGGTGACTGGGAAGGGTTCGGCAAGGCAATCAGAGGCGGGTCATACAGAAACCCGGCCGCCTACTGCCGCTGCACCTGCCGCTGGGGAATCGACCCGGACCTCAAAGGCTCAACCTGGCTCGGATTCCGGTGTGCCATGGGCCTGTCGAAAGCCCGGATATACGGCAAGCCGATACAATAGCGAACGACGAATTCCAGATGCCGAATCCGGAAATCGGCATTCGGCATTCGATATTTCCGCCCAGAATTTCAGCCCCGGGAACTGCCTGACTCGTGCAGTTCGCTGACGACCTCACTCAGCGCCTTGATAAAGCGCCGGTTCTGCGACGGGCTCCCGACCGACACGCGCAGTGCATTCGGGAACCCATATTCCTTCACCGGCCGGGTGATTACGCCCCGCATCTGGAGCGCCTCGAAGACGACCTGTGAATCGACCGGGAAATTCACGAATACGAAATTTGCGAAGCTTGGCAGGTAGAACAGCTCCAGTCGCTTGAATTCCTTGTAGAACACCTTCTTGCCCGCCTCGTTGTTCTTCCGGCTCCGGGCCACGTGCGTCTTATCATCAAGTGCCGCCAGCGCCGCGGCCTGGGCGGCGCGGTTCACATTGAACGGCAGCCGCACTTTGCCGAGCGCCTCGAGCACCTCGGGATGGGCGATACCGTACCCGACCCGCAAGCCGGCCAACCCGTATATCTTTGAGAACGTCCGGAGCACCATCACATTCCGGCCCGCCCGGAAATAGTCGAGCGCCTTCGGGTACTGCCGGGTGGTGATGTACTCGGCGTAGGCCTCGTCAATGACCACCAGGACGTGCTCCGGGACCTGCTCGATGAAACTATCGAGCGTGTCCTTGGTCGCTATCGTGCCCAGCGGATTCATCGGGTTGTCGAGATAGACGATTTTCGTCCGCTCGGTGATGCTCTCCAGGACACGGTCCAGGTCATGAACGTAGTCCTTCAACGGCACCTCAACCAGTCGGGCGTTCATCACCCTGGTCCCGATTTTCGCCATGATGAACGACCCGGCCGACACCACCAGTTCATCGCCCGGGTCAAGATACACCAGGCACGCGAGGAAAATCATCTCCACCGAGCCGTTGGCGACCATCACGGAATCGTAATCGACTTTCAACTGCCGGGCCAGCCGTTCACGCAGGTAGAAACACGAATTCTCGGGGTAGAGATGAAGACCTTTCTCTACCTTGCGCAGCGCGGTGAGCGCCCGGCGTGACGGCCCCAGCGGATTCTCGTTGGATGCCAGTTTGTCCACCGGTCCCTT
This sequence comes from uncultured bacterium, assembly GCA_965370805.1. Lineage (GTDB taxonomy): Bacteria > Hydrothermota > Tepidihabitantia > Tepidihabitantales > Tepidihabitantaceae > CBDUVZ01. Next base: position 18,739 of record CBDUVZ010000028.1, on the reverse strand, counting down.
CAGACCAAGTTCGCGGACCACCTGCTCCACCGGCTTGCCCGGTTTGTACGGCTTGATTGAATCGATATTCGGCCTCGGAACAGGAAGCATCACAATCCTCCTTTATGCCGTCCGGCGGCACTCTCCGCTTGTTCTGTTCTGCCTGTGTCCATCTGTGGTTCACTCGCTCGGATCATCCGTGGGTTCCGCCTGTCGTCCGGCGCCGCATCACCGCGAACAGCACGCCGCCGGTCAGCGCAAACACCAAGTCGAGCGCCAGGAACAGGAGGGCACTCGCCAGCGCCAACTCTTCGCTCAGATGCCCGGCAAGCCAGCCGGGGGTAAAGAGCAGCACGAATGCCCACTCCCGTATCCCCAGCCCGCCGATAGTCGGGATGTTCACAACGATGTTCAGTATCGGAATGAATACGAAATAGTACGCCAGCGGCACCGTTCCGCCGATTGCCGCGGCCACGCTGAACCAGCTCAGCGACAATGTGGCCTGCACCGCAATCCCGGAAAGGAAACTCAGGAACAAGGCCCGCCGGTGGTGGCGGTACTGCTTCACCGCATCGTACACCTTGTCCAGCCGCTCGCCCAGCCGCAGCAGTTTCACCTTCCCGAAGACCCGGACCGCAAGCCGGTGCGCCGTATCGTTGAAGAAAACCAGCGTTACCAGCAGCAGCAGCAGCAACCCGGCCGCCAGCAGCGCGGCAATCCCGAATCCCCGGAACCTCAGCCCGGCAATCGGCAGCTCCAGCATTCGCGCCTGGGCGCTGAACGCGAAGAGCCCAAGCGACACGACTACTGCCAGGAACAGCAGGCTGACAAAACCTATCAACCGGTCGAGCAGAGTGGCGGAGAACGCATCGGCAGCCCGGTCCCGCGGCGCGGTGTAGGCGATGCGGAGAACGTCGCCGCCGATCGAAGTCGGCAGCAGCTTGCAGAAGAAGAGCGACAAGACGAAAACCCGGGACAGGTACCAGATTGAGAAATGCATCCCCTTCGCCGCGAGCAGGATCTTCCAGCGCCAGGACGAAACGACGACAAAGACGACGTACCAGAACGCCGCCATCACCAGCGGTCCGGTCCGGGTGCTCCTGAGCAGCTCCAGAACCGCGTCGAGCTTGTGGCGGAAGAGGTAGAGCAGGAGCCCCAGCAGGACCGCGGAAAGCAGCACCCGGCCAGCCGTGGACAGAACCTGCTTGGACTTCACCATCAATCATCCTGTTTCCGATTCCTCATCCTGCACTTTGACTTCTGACTTCTCCTCATACCTCTGTCATTTCCTCTCCCGCCGCCTCCGGTCGATGTTGGCCCGCTCGATCTTCTCCAGCCGGTCGTTCACTCCGGCCAGCGCCTCACCCAGGAATCCGGCCGAGAAGAACACCAGCCCGGTCACAACCAGCAGGATGACGAGATAAAGCAGCGGCCGAAACCCGGTGCCCAGAATCCGGAGTATCACGGCCACCAGTCCGACGAGGAGTCCCGCGGCAATTGCGACCGTACCGAGGATGCCGAAATGAAGCATCGGCTTGCGCATGAACGACAACTGGAACCCGACCGCAATCATATCGAACAATCCAATCAGTATCCGGAAGCGCCCCGCATACTTCGCTTCGCCGTGTTGCCTCGCCCGGAGCGTAACCGGGACTTCTGTTATCGAAAACCCGCCGGCCGCGGCCAGCGGGACGATATAGCGGTGCCAGTCGCGGCGCAGATGAATCTCTTCGAGCACCTCGCGCCGGAAGGTCTTGAGTGCATTGATGTCGCGGACTTTGATGCCGAAAACCAGCCGGGCAAGCCGGTTATACACCGAGGAGACGAACCGCTTCTCGTACTTCCCCTGCTTGACGCCGGAGACCAGGTCGTACCCTTCGAGAACTTTCGCCACCTGGGCTTTTACATCTTCGGGGTCGAACTGCAGGTCGGCGTCGAATACCGAGATGATATCGCCCCGGCAGACTTCGAACCCGGTCAGAATCGCAGCGGTCTTGCCCCGGTTGCGCGAATGGCGGCATACTTTCAGATTCGGATACCGCTCCCGCGCCCCATTCGCCGCCTCCCAGGTGCCGTCGTCCGAACCATCGTCCACCAGGATCACTTCGTACTCGGGCCCGAAGCTGGCCGAAAGCGCTTCCATCAGCGGCTCGACGTTCTCGACCTCGTTGTAAGCCGGAACGATAACCGAAACCAGAACTTCCTGCTTGTCGTGTTCTGTCACGTGGAACTCACAGTCTGAGAAATGCAACTAGCCACTCAGCGTCAATATAGCCGATTGGCCAACGGTTGTCAATCGTCCTGACCGGTTCTCCGCGTCGAAATAGCCCTCCGGTGGCACGGCCATCGGCGTAACACCTTGGGAATGCGTTATTTGACGGGATAACGAAGCAAGGAAACCGGCCAGTCAACGAGATCGGCCCGGCGGGCTTTCATTCCGGGCCTAAGTCATTGAAAACACTATGGTCAGGAAGCGCCTTGCCGACCGAAAGCCACTACCATGTCTCCCGGTGGGCTTTCGCTTCGTCGTAGCGGGTCCTTGGCTCCAACTGCTCGGCTGGCTTCCCGATTGCAATCAGGCAGAGAATCCCGACCGGGTCCGGTATCCCGAGGAACTCCTTGAGCGGCTGCTCCCTCTCCGCGCGCGGGTGCACACCGAGCCAGACCGTTCCCAGACCGAGCATCGACGCGGCAAGCAGGATGTTCTCGGTTGCGGCCGAGCAGTCCTGCACCCAGAAGTCCGGGGCCGCCTCCTTATCTCCGCACACTGCAATTGCAGCTCCAGCCCCCGCGTCTGCGGCAGGCGCCAGCATCCTGCCGTAAGGGTGAATCTCGGCAAGCTGCTTCAGCCGGTCGGGCTCGGTCACCACCACGAAATGCCACGGGTCAAGCGCCTTGGCCGACGGCGCTGCCATCCCGGCTTCAAGCAGAGCCCGGATATCCTGTTTGGAAACCGGCTCGCCGGTGTATGTCCGCACGCTCCGCCGCGCCAGTATCGGTCTGATTCGTCCATCCATCTTCGCCTCCGGTAGTGCAGATCCTGTCAACAGGCTAGTACGAAAGCACGACCCTTCCGGTCCGCGAGTCTTCTCCGGCCACCAGCCGGCAGAAATAGACCCCGGCCGGCATCCTGCGCCCGGCTCCGTCGGTACCGTCCCACTCGACCGTTCGCTGCCGGCCGGCAGGGACTACCCCGAGGTTCCTCACTTCCCGGCCGAGTCCGTCGAGTATTTCGATTGAAGCGCTGGCCGTACGGCTCAGGCTGTACGAAATCCGCACCGGCGGTCCACCCGGCACCGGATTGACCCGGAATTCGGCAATCGGCATTCGTAATTCGTCATTGACCCCGGTCAGCGCAAACCCGAGATACAACTCAATCTGGCCATCGTAAGTACTCATCAGGAAATCCGGAATGCTGTCGTTGTTCCAGTCCCCGAATCCGCACCGCGAGCCGTAGTAGTAGCTACTGTGCCGCCACCTTACCGGGGTACCGTTCTGGAGCTTCAGCGTTTCCCCGGCCGCGAATTCCGGGCTGGTGGCCGAACCGACATTCTTGAAGAAATGGACGTAACCTCGGTCTTCGCCGCAGATCAGGTCCGGCTTGCCGTCCCGGTCCAGGTCGAACATGTACGGATTCACCCGGTAGAGATTGATGTCCGTCCCGCCCGCCTGGACTGTCGAGTAGCTCTGGAACATCGGCCAGGTGTCGCTCGTCTGGTTCAGGTACACCCGTACCTGGCGGGTCTGAACGCCGATAATGAGGTCCTTCTTGCCGTCTCCATTCCAGTCGAAGACGTTTGGTTCGGAGTTCGACCCGACGTCCAGCACGGTCGCATCCATCAGCTTGTACTGCTTGTAGGCGGTCAGGGCTGTGTCGTCGCGGATAAAGACATTGAGATAGCCGTTGCGGTCACCGGAGATGATATCCCACTCACCATCCGAGTTCCAGTCCACGACCCGTGGACTGGAGCCGACGCATCAGCCCGAGGGCAGGGTGATTTCCGTCCCGCTGGCCCGAAGGTAACTGTACCCGTTGAACACCGGTGCCGAATCCTCGCCGACATTCGGGTAGAACCTGATTTTGCCGGACGTGAACTGACCGACAATCATGTCCTTCTTCCCGTCCAGGTCCCAGTCGAACATCATCGGCGCACCGTAGTATCCTACGTCGATAGCCGCCCCGCCGTTCTCAACCAGCCCCGGCTCGACGAAACGCGGAATGGTGGCAAATACAGTCGGCATTGCCGCAACGCAGGCCAGCACCAGCACAATCAGTCTCTTCATGGTATCTCCTGTTTCATTCTGCCGCGTGGTTGCGCCCGGCGCAGTAATTCTACCGCAGCCGGCGCATTCGTGTCAAGCCATCCGGGTCCTCGGAGATGGTCCTCCCGCAATGCCGCCCATTTCGCAGACCGTAGGCACGTGCTATCCCCGCAGCCACATGCCAAGGGCGGCGCGGGATTGCCGCGCGGAGTAACGTGATGCGGCATTCCTACCGCAACCACTCTGGCTATCCAGGGCGTGTCACTGCACTACCAATTACAGAGGAGATGTCAGTAAATGTAGGAAGTGTCCCGGGTTCCCCCCTGTCAAGTAGACAACCACCCGCAAAACTGTCCTTCGATTTCAGGTTTCAGATTGGTGATTGCGGATTGCCCCCCCGCCCCGCAGACAACAGCCGACCCGCCCTTGACATCCGGCCGTTCCTGAGCCACAATCAACACATGAGGAAGCTATCAATGCTCGGCCTGTTGCCCGCAGCATTCCTCATCCTCGCCCTCGCCGCGCCGCTGACGGCCCAGGTCACCTTCCAACGCACGTACGGCGGCACGGACTCGGACGGAGGCTGGTCGGTGGCGCAGACAACGGACGGCGGGTACGTCATCGCCGGCTACACGAAGTCCCACGGCGCCGGCGACCGTGACGTATACCTGGTCAAGACCGACTTCTCGGGCAACACGATGTGGACCCGGACCTTCGGCGGCACGCACTCGGACAAAGGCTACTCGGTGGCGCAGACCGCGAACGGCGGCTGTATCATAGCCGGCTACACCTATTCCTTCGGCGCCGGCGACGCGGACATCTGGCTCATCAAGGTCAACGCCTCGGGCGACACGACGTGGACCCGGACCTTCGGCGGCGCGGAGTACGACGCCGGCTACGCGGTGGCGCTGACCGCGAACGGCGGGTACGTCATCACCGGTGAAACATGGTCCTTCGGCGCCGGCGGCGCGGACGTCTGGCTCATCAAGGTCGACGCCTCGGGCGACGCGGCGTGGACCCGGACCTATGGCGGCACGAGTAACGACTATGGCTACTCGGTGATGCAGACCGCAGATAGCGGGTACGTCATCGCCGGCTGGACTGGTTCCTTCGGCGCCGGCCTCGACGACGTCTGGCTCATCAAGACCGACGCGGCCGGCGACACGATGTGGACTCGAACCTTCGGCGGCACGGACTGGGACTGGGGCGAGTCGGTAGCGCAGACCACGGATGGCGGGTACATCATCGCCGGCTGCACTTACTCCTTCGGGGCCGGTGAATCGGACGTCTGGCTCATCAAGACCGACGCGGCCGGCGACACGATGTGGACCCGAACCTTCGGCGGCACGGACGAGGATGAAGGCTACTCGGTCGCGCAGACCGCGGACGGCGGCTACGTCATCACCGGGTACACCGAGTCCTTCGGCGCCGGCGTATCTGACGCCTGGTTCATCAAAACCGACGCCTCGGGCGACACGATGTGGACCCGAACCTTCGGCGGCGAGGACCGGGACTGGGGCGAGTCGGTGGCGCAGACCACGGATGGCGGGTACGTCATCGCCGGTGATACCCGGTCCTTCGGCGCCGGGGACTACGACGTCTGGCTCATCAAGACCGACTCGGCCGGGAACGTCGCAATCGCGGAGCCGGAGCCGCCCGTTGCCTTTGAGCCTGCCGCTACCACCATCGCCCGCGCTGTGTTGCGGATGCCGGAGTCTGCAATTCGACATTCGTCATTCGCACTTCTGAATTCCGCTGGCCGCAAGGTCATGGACCTGTTGCCCGGCGAGAACGACGTCCGGCATCTGGCTCCCGGTGTGTACTTCATCAGAGGAAAGGGATCGAGGGGTCAAGGGTTCGAGGGTCCAAGTAGGAAGGTCATTCTGACGCGCTGACGACGCGTGGGGACATGACCGGCATTCGGTCCTCCGAATCCCGGATCGTGTCCCCGGCCCGTACCACTTACGGTGACACGATCCCAATCCCGAGGACGGGATTGGGTCATGTCCCTGGCGCTCCAAGAAAAGCGGCAGCTTCGCGGCCGCACTCCACATTTCCTCTCTTGGCGTACTTGGTGGCCTTGGCGGTTCGTTTCCTCCGCAGTCCGCCAGCCCTTTTTGCGGGGCTATCTCCAGGTGTCCCAGTCTTACATATTCGTAAGATGGCGACAGGGAGGCTGGACAGGCGACTCGGAAGTGGCCGTAATGGCCAAGTATACGGTAGTTTAGAGAGTTAGGGGCGGAAATGGCGGCTGAAATCCGACTCTCACGGGTCACTCTCGGAGTTCCTCTCCATGTTCTTCACCGAGTCATCGTCCGGGGCCTCTGCCCGGCAATTCCAGCCGCTGCTGTCCGGTGAGTCGGGCAGGATATTCCTGAGGGAATCCCGCAGGACATCCGACCTGCAATCAGGGGAAATCCCCGGCAATTCATTCGGCCTTCTGCGGCCCGAGGAATCCTCCCGGGTATTCCCTGTATCCTTCGGGGTGTTGCTTTCCCCGCAATTCCCCGAATCGCTCCGGACATCACCCGCCACTTCGTCGCTCAAATCCTGCTGCCCATTGTCTCCGTCGGAACGGCGGAACCAACGCTGGAAGCAGGATTCCCTGCCGACGGACGGATAGTATGAATCCGACGGCTCGACCCGGTATTCGGCGCACAGGAAACGTCGCATTGACTCCCGCCGCTGTGAGCCTACGATTGAGCAAGCTTATGAGCCGGACCCGCAACTCTATTCCCACCTTGCTGCTCGTTGCGGTCGGGGCACACGGGCTGGTGGTCCAGGTGGTGTTGCTGCGCGAGCTGATGGCCGTGTTCGCCGGCAACGAGTTGTCGGCCGGGGTTGTCCTGGCGGTCTGGATCGCCGCTGAAGCGCTCGGGGCGTGGCTCTTCGGCCGGGTGCCGTCCCGACTGCTCGAACCCTGGCTGCAATTCCTCGCGCCGGTGTCGGCGCTGAGCGCGGTGCTTGCGGCTCCCGGAGTGCTGCTCGGCACGGTCGCACTCGGGGTATTGCCCGGCGAGAGTCTTGGGGTTCCCGGCCTGACGGTTGTCGCCGCCATGACCGTAGCTGTGCCGGCGTTGACGCACGGCGGGCTGTTCGTGCTGGGCACCGGCCTGCGGGCGGGCGCCGGGAACGGCCGCGGTGACATCGGCCCGGGCTATGTCTGGGAGGGAGTTGGAACGGTGCTGGCCGCGCTGCTGGTCTGGTTCTTCTTTCTGCCGCGAATGCCGTCGCTGGCGCTGGTTGCGGTCGCCGGCATCCCGCTCCTGCTTGCCGCCGCGGTTTCGGGCCGACCCGGCCCGGCCCGGATGCTGCTGCCGGTCACCGCCAGTCTACTCGTGGCCGTTGCCCTGCTGGCCGGGCCGGTCGAGCGGTGGACGTGGCGCTGCCACTGGTCCGGACAGCAGGTGGTCGCCCTGGAGAACTCACCCTACGGCAAGGTGACGCGACTGGAACGGAGCGGCCAGAACCTCGTGCTCTACAACGGGGTTGCGGTTTTCAGCCAGCCGCCGTCCACCCCGGCTTTTGCCGAGGAGCTGGCTCAGTTGCCGCTCCTGGTGCATCCGGCGCCGCGCCGGGTCCTGGTCCTGGGTTCGGACATCGGCATTCTCGCCCCGCTGCTCCGCCACCCGGTCGAGTGCGTCACGGTCGTCCAGCTTGACGCGATTCTATCCCGGGTGATAGTCGCGGCGGCGGACGATACGCTGCGCTGGGTTCTGAGCGGCTCGCGGGTCCGGTTGATTCACCAGGACCCGCGACGATTCCTTGCGGTTTCTTCGGACAGTTTCGACTGCATCATCCAGACCGGCACTGTTCCCTGGAGCCTGGCCGGCAACCGGCTCTTTTCCCGGGAGTTCTACCAGTTATGCCGGGACCGGCTGTGCGCCGGAGGAATCTTCGCAATCCCCGGCCCTGGTCCGGCAACGCGGACTCTGCCCGAGACCGAGGCAATCCTCCGACTGCGCGAGCGGACGCTCGGCGCGGTTTTCCCCCGGGTCCGGCTGGTGGCGGCCGATTTCCCGGTTTTCCTTGCTTCATCCGAGAGTCTGGTAGTGAGTCCGGAGTCCCTGTCCAGCCGGCTGGTCGCCCGGGGCGCGGAAAGTCCGTTGTTCGATTCCGGGTACGTCGTATCCCTGCTCGATCCGTTCCGCCAGCAGATCCTGTCGGCCGCACTTGAACCCGACTCAGCACGTCCGGCAGTGGGACCGGCGAGGACGAATCGGGACCTGGTCCCGAATGAACTCCGGCTGAACATGCTGCGGGAGAACCGGCGCACCGCATCCTGGTGGGGCGTGCTGAGCGCCCGGTTGTACGCCGCTGCCGACAGGAACCGGGTCGTTCACCTGGTCGGGGTGACAGTGCTGCTGTTGGTTTTCTTTCTTGTCGGTGCCCGGCGCGGCGGCCGCCACATCGCGCGGCTCGCCGCGGTCGGTAGTTCGGGTTTCGCCGCCGCCGCGGTCACCACGATGGGCATTCTGGCGTACCAGGTCCGGTTCGGGTCGGTCTACTCGGAAGTGGGGTTGCTGCTGGCGGGGTTCATGCTCGGCACCGTACTCGGCGGTTGGCTCGGGACTGTCGTTGCCCGGCGCGGCCGGGGCCCGGATGCCGTCTTCCTGTCGGCCGAACTGGGACTGGTGGCGGCGGCCGGTTCGATTCCCATGCTGGCCCGCGCCGGACCTCAGGTTGCTTTCCTGCTGGTTCTGTTCGTCGCCGGAGCCGCAGTCGGCATCCAGTTCCCGATTGCCGGTTCGGCCCGGGAATTCACGGGCAGCGGTGAGCACCCGACTCCGGTCGGACGGCGGGCCGGACTGGTTACTGCGATTGACCTGTCCGGCGGCTGCGTCGGAGCACTGGTCGTGGCCCTGTTCCTGGTCCCGGTCTTCGGCATCGCGGTTTCCACCCTGGCAGTAATCGCAGTCAAGCTGGCGAGCGCCGCCGGATTGCTTGCCGCCCGCCTCGGGCGTAAAGCATGAAGCGTCATGCAGCGTTTGACAGCACGTCGTTTGACACCTAGAATTCCGGCGTGTCGAGAGCACTTGCAGCATCTGTCCTGATCCTGTTGGCTTTCGCTCCGGCTGCGGCCCAGTCGGAAGCCGTTCCGAGCCAGGGAACCGGCGGGGAGGCTCTGGTTGGCGTTGAAAGCCCGATCATCTCCGAGGAGTACATACTGATGCCCGGCGACGGCCTCCTGATTACGGTGACCGGCGGGGTCACTTTCTCCTACGAGAGCCGGGTCACTTACGAGGGGAAGGTGATGATCTCAATGCCGACACCGACCTATCCGGTGACCGGCAGCGGCAGCCGCGAGCCGTCAACCAGTGTTGTCGATGCGGTCCGGATCAGCGGCCTGACCCTGGCGCGGGCACAGGACACGCTGACCACAGCGATGGGTCGCTATTTCCGCAGCGTGAAGGTGAAACTGACACTGCTGCGCCTGCGTTCGGGTATCGTCTTCGTGACCGGGGAAGTATTGTACCCGGGCGCGTATAACGCTTCGCCGGTGGAGCGGGTATCGCAGGTCGTCGCCCGCGCTGGGGGCGTGGCGCCGCTGGGCTCGAGGACCAGGGTGAATGTCATCCGTAAAGGCCGGCTGGTCGGGTTCGCGGATATCGAACGGTTCGAGTCACAGGGGAACCTGATGGCCAACCCGTTTGTGGAGTCGGGAGACGTCATCTTCGTGCCGGCAGTCGAAGGTCTGGTGACAGTGAAGGGCGCGGTCTTCGGTCGGGGTGAATACCGTCTGCGGACTTCGGCTTTGACGACGGAGAAGGAACGGGTGAGCGAGGGGAGTTACGAGTTGAATCCGGGGGAACGGGTGTTCGATCTCATCCGCAAAGCGGGCGGCACCACGCCCTGGGCCGACCTTGCCCACTGCTACGTCGAGCGGATCGTAATGGGCGGCGAAGGAACACGCGAACGGCTGCCGGTCAACCTCCACGCGATCATGTTCGGGTACGACTCCACCCGGAACATCGAGATGATGAACTCCGACATTCTTGTAGTCCCGCCAATCAATACCCTGGTCTACGTGGAAGGTGAGGTGACCCATCCCGGGGCGATTCTCTACACGCCGAACCTGAAAGCGAGCGACTACATCGGCCAGGCGGGCGGGCCGACCCAGTACGCGGACGTGGGGCGGGCGTACATCGAGCGGGGTGAGTTGCGGTTGTCGGTCCGGGACAACCCGATTGTCGACCCCGGTGACAAAATCATGATTCCAAGGGTGGTGTTCAAGTTCTGGCAGGACTACCTGCAAATCCTGAGCGCGATCGCCATCCCGATTGCCCTGACTTGGCTTTCGCTGACTCTGAGGTAGCCGGGCGGGGACTCAACCCCGGTTCGAATCGAGTTTCGCCAGCCGCCGCCGGTGCCGGCCGCCGTCAAAACCGGTCGCCAGCCAGATCGAAACGATCCGCTTCGCCTGGCGTTGCGTGAGCACCCCGGCGCCAATGCAGAGCACATTGGCGTTGTTGTGCCGACGCGACATCCCGGCAAGCCGGGTGTCATTACAGAGTGCCGCCCGGACACCGGGAACCCGGTTCGCCGCCATCGACATCCCGATGCCGGTGCCACAGATGAGAATCCCCCGCTGCGTCCGACGCCCGGCCACCGCTTCCGCCACGGCGAACGCGTAGTCCGGGTAGTCGGTCGATTCGGTGCTGCCGGTTCCCTTGTCGAGCACGACATGGCCGAGCGATTCAAGATACTGCCTGAGTTCTTCCTTGAGCCGGAATCCCCGGTGGTCCGAGCCGATTGCTATTCGCACGCGCCCGCCCAGCGGTTCACTCCCTCGTCCCTACTCGGCCTTTGACTTCCGTCTCGGCATCTACCGGTGGTTCTTCTCTGGGCGTTCTTGCCTTCTTGGCGCTCTTGGCGGTTTCCCACCGGTTTACTTCACGAATGTCAGCCAGTTGTACTTGTCTTCCCGCTTGCCGTCGATAACGGCAAAGAACTCCTGCTGGAGCCGCTTTGTGACCGGGCCGCACTTGCCTTCGCCAATCTGGATCTTGTCAATCGACCGGATCGGGGTCACTTCGGCCGCGCTGCCGGTGAAGAAGACCTCGTCCGCGATGTAGAGCAACTCGCGCAGCATCATCGTTTCGACGACCTCGTAGCCCAGTTCACGGGCAAGGGTAATGATGCAGTCGCGGGTGATTCCGGGCAGGATTGTAGCGTGCAGCGGCGGGGTGTGGATCACTCCCTTGTGAATCAAGAACAGGTTCTCGCCCGAGCCTTCACTGACGAAGCCGTTGACGTCGAGTGCGATTCCCTCGACGAACCCGTACTTGATCGCTTCCATCTTGATCAACTGGGAGTTCATGTAATTGGCGCAGGTTTTGGCCATCGCCGGGAAGGTATTCGGTGCCATCCGGTTCCACGACGAGACCATCACATCAACGCCCTGTTCCAATGCCTCGGGGCCGAGGTACTGACCCCAGTACCAGGTAATTAGAGCGACGTCCACCGGGCAATTGAACGGATTGACCCCGAGCTCGTGGTAGCCCCGGTAGACAATCGGCCGGACGTAGCACTCGTCGTGTTCGTTCTTCCGAATCAGGTCGACAATCGCCTGGTTCACCTGTTCTCTGGTGAACGGAATGTCCATCCGGTAAATCTTGGCCGAATCGAAAAGCCGGGCGGTATGGTCATTGAGCCGGAAGACGGCCGGGCCTTTCGGTGTCTTGTAGCAGCGAATTCCCTCGAAAACGCCGGTACCGTAGTGAATCACGTGGGAACAGATGTGGATTTTCGCATCGTCCCAGGGTACATACTCGCCGTTCTTCCAGACGTACTTGGCTTTGCTTTCTTCAAGTCCCATTGCTACCTCCTGTGATTCCGAATTCGGAAATCGAAAGTCGGCATTCGAGATTTCCTTCTGTCCATCCGTGGTTCCTCTTCATGGCGGCGAAGGGACTTGAACCCCTGACTCAGAGATTATGATTCTCCAGCTCTGGCCAACTGAGCTACGCCGCCTTGGACGCTGATTCTAGTCGCCAGTCTATTGCTGTCAACCGCACGCGCCCCGGCACCCGAAGCGACCCAGAAACCGGAACAGTACCACAGATGGACACAGATCGACACAGACCGCTATCGCACTTCGGCATTTCCTTTCTGTCTGTGTTTATCCGTGGTTTTCGCTCCTATGTCGGTTTTCGGGAAGCAAGGAATCAGTTGACAGCCCGGCCCCGGCCGCTATACCTAGACTCATGTTCACTCTGCCATTTCCTCGTCTTGCACTTTGCACTTTGATATTTGCCCTTTGACTTCTCCTGCCGTGTCCAAACGCCCACTGGTGCTTTTGACCAATGACGACGGAATCGAAGCGCCCGGTCTTGAGGAGTTGCACGACGGCTTGAAATCGATGGCGCGGGTGCACGTAGTCGCGCCCGCGGTGAACCAGTCCGCGTCGAGCCACTCCTTCAGCCTGCGCAAGCCGATCCGGGTCTGGAAACTCAAACCCCGCTGGTTCGCGGTGCACGGCACCCCGACCGACTGCCTGCTGATATCCCACCACGGCATTCTCAAGAGATCAATCGACCTGGTCGTCTCCGGCATCAACGACAGCCCGAACCTGGGCGACGACGTGCTCTATTCCGGCACCGTCGCCGCGGCGATTGAAGGAACGCTGCTCGGCGTGCCCTCGATGGCGGTTTCCTACCTTGAATCAGGCAGGAACCGCGAAACCGCCATCCGACTGGTCCGCGGTCTGGCTTCGCTCCTGCTCAAGGGATTCCTGCCGAAGAAAACACTGCTCAATATCAACATCCCGGCCGGAGAGATCAAGGGAATCCGAGTGACGAAGCTGGGCCGTCGGATCTACCGCGACATGGCCATCAAGCAGGCCCTGCCGGACGGTGGGGTTTCCTACACGATTGACGGAGAACTGGCTTTTGCCGAAACCAGAGGCTCGGATTTCGCGGCGGTCTACTCCGGGTACGTATCCGTAACCCCGCTGCACCTCGACATGACCCACCACCGTGAGATTTCACGCATCCAGAAAGCAATCCGGAATCTGGATATCCTCACGCCCGGCTAGCTCCGGGCAAGGGACGCCTCGGCCCTACTTGGCTTCCACCTCGGCCGTTCCCGCTACTTCGCTATCAGCTTGAGCGCCGTCGAACAGGCCTGCTCGGTCGGCAGCGGGGTCTTCCGGATGACCTTATTGACTCCGACGGTCCTTTTGCTATCTTTTGAGTTGTTATTCGTATCATCATGGCCTGTCGCTCGAATCAGGTCATTGTCTGAAAACCAGAACAGGGAGGAAGTATGCGTAAGAACCTGAGCCTGGTGCTTGTTCTCTTTGCTGTGCTGGCGCTGACCGCCGGCTGCAGGAACAAGCCCCCGGAAATCCCGGCAATGCCCGACGGCCCCGATTCGGTCCGCGTGAACACATCGGCTACCTACCGGACATTCACGACCGACCCCAACGGCGACCAGATCCGCTACATCTATGACTGGGCCGACGGCTCCTTTGACACGACCACTTTCTACGTCTCGGGCGACACTACCACTGCCGACCATGCCTGGGCCGACACCGGCAGCTATGCAATCAAAGTGCTCGCCGAAGACGACAAAGGCAACCTCTCCGCGGACTGGTCCGACAGCCTCATCGTCCACGTCGGCCTCACTGCCGGTGAGAATACCCCGCCTGGTGCTCCGTCGATTCCGGTCGGTCCGGACAGCGGCCCGGTCGGCACGTATGCGGTATTCACCACTTCGGCCACCGACCCGGACGGCGATCTCGTGCGCATCAAATTCTTCTGGGATGACGGCCAGTCTACCGGCTGGAGCGGCCCGGTGGCCAGCGGCGAGACTGTAACCGACTCGGTCAACTACATCAACCCCGGCGCCAAGCAGATCCGAGCCCTAGCAATGGATGCCGATACCACCGGCGACACCTCCGACGCAAAATTCTACTACGCTACCGACACCGCGCCGCCCGTCCCGCCGACCAAACCGGTACTCGACGGCCCGGCCCGGGGAATCGCAACTCACGCCGGTCAAGGACCCTGGTATCGATTCACCGCCACCGCCAGCGACCCCAACGGCGACAGCATCCAGTACAAATTCATCTGGGGTGACGGTAACTCATCCGACTGGACCCCGTTCCACGCTAGCTACTTCCCCGCGACCGATTCCTGGCGCTACGACTCCGAGGCCGCCTACGACATCCGCGCCATTGCCCGCGACCAGGGCGGCGCGATCTCCGACACATCCGACAGCCTCACATTCACGGTCATCGGCGAAAGCGGCATCCTCTGGGCGCAGACCTACGGCGACAGATTCACATCCTCCCCCGCCCTTGCCAATGTCACCACCCCCGGGGGAGAAACCCGGCTCGCCGCAATCGTCGGCAGCATCACCGGCTACCTCTACGCAATCGACGCCTACCAGGGTGAGGAGATCTACGCCACCTGGGACGTTGGCTTCGAGGAATTCAACTCCTCGCCCGCGATTGCCGACAACGGCACCGTCTACATCGGCAACGAAAACGGCGCCCTCATCGCGTTCAATACCTCCGGCGACTCCGTCTGGGCCTATCCGCTCCTCCCGACCGGCGACGAGATCGGCACCACCCCGGTTGTCGACGGCAACGACGCCATCTACGTCGGCGGCGAAGACAAACACGTCCGCAAGCTCCACGACCACGGTGCCACCGTCACCGAAGACTGGAGCTTCCCGCTCACCGACGAACTCCACTCCTCCCCTGCGCTCACCGCTGCCGGCAAACTCATCGTCGCCGACGACTCCGGATACGTCTACTCGCTCAACACTACCACCGGCACCGCTGACTGGACCTGCTACCTCAATGCCGACATCACCAGCTCACCCGCTATCGCTGGCGACGGCACGATTTATGTCGGCACCGAGCAAGGCGTCCTCTGGGCGATATCCGCGACCGGCGACTCCCTCTGGACATACGCAATCACCCCCCTCACCGCCATTACATCATCCCCGGTCATCGCCGCAGACGGCAGCATCTACTTCGGCACCGACAACGGCAGCCTCTACCGGCTCAACTCCTCCGGCACCCCGCCCGCCGGCTGGCCCGTCGCTATCGGCGGCACTATCGGCGCCGCAATCAACTCCACGCCCACCCTTTGCGCCGACGACGTCCTCTACCTCACCGCCGACGACAACAAACTCTACGCCATCGACATCGCCAGCCACGGCATCGCCTGGACCCGCGAACTCATCCCCACCTTCACCGGCCACCACCCCGGACGCGTCCGCACAACCGGAGTTGACGACCTGTTCCCCTCGCCGGCAGTCGACGAATACGGAATCATCTACGTCACCTCCAGTGAAGACGGAATCTACGCAATCGCCGGCCGCCCGGGCGGCACCCTCGCCCAAAGCGCCTGGCCGATGTTCCACCACGACGTCCGCCACACCGGCAAATCGAACGCCTGGTAGCGACCGCACCGCAACTACAGGAAGCGCCGCCCCCCGCGGCGCTTCCCCCCTCCGTCCGCCGGCTCCTCAATCTCCAATCTGAAATCATCAATCTCAAACTCCTCCTCCTCCTTGCCGCCGCCCTCGGACCCATGACCCCTCGAACCCTATCTGCGGCCCAACCCGATTTCACCTTCGTCGTCCTCGGCGACCGCACCGGCGCAGCCCGGCATGACGTATTCTGCCAGGTTATCGACGAAGTCCAAAGGCTCCGCCCCGACTTCGTCCTCGGTGTCGGCGACCTGATCGAAGGGTACACCGATAGCCTCGCGACAGTCGACGCGGAATGGGATACAATCCTCGACCTCGTCCAGGCACTCGGCGTACCATACCTCCAGTCCCCGGGGAACCACGACATCTTCGACGCGCAGAGCGAATCGGTTTATGTCGCCCGCGTCGGCAGGACTCACTTCTCCTACCGCCACGCCAATTCGTTCTTCATCTTCCTCGATAACTCACGCTGGCGGTCCTTCGAAGCCATACCCGACGACCAGAAAGAATGGCTGCGCAGTGAACTTGGAAAAGCCCGCCGATTCCGCCATACCTTCCTGCTCATGCACCGCCCCTTCTGGAAATACGCCCGCGAAAAAGGACGCACCGACAGCCTCCACATCCTCTGCCGCCAGGCCGGCATCGACCACGTCCTCACCGGCCACGACCACTCCTACTGCTTCACCGAAAACGACGGAATCAGGTACTACCAAGTCGGCCCCTCCGGCAGCCGGTACAAGAAATACCACGACCCGGCCCAGGGCGCATTCCAGAATTACCTGTTCTGCCGGGTTGTCGGTGACAGTGTCGGCATCAGTGTTATCGAGCCGGGCGCGGTCCACCGGCCGGATATCGTCGCCTGGGAAACGCTCGACGCGCTCGACAAGGCCCGGGATCAAGCGGTCGAACTCGCGCCGGTACCGGTATCGTCCACCCCGGTGTCGAAGACACTCCCGCTCGTCATCCATAACCCGACCGATACCATTCAGCAGGGCCTGCTCGCGTGGGACTACGAGAACACGGCATGGAAAGTCAATCCCGGTTCACTTAACTTCTACGCCAGCCCGCACGCTGACTGCCGCTATGACATTACGTTCAGTCTGCCGCAGCCTGAGCAAATCTACCCGCTGCCCGCAGTCGCCCTGCCGTACTGCTACGCGCCGGGACGTTCGGTTGACATCCGCAAACCCCTCCCCACCAAACGCCACGCCGCCGCCCGCAAGACCCCGGTTCCGCCCGCAATCGACGGCTGCCTGGACGACCCCTGCTGGCAGGATGCGAACCCGCTGACCGACTTCGGCAGCCGCGACGGCGCCGCCAACCCAATCGAACGGACCGAAGTCAGCATCACGCACGACGACAGCCTGCTTTACGTCGCCGTCCGCTGCCGTGAATCGCAGCCCGGGCAGATTGCCGCAAACATCACCCAACCCGACGACAAAGTCTACAACGACGACCACGTCAATATCGTCATTGACCCGAACCGGGCCGCCACGCTCGAATACGCCGAGCGGATGGCGGCGTGGAGCCAGTCCGGCCGGAACCGACCGGTATCCGGCCCCTACTACCAGGTGTTCATCAACTCAACCGGCACCGTCGCGGACCGCAAATGCCACATGGAAGGCGATGAAAGCCGACGTGACTATTCCTGGAACGGCGACTGGCAGGTCGCCACCGGCCGCGACGGCAACTGCTGGATTGTCGAGCTGTCCTGTCCGCTGAGTCGGTTCGACACGATTGGCGATGTCTGGGGAATCAATGTCGTCCGGTTTCAGTCCCGGTTCAAGACGATCGGGGTATGGCAGGTCCCGTTCAAACACGACCCCCGGACTTTCGGAATCCTGAGCCGCTAGCGCTGCGCTACCGGCGGCGGCACCCCGCCTGCTGGAAACGGCTCAGGGCGTCACTTCCAGCACGCGCAGTTCTACTTCTTTGGCGTTCGTCTGGTCGTACTTGTTGTCCAGTACCAGGAAGTAGTCCCCGGTATCGGCCGCGCTGAACAGGAAGCAAGCTCCTTCCGACTCCTCAAGCGAAACGAGCGCGGAGCACGCCTGCTGGTTCTGCCAGTTGTCGTAGTTCTCCTCGTCGAATGCGAAGAAGTTGATGTCACCGGTCTCGACCGCGAAACTCCCCTGTATCGCAAACGGCGAACTGTCCGGCGACAACTGCACCGCCCGGTATCCACCCGGGTACACCACGAAAACGGTGTCAATCACAACCAACGTGTCGGCCGTGACCAGAACCAGTATGCTGTCCGTAGCGGTCAGGGCTTCCGAGTCGCTGACCGTGACCGTCAGGGAAAACGACCGGGCAGCCAGCGGCGCTTCCCAGGCGACGACCGCCGATGCGGTGTCGTGAAACACGCCGGCCGCAGACTGCCACCGGTAGCTGAGCTGAGAACCATCCGGGTCGTACGCATCCACCGACAGCGAACAGACCTGCCGGTATCCGACAGTTTCCGGCTGCGCCGTCATTCCCCTGATTACCGGCCGGTTGTCCGCCCCGACGAGGATAGCCACCGATGCGGTATCGCTCGTCCTGTCCGGATCGACCACCTCCAATTCAACCCGGTGGTACGACGTATCCTGGGGCGCGAGCCAGACAGCCCGGCCGGAATCGCGGGCCATCACGATCCCGCCGGTGGCGCTCCAGTTGTATTCAAGCGAATCCTCATCCACGTCAGTCACCACCGCGGTGATAGCCGAAGCGCCGCCGGCGCAGACACTCGGTGGATTCGCGGTCAGCGTCAGTATCTCCGGAGGATGATTTGACCGGTCGCACCCTACCCCGACCAGACCTGCGGCCATTCCAAGCAGAACTGCGGCTGAAAAGCGATTCATCATGTCACCTCCGGGCCGGGCAGAATCAGCCTGGGCCGCCTGACCCCGACCCGCAACTGGGTCGTGCCGTCGACCAGGGCCAACCTGTCCTGATTGGCTTCCATTACCGTCCGCATGTCGCTTGCTATCTCCTGTCTTCCGAATCCCTCAAGCACCACCACCGTGAACCCGATGTCAGGGCTGAGCACGTCCTTCATGTCCAATCCGCC
>CBDUVZ010000027.1:0-27598 GCA_965370805.1 uncultured bacterium | reverse complement strand
GTCCCACAATCATACTTCATGAACCCAGTATAATATATAAGGCACAAAGAACACATAAGGTCGAGGGGTCGGAGTCACATGGAAGTGTCACAGGAAATGACGATTGGAGCGAAGCGGAAAACGGGCGTTTCCGTCCGGGGCCGTCAGTTGTTACCGGGTAGTTCTGACCGGCTCAGCGCTACTGATGCATCCCGAACTGGCACATACCGCGAAGCATGCTATAATCACGCATGGTTCGCAGTCGTGACGCAATCTTGAATACCCTGGCCGAGCACCAGGACAAAATCCGGTCGTTCGGGGTCCGCAGCCTGGCCCTGTTCGGATCGGCAGCAGCCGGGACGGCGTGCGAAACGAGCGATCTGGATTTCCTCGTCGAATTCAAGCGCAAGAGCTTCGACAACTACATGGACCTGAAGGCATTCCTGGAGGACCTGTTCGACTGCCGCGTGGATCTCGTACTCAAGAACGCCCTCAAACCCCGTCTGCGCGAACCGATTCTGGCCGCCGCTGTCCATGCCCCGGGACTATAAAGTCTACCTCGAAGACATCCTGGAAGCCGCCGAGGCCATAG
This sequence comes from uncultured bacterium, assembly GCA_965370805.1. Taxonomy (GTDB): domain Bacteria; phylum Hydrothermota; class Tepidihabitantia; order Tepidihabitantales; family Tepidihabitantaceae; genus CBDUVZ01. Next base: position 27,027 of record CBDUVZ010000027.1, on the reverse strand, counting down.
CTGAGTTCACGTCCGGACTCTCCAGCGACGACATGGCCGGAGACCGACGTACCCGTGATGCAGTGATTCGGAACCTCGAAGTCATCGGCGAAGCCTGCAGGAAGGTCCCGGACGAAGTACGCCGCCGCTACCCCGAGGTCGAGTGGCGGAAAATCGCCGGTCTGCGCGACATCCTGATTCACGACTACTTCGGCATCGACATGGACATCGTCTGGGATGTAGTGCGGCACAAACTGCCCGAACTGGTTCAGCACGTACGGCGCATACTGTCCGAGCCCACCGGGTAGAACAAGGTAAGACCGAAGACATTGCGGCCGGCAATCTGCCGGAGTTGAAGGAACGCAATTCCGTCTCCGCCCGCTGCAATCCGCTGACGGTTCACGCTTGGCCGGCCCGCAAGTTGGGGGACACCCGTCCGGAGCCGGAAGGCGTCTTGACACTTTCGGGCATTCTTCTAGACTCAACCTTGTTAATGTCTGCGCCCCTTGGCCCCGATTCCGGATACGGAGGTATCTTTGAAGCTCAGTGACATCGAAGTCTCACGCGCCATTATCGAACGCTACACGAAGAGGCTGCTCGACAATCTTGAAGTCGACGTCGCGGTCGTCGGCGCCGGACCTGCCGGGCTGACCGCGGCGTACTCGCTCGCCGAAAAGGGGTTCCGGACCGTCATCTTCGAGCGCGCGCTCAAACCCGGCGGCGGGATGCCGGGCGGGGGAATGATGTTCTCCGAAATCGTGGTCCAGCAGGAAGCAACGTCTTTTCTCAAGGAGCTCGGCGTCGGTCTCCACGAGCAGCGGCCGGGATACTTTGTCGCCGACCCGATTGAGACGCTCGGTGCTCTGCTCGTCCGCACGGCCCGCGCCGGGGTGAAGATATTCAACCTGATCAGCGCCGAGGACGTGCTGCTGATTGACGGCCGGGTCTGCGGCCTGGTGCTGAACTGGAGCCCGGTCGAGATGGCCGGACTCCACGTCGACCCGCTCACTATGAAAGCCCGGGCCGTAATCGACGCCACCGGCCATCCCTGCGAAGTGGTCAACGGCCTGCTGCGTAAGGCCGGGGTCAAGCTGATGACACCGTCCGGGAAGTTCGAAGGCGAGCGGCCGATGTGGGCGGACCGGGCCGAGATGCTCACTATCGAGCATACCCTTGAAGTCTACCCCGGGCTCTGGGTCTCGGGTATGGCCGCGAACGCGACTTTCGGCGGGCCCCGGATGGGCCCGATATTCGGCGGCATGTTCCTTTCCGGGCTCAGGGCAGCCGACAGGATTGCCGCATCACTGAAACAGGAGTAATGCAGTGCCTGAAGCCCGGCACGAGGTTGTCGCCCGGCTGAACGAAGCGGTCGCGCTGCTTGAATCGTGCCGCGAGTTCGGGCCGCTCGTGCCCGAAGTAAGAGTCAACTTCGGCTACGCCGTAAGCGGTGTGGAGACCGCGGCCGACGTCGCCGCAATCGACGGCCGGCTGACCGTGGTGAATGGAATGCCGAAAGCGTCCGGGCCGGTGAGGTTCGGCGCTTCCGACCACCTGGCCCGGCGGATTATCGAATTCCGGAAGTACGACCCGAACGTCCGCGCCGCGCTCAACTTCCGCTGGAGCGAACCGCTGCTCGTATTCATGAAGGAGTACTGCCGGGAACACGGGCTCAAACTGGGCGCGGTCGACCGGGAAGAAGAACCCCGGGAACTGGTCGGCCGGGACAAGGGTTCGATGCCCTGGAAAGTGAAACGACTTGTTGAGTCCTGCGGAAACAAAGTTCCGCCGGTCTTCTATGAAACGCGAGGCTGGGGCAAGGAACCGCTCTTCATCCTGGTCGGTTCCGACCCGCTGGAACTCGCGCAGCGAGTGACTGATATCGCCCGCCGGTTTGCCGGGTCCGGAAGCACCGGCAAGGAGGAAACGTGAAAACTGCCGCCATTCTATTCATCGGAGCGCTGCTGATGCTCGTCGGCTGCTCGACCGAATCCGACTCCGACCGCATCGACCAGGCGCTGAATGACCACCCGTTCTTCAAAGCCCTGGGCGCGATACCCGGCCCGAACGACCCGTATCGCACCGGTCAGGGCGGCGCGGACGGCGACACGTCGGTCCCGGTCGCCGCCTGGCGTGTGGTCCCGGAACCCGTCATCGACTACGAAATCGTCGTCGTCAGCCCGAAAGCCGAAGTGAACATGGTGCTGGTCTGGCCCTGCACCCTGTACGTGGTCTATACCGACTGGCCGGACACTTCGATTCGCGACACTGTCCTCAAGCCCGCGCCCGAAATCACCGGGCTGATGGAAATGCTCTTCGAGTTCGACGGCACCGACTGGACCATGACCGAAATCTCACCCTGTGATGCCAGGTTCGATTCCGGGTTCCGGCACATCGAAATCGAGTCGCTGCAGGTCGACGTGCGCCGGGCGGGCCAGCCGGTCGAGTACCCGTCCCTGGTCAACGTCTACCGCCAGCCGCTCGACCCGTATCCTTACACGTTCCAAGCCGGGGACTCAATCGACCTCCGGCTCTGGGAATCGGATATCGTGGACCTGCCCTGGGCCTATCTCCACGGCCGCGATCGGGATAGCTACGACCCGTTCCAGTACGACAGTCTCAGCGGCAGTTGGTACGGCTCCTGGGTCGTGAGCGATACCGGCGACCACTGGGTCTGGTTTGAGGTAATCGATATCAACGATGCGATAATGAACAAGACCGGACCCGACCGGTCGGTTCTCTGGGGACTACCCTACATCGTCGAATAGAACCGGCACAACAGTATACCGGGGCGGGCCTCAGAACCCGCCCCGGTTCTATGTTGCAGAACCGGTAGTTCGCCGGGGAATCGAATTCGGAGAAGGAATCGACGCCGAGGTTCAGTCGGAAGGTTGCTGCTTCACCGGGACAGGACAATCTTTCTCGATTGCTCGCGTTCCCCGACCCGCAGCCGGCAGAAGTACGCGCCCGAGCCCAGGATTCTGCCCTGGTTGTCTCTCCCGTCCCAGGTGATAGTCTTCGGTCCCCGGACCTGCAGTCCATCGATCAGGGTTCGCACTTCCTGCCCGAGGACATTGTAGATTCTCAGGGCCACCCTGGCCGTTCCGGTCAGGTCGTACCGGATTATCGGGTTGGAACCCGCGGGGTTCGGAAAGCTCCGGAATGACCGGAACCCGGGCCTGGACCCGGTCCGGTCGCGCGCGGCAACCGGCGGACTGTAGACCGTTTCTTCGTAGGAAAGCGTTGCAGTCGCTGTCGCAACGTCGGTCCTGATTTGAACCCGGTAGTAGTCGTTCGGCTCCGGGACGTTCGTCGGGCTGTCGAGCGGCTGCCACTCTTCCCATTCGATGATGCCGACATCGTCGAACCAGGTCCGGCCCTGGCCGCCGGACTGCGGCCCGTAGCTTCCCAGCCTGACGTCGATGTACCGGGTGCCGTCAGCCGGCACGAACTCCTTGTGGTAGAAAGCCCAGTCGGTCGTGCCGGTGACTTCGGTTCCAAGATCGCTTGAGCCGAGCGGGGTCGCTCCGTACCTCGAGCTGTAGAACCTGACGACCGCGCCCGCATCATGGGCGTTCTCGGTCTTGACGTGCCCGTAGAGAGTGTGGAACGACGAGTCGGAATAGCAGGCCAGTCGCTCTTCGAAGTTGGTAGTGAGCAAACCGTTCCCTTCGGGACGAACCTGGCAGAGCGACCTGCTGCCCCGACAGGCAACGGTATCGTAGAACTCGTCGGCGTGATTGAGCAGCCACATCGTGCAGCCTTCGTCCTCAAAGCTCCCGAACCAGACCGCTTCTCTGCCCACCCGGAACTGCCAGTCCCGCGAGGGCGTGGCGGAAACAGCAGAGGATATGCAGCCATCCCGCGGCAGCCGCAGCGGGTTGGAGACCCAGTAGCCGTTCTCTTCCCGCAACTGAAGCTCGTCCGTATACGGCAGAACCCAGCGCGTCAGCGCCGTGGTGTCCAGCACGATTTCCGCAGTCACGCTACCCCGGTTCACAATCACGTACGTCCCGAGGTCTCCGGAACGCCGGGCAATCTCGTCCAGCATGTACAGCCCGAGTCCGCCTTCTGCCCGGAGCGGGATGTAATCGTCGATGTAGACCGGGGTCACCGAATACTCGTAGAACCCGGTCTCGTCGATGCCGGCGTTCAGAATCACCGTCGGGTACGTTTCCGGGTAGTTCAGGTCGAATGTGAAATCGCCGAGTGAATGGGCAATCAGCTTCCCGTTGTAGACCTCGAAGCCCTGGAGCATGTGCGGATGATGGCAGACAATCAGGTCCGCCCCTTCTTCGATAGCGCGGCGTCTGACCTGCATGTCAACCGGGCTGGGAAAGAGCGCGAACGGCGAATAGAACTCGTCCTCGGCAGGTTCCTCGTCCCAGGGCACCGGGGAATATTCCTCACCGGCATGCAACTCCACGACAATCAGGTCGGCATCCGGTTCGACCCGGTGGATCTCCCGGAAGATGCGGAACGTATCCTGCTTGGCAAAGCCCGGCTTGTTGTACCCGGCGTTCAGGTACGGCTGGAGGTTGTCGTACTGGCCGGTTCGGTCGCTGAAAGCCAGGAAAGCGATATTGACGCCGGACTTCTGGTAGAACAGGGGCAGGTGCGCTTCGTAGGAATTGGCCCCGGCGCCGGAGTAGCGGATGCCGTGAGCCCCAAGCACTTCCTGCGTCTCGCGCAGCCCCTCCAGGCCGTAGTCGATTACGTGGTTGTTCGCCAGCGAAACAACGTCGATCCCGGCGTGTACCAGTCCGGCGACGTTCGACGGCCTGCCTCGGAACACAATCGGCTTGGTCGGGTGGCGCGGGCCGCGCGTCGTCAGCGGGCATTCGAGATTGGCGACCGTGATATCCGCCGCATCTCCCAGGTAGGGCAGGGTCGGGTCGAAAATCCCCTCCACCCCGAGCGTGTCGATGATGCCGCCCGGTGACTCGTATCTTCGCGCGAGCATGATGTCGCCCACGAAGTTCATCGTGACCGGGAAAGTCGTCGGCCCGGGATCGACCGTAACCCGACAGGAAGCCCTCCCCCATTGCCCGGTGCTGTCCACGACCTCAAGCAGCACCGTGTACTCGTGGTCATCGCCGACGATATAGGTATGACTGGGATTGGAATCGCTGCTCGTCGAATCATCTCCGAAATGCCAGTAGTAGCCATGATGCTCGCTGTCCGGGTCAGTAACCGTGCTGTGGAACTGGACCGTCACGCTCCAGGTGCCGTCGCCGTTCTCGAAAACGTCACCGGTCGTGTACCATATCTCGACCTGGGGCGGAACCGGCAGGTCGCTCGTGATGTCGATTACCTCATCGAAGTAAGCAATCGCGTGAGGGTCCGTGTCCCGGTCGTTGATGAAGATAATCCGGTTGATGGTCGGCAGGTAGCCATAGAGGGCAAGCCAGTCCTCACCAACCGGAAGCGGATAGGTGTTCCAGGTATCCTGCGGAAACGCTCCCTGGTAGACCGTGACCCACTTCTCGTCGTGCAACTGCTGGGACCCGGCAAGCGGGTAGTACATGGTGTCGGCCGAATCGACCAGCCCGAACCCCTGTATCTCGCCGAGACTCGCAACGAACATCGCCACCTGCCAGACGTCGCCGGTATCCAGTTCAATCGGGCTGATGCTCTCCAGCTTCCAGGTGTTACCGAACATCCTGAGTGAGAACGGAGAATCGGCGTAGGTATTGACGGAGTCCAGGGCCCATGAATCCGGATGCGCATCCTCGCCGGGATAGGAAAACAACTCAACCACCCCGTCATCGAAGTTCTCGATGGTATCGGCAACGAACGCAGAAGTCACCGCGTCCCGCAAGCCACCCGCCTCGCCACCCAGACAGGCCCCCCCGAACATGAAAGCGAGCATCAGAACCGCAAGTGGCAGGGTTCCAACTCTGCGACGGGAATCCGCTTCGTTCATCATCACTACCAGCATATTGGAGCAAGCAATGCCTGTCAAGCCGCAGCGACCGAAATCAGATTGGCGCGGCGGAAGGCCTCCGTGTATTCGGCATCAGGCGGTGAGTTCGGCGCATTGCTTCAGCGCACCCTGCACGACCGATGATTCGTCCTTGATGCGCGCGAACTCTTCCGGCGTGTAGCACAGGTAGTCAACGTGCTTCGGGAATCTCGCCAGTCTCAACACGTACGCCATACGCCTGACGAACGGTATCGTGCCGAACGCGTCTGCTACTATGATCACGTCGAGATCAGAGTCAGGGCGGGCTTCGCCTCCTGCCCTTGAGCCGAAGAGGAGCACGCGGGATGGCTTCAGCGCTTCGGTGATCTTGGGCAGGACTTCTCTTCTGAATCTCTCCACCCAGAGGTCATTCATGCTCTGGTCCAGTCAGGAGGTCTGAGTAGCGACCTTCAAGTAGCTCGAATACCTTCCTGGCAGCCTGGACTTTCTCTTCGGCGATGACCTTGTTGTAGTACTCGTAAGGCACCTTGTCGCCGACATCCGGATATCGAGAGAGCATGTAGTCTGCGGTCAGGCCTTCGATATGCAGCCTTACTTCCTCGGGTGTGTCGAGCCGGTCGGCAAGTTCGTCAATGTAGTGAATCCTGGGGATATCCCGGCCCGCCAAGGCAAGCAGGGCCTTGAGGAGTTTCTCAACCGATTGATGCGCGAGGAAAGCGGCAATATCATAACCCTTGATGTCAATGCTCTTCCCGGCCATCTCCAGGTCATGGAGAGCCTGTTTCAACCACTTCTGCGCCAGTGCCTGGTTCATAGCGATTCAGTATACCGGGCCAGCCAAGAAGTCAAGACGGCGGGGTCAGGCAGTTGGCCGAGACCATAGTCAGCAACAGCTCCGGCCCCCATGCTCAGTCCTGTCCTTTGGCGTTCTTGACGTCTTGGCGATCTCTCTTCCGCTCCTGTCCTCAGCCGTCGCACTCCTCCGGTCTTCGCGGTGAAACCCTGCCTGCTGTCCTGGTTGACAGCGACGTCCCTGCCTCTTATGCTGCAAGCGTGAATGACATTCAACTTGCCCGCTGCCCGAAGTGCGGCACCGCGAGCCGGGTCGGTGACCGCTGCTGCCGCGAGTGCGGCGCTCTGCTGTCCGACGACGGCCGCCCGGCCCACAGCAAAACCCTGAGTATCGTCAGCCTGGTGCTCGGCCTCTGTGGCATCGGCGTCGGGGCTATCATCACCGGCGTCATCGCCCTGGTCCAGAAACGTCCGGGCCGCGGCATAGCCTGGGCCGGCGTTATCATCGGATCGGTCGGAACCCTCTTCGCCCTGCTCATTACGCTCGGTGCGTTCGGTGTCTTCTGGTTCGCCGCATCGCAGCCCGTCGCGGCCTCGAACGTCTTTGCGGACTCGGCCTGGACCACACCTTCGTCCAACCAGATACCCAGGCCAGGTCCCGGCGGGGACGAGCGCGCCTGGATACTCGATGCCGCAGAGCGGGCCGAAATCGATCTCGGTCTCATGGACCGGGAAATCGAACTCCTGCGCGCCGAACTGCCGGACCCGGACGAGTGGGCCGCGGAACACGGCGGGGGCGAGGGACCGGAATGGTTCGTGCCCGTCTACTACCATATGAACCAGGCCCGGGCACACATCAACAAACTCCACGCCTTGGCTGATTCCGGCGACTTCGAGGACGCGGACCCGTTGATGGAGAAACTCAACGACGAACTCGCCGCCGCACGCGAGGAACTCAAGAGCATCCGGCGCGGATTGCCCTGACCCCGGTCCGACGCCCTGACAGGAACCCGGATATCCGGCCGCCATGAACCTGTTCTGCCTGCTTCTCGTCCTGTCGGTCGGGTCGGACTCAACGCCGTTGCTGGTCCGGCTCGAACCGGAACAATACCCGCATTTCATGGACAGCGGCAGCCGGGAAGAGCTGGTTGCCGCGCTCAAAACCCAGTCCGAGTATTTCGCTGACAAGAACCTCCCCGCTACGTACCGGCTCGACACCACGACCGTATCCCGCGACCGACTCAAAGCGGGCATCGACCTCTTCCTCGATATGCTGACCGACTCCGGCGGCAAGGACCTGAATCGATTCATCAGAACCCGCTACGATCTCTACTGCTCTGTCGCGGAAACCGGCACTTGTGCCACGAGGTTCACGGCGTACTACAACCCCGAAGTCGAAGCCAGCCTCGAACCGGACGACGAATACCCATACCCGTTGTACCGCCATCCGGGCGTGACCATGCCGGATTACACCCGCAAGCAGATTGAAGAACAGGATTTGCTCAAGGGCCATGAGATTGCCTGGCTCAAGAGCCCTTTCGACCGCTACGCGCTGCACATCGAAGGGTCCGGCACCCTCATCCTACCTGACGGCGACAGCATCAATGCCCACTACGCCGGCTGGAACCGTCAGCCCTACACTTCACTCGGGGGAGAAATGATCCGCGACAGCCTGCTCGAACCGGGCAGGGCAACGATGGTCGCAATCCGCGAATGGTTCGAAGAGAATCCCGACCGACTGCAGGAGTACCTGGGTCGGAACCGGAGCTACGTCTTCTTCCGGCTCGACAGCACCCCGCCGTCCGGTTCAATCAAGCTCCCCCTGGTTCCGGAAAGGTCAATCGCCACCGACCATTCCGTTGTCCCACCGGGTATGCTCTGCTGGGCCGCAACCAGGATTCCAATCATCGACTCAACCGGCACGACTTCCGGCACCAAACCCTGGGCCCGGTTCGTACTCAATCACGACCGGGGCGCGGCCATTCGCGGGCCGCACCGGGCCGATATCTACTTCGGCACCGGCAGCAAGGCCGGGCAAATCGCCGACCGGCTCAACCGACACGGCCGGTTGTACTTCCTCGTGCTGAAAGAGAATCCCGACCAGAACTAGAAGCCGTATTCCAGTTCCAGTGAGTAGATGCCCATCGTCAGGTTGTCGGTCTCCTCGGTGTGCCACTCGGGCGCGATATTGACCATCCCTTCAAGGTTCATCTCGCCGAACGCACCGGACAGGATTGTCCAACTCGCGAAGAGCATCAACTCGGTGAACCCGTAGTTCGACTGGAACGCCGAGTCGGCATTCGGGTAGCGACGGCGGCCGATTCGGTTCTCCGCCGAAATCCAGAACCGGTTGAGCCGGAACAGGTCGAAACCGACCAGGAGCGATAACTCCCGGTAATCGTCATCCCCGGCCGCGCCGATCGTGTTGCCGAAATCGTAGCCCGGCCCGAACCGGATTGTCAACTCGGGTCTGGGGGTGAAATCCGCGGTCAGGAGCAGGCTGTTCTCGAACAGGTTCGCGTACACTTCGCTGGTCGAGTCGTACCAGGTCCACCGGCCGACTTCTTCAAGTTCCAGCCCGACCAGTCCGGTCTGAAGCCCGACCGACAGGACCGCATCCTCCTCCCAGAAACTACGACTGCGGGACGCGTAGCTGCGCCGCGCCACATCGTTGGCGATGGCCAAGTGCAGACCCGAATCAAAATAGCGGTCGGCGCCGACCCGCAGCCCATGCTCGTTGTAGTCGTATTCCGTCCCGGTTGCGGACCAGCGTCTCGACCAACTGTAGTCCGCGTCAAACGTCGCCATCAACCCCAGTTCCGCAAAGCCGTCAAGGCTCAACCGGTTGACGGCGTAGTCGTAGCTGAAGCTGTCGGGCTGCGCGTAGCGAAGCAGTTCGATTCCGTCCGAAGCCGAAAGCGAAAGCCACTCCCAGGGCCTGAAGTCGAAATCGAGACGGCTGACGTTGTTCAGGTAATCCTTGCCGTAGGAAGTGTCCGCAATCCCGGGAAAAAGGCTGTGATACCAGCGTACCTCGGCATCGTTCGAAACCGAGAAGTCCAACGTCGGGTTGAAGCGGTGTCTGAATTCGAGACTCAACTGATCGCGCAGCGTGCGCGTCGAGAGCCGGATGTCGTTCACCGCCCCGACTGTGAACGACGAGCCGTCAAACCCCAGGGTCAGTTCCCACGAACCACGTCCCTCTGTCTCAACGTCGTGAATCCCCTCAAGCGTATCGCTCTCGTCGTAGACATAGTAGCCCTGGCTCGTGTAGTCACCACCCAGCCGGACTTCGTTCCCGGCCGAGAGGACCGCTGCCACCATCAGTAGAACAACTGGACTCATAAAGCTGTTGTCGCCTATTGTAGCCGGAAATCGCAGGGCGTCACGGACTGCGGGCCGATTTGCGGTCAGCCCGCCGGGACTCAGTTCTCCCGGGTCGGTTCTTCACCCGGGTCAACCGAACGCGACCGAGTCAATTCTATCGCCCGATTGAGAATCCTCCGGGCAAGCGAAGTCTGCTGCCAGGCTGACCTGAATTCCCTCGCCGCGAAATCCTCACGCGCCCGGGACTGCTGGGCAATTGCCTCGTCGAGCATCCGGCAGGCATCCTCCGACCCTTCGGTCCGGATCTCGCCCTGCCAGGTTTCAATCAGCCGGTCTGTCTCCTGCAAAGCCTGCTCGACCATCTCCGGGCTCGCCTTGCCGCGCGCCATCTCCCGGGTCCGCAGAAGCAGGTCCCGGGCCGCCAGTGTCATCTTCAGCGCCTGAAGCAGACGGCCATGATGCAGGGCGTCAACCGCCTCGGCCTGCCAGGCTTCTGCCTTGCGGAACAGTTCGACGACCCGCTCGTCAACGGCCACGTCCCGGGCCTCCGCTCGGGCCCGCTCGAACAGCATGCCGGTCCGGTCGACTTCCCTGGCTACTTTTTCCGGGTCGCCCCTGCGCCGGACCAGTTCGAATGCTCTGCGCGCGTGCAGCCGGGCCGCAACCGTGAACCTCAGGGCCAACCGGTACTTGCGCTGCTCGAACAACCTGATTGCGGTCTCCTGCTCACCTTCAGCCAGTTTCCAAAGCTCAAGCGGTCGGGGCAGCCGGGAACGCATTACCGCCGGCCTGACTTCATTCATCTGGTCCGCGGTCTTCCGTAGCTCAAGCCGGATTCTCTCCGGGTCGAACTTCGCCAGTTCGACTGCTCGACGCAGGCGGAGACGCGCGGCCTTGGTCCGGCTGGTCGCAAGACGGTAAGCGCGCCGCTCGAACAGATTCCAGGCTTGCTTCTGCAGTCCCTCGGATTCATGGAACGTCTGGATCGCTTCTTCGTTGTTCGACTCAATGATACCGGGCCGCGCCGCCACAATCAGCCGGTCGGTCAGCCGGAGTTCATCCCGTGCCTTCTGCACGTTCTGGGCCAGCGCGGTAAGAACCAGCAGCAAAATCGGTATCAGCAGCCTTTTCATAGCGCTATGCTTACGTGCAAACCCCATGCCATCGCTATGTTGCGGGGTTTCGGGCCGTTAGGTCGGCAGAGAGCCTTGCCTGGTGTGCAGATCGGTACATCCCTGACGTCTGACGCACAACGCCTGACGCTTCATGCATCAAGCATCCTGTTTCGGCATTCGCAGTCATCTTCACTCTTCCCCTGCATCATCAATCCCGAACCTGGTCAGTTTGGTGTACAGCATCCGCCGGGTAATTCCGAGAATCCGGGCCGCTTTGCTCTTATTGCCTCCGGCCCGCTGCAACGCGTCGCGCAGCATCTCTTCTTCCATCTCCATCAGCGATTTCCTGCCTTTGCCCCGGGCTTGCGCCGGTCCAATCACCTGGCTCTGCACCAGCACCGGCTCCGGCAACTGAACGTGCTGCGGCCCGATATCATCGCCTCCGGCCAGAATCAGCGCCCGTTCGAGAACATTCTCCAGCTCGCGGACATTGCCCGGCCAGTCATACCCTTCCAGCACCTTCATCACGCCGCCCTCCGGCTCCCGGTTGTACCCGAACCGGTTGAGAATGTGCCTGGCCAGGAGTGGTATGTCAGCCCTGCGCTCGCGCAGCGGCGGCACCACGATTGGAAAGACCGCCAGCCGGTAGTACAGGTCTTCGCGGAACTCCCCGTTGCGTACTTCCTCCTGCAGGTCCCGGTTCGTCGCCGCCACGATCCTCGCGTCCACTCTTGTCGTCCTGGTGCCGCCGACCCGGACGAACGTCCTCTCCTGCAGGAAACGGAGGAGCTTCACCTGGAACGCGGGGGATATCTCGCCGATCTCATCCAGGAACAGTGTGCCGCCATCGGCCATCTCCAACCGTCCCTGCTTGCGGCCCACCGCGCCGGTAAAAGCACCTTTCTCATACCCGAAAAGCTCGCTCTCCAGCAGGGTCTCGGGCAGCGCGGCCGCATGCACTACCACGAAAGGCCGGTCTGACCGGGCGCTGGTCCGGTGGATGAGCCTCGCAACCAGTTCCTTGCCGACACCGCTCTCGCCCAGAATCAGGACGGACGTATCGCTCGGCCCCACTTTCGCAACAAGGCTCCGTACCTTCGCGAGCGAAGAGCTCTTTCCCGCCATATCAACAAACCGTCCCGACGACGAAAGCTCCCGCTTCAGCGCGACGTTCTCGCGCCGGAGCGCCGTCTGCTCGCGGAAACGCTCCAGCACCAGGACCAGCTCATCGAGGGCAAACGGCTTGGCAACGAAATCGTAGGCTCCCAGTCGCATCGCCTCGACCGCTTTCTCGACCGTGCCGTAGGCAGTCATCATCACCACGCCGGTCTCAGGATCGGCTTTCTTCGCTGCTTCAAGCACTGCCATGCCGTCGACCGGTGCCATCTTCAGGTCGGTCACGACCACGTCGAAACCACCCCTGACCAGTGCTTCAAGCGCCTCGGCCCCGGTCGTCACCGCCACGACTTGGTGACCGGCATCATGCAGATGCTCGGCTACGAGTCGGGCGAACTTCTCTTCGTCATCGACAACGAGTGTCTTCATGTCGGCAGTCTCACCTCAACAACAGTACCCGAATCGACCCGGCTTTCAATCCCGACCCGACCGCGGTGCGCCTCGACAATCCTCTTCACCACGAAAAGACCCAGACCGCTGCCCTTTTCCCGGGTTGTGAAGAAAGGCTCGAACAGCCGCGCCTTGTCTCCGGCCGGAATCCCGGGGCCGTCATCACGAACTCTCACCACCAACCACTTCCTGCCCCGCTTCTTCTCCTGGTACGCGGCCAGTTCGATCTTCCCGCCCCGGGGCTGAGCTTGAATCCCGTTCAGAATCAGGTTGAGGAAAACCTGGCGCAGCTCGTTCCGGTTTCCCTGCACCTCGGGCAGACCCTCCAGCTTCACTTTGAATGTCACTCCGGCCTTGCGCGCCTGATGGTCAAGATCAGACACTACTCCGCGCAGTATCTCGCCGACATCGAGCGACTCCACTTCTCCGGGCCGGTACTTGCCGAGTCCGAGGTAGTTGGAAACCACCTGCGACAGCCGGTCCACTTCCTCCTCGATGTAGCTGAACGTCGGGTCTGCCGGTTCCCCGTCGGCGGGCTTGCCGTACTTCTTTCTCAATCGCTCGGCTGACGCCCGGATGATGCCAAGCGGGTTCTTGATCTCGTGCGCCACCGCCGCCGACATCTGACCCATCAGCGCCAGCGTATTGGCGCGGCTCGCCGCCTGTTCCACCCGCAAAGCGTATCGCACCAGGGAAACCGACACCAGCACGATTACGACGATTGCCAGGAAACTCAGCCCGTTCACCAGCAGGAGCGAATTACGAAACCCGGTCAGTACCGCGAAGAACGCCGCGTCGGCCTCGACGCCAAGCACGGCGACCGCGGTGCCGAACTCGTCGAACACCGGTGCGTAGGCACTCTTGAGATAGATGTCGCCGTGCCGGTACAGCTTCGACTGCGTCGGTATCCCGGAGAACGCAGCCAGGATTTCGGTGATGTCCAGGTCCAGAGTCGGGTCGCTCTCGCCGGCGGCCCCGGTGTTGCTGCGCAACTCGGTGTTGCGCAGGTTGACTACGTACTCAAGCCGGTCGTTCACAACAAACAGGTTAAAAAGCCCGTTGTCGCGCATGACCCCGGCCAGCAGTTTTTCGGAACCGACCAGGGTCGAATCGCCCGCGCGCGCGCCCAGCGCCGCCGACAACGTCATGCCGACCGCCTGCAGCCGGTCACCCAGTTCGTTCTCGAGGACCCGGCTCGTACGCACGAATACCAGCCAGCCCTGCACGTTGAAAACGACAATCACGAGAACCGCGAGCGCGACCGCCCAGAAGGTGAACGGCAGACGACGGGAACGGTATCTCATCAGTCCGGCTCGTCAACTCTGCCGCAACGGTCCCGATCGAGGAAGCACATACTCCTGCAATCTAATCAAACTCACGCCACTAGTCAAAACCCGCCTTGCTTGACTTGGGCCTGCCGTCACGGAGTATGGAGTCGGTGGAAGAGAACGTTGCCGCTATTGTCAACCCGGTCGCCGGCCGCAAGCGCGGAGCCAGACTGCGCGACACGGCTATCGACGAACTGAAGCGCCTGTTCCCCGGCATTGAGCTACACCGGACCGAAGCGCCCGGCCACGGGACCGAACTCGCCCGACGGCTCCGGGACTCAAGTCTGATCATCGCGGTCGGCGGCGACGGTACAGTGCGGGAAGTATCCGCCGGTCTCATCGGCGCCCGGGCCGCACTCGCCGTTATCCCCACCGGCTCCGGCAACGACTTCAATCGAACCGTCGGCATACCAACCAGTATGCAACAAGCATGCCGCGTCGCCCGTGATGGAACGGTCCGATGGATTGACGTCGTGCAGCTTACGGCCGAAACAGCCCGGGAACAACACCGGACTACGTTTGCCAACGCTGCCGGATTCGGGTTCGACGCCAGGGTGGCGGCCGAAACCAAGAAGCTCAGGCGGCTGCGCGGACTTGCCCTCTACGGCACAGCAGTGTTCAAGGCGGTGCGCAGCTACACCTGCCCACGGGTGAGAATCCGAATCGATGACCGCGACTGGACTCAGCATGTCCTTCTCCTTGCCGTGGCCAACGGCCGGTACTACGGCGGCGGGATGAAGATTGCGCCCGATGCCGAACCTGACGACGGACAGTTCGACATCTGCATCATTGACGAAGTCGGGAAGCTGAAACTCATCTCCTGCCTTCCCAGTCTCATCCGGGGAACGCACGGCTCGCTCAAGGAAGTCAGTTTCCACCGCTCGTCAACCCTTGACCTCGAATTCCAGGACCCGGTCCCGGTCCAAGTTGACGGCGACCTCCTGGATGTAGCCGGTGCCCGCCGGTTCAGACTCGAACTCCTTCCCCGGGCCCTGGCTGTCAAGACGTAACAGCAGCGGCTCACCAGTCCGGGCCCGCACTACAGCGGAACCCACGGACGGCACCGGCACGCATTCCACACCTTGGCGGCACCCGGGCAGTGCCTATCGCTGCACCACGAGCTTTGCCGTGGCGCTCAAGCGGTCTGTCTCCACCCTCACCAGGTAAACCCCGGCGCTCAGGTTCCGTATGTCCCGCGTTGCGATGCCGTCCCGGGCCGGATTCAGGACCTCGCTCAGCACAACCCGGCCGCTCGCATCACAGACTTTCACTACCTTGCCGCCGCGTCTGGATGGCGCAAACGACAGGCAGACATGACCACGGGCAGGGTTGGGGGCAATGACGAACGACGAATGACGATTGCCGAATGCCGGGCGGGCGTGAGGGAAATCCTGCTCGATTCCGGGCAGACGATCCACCCTGTACGCCGGATACACCACGAGGTTCCCGGCAAACGGCGTCCCCAGGCCGAGATTGTTCATGAGTCCGGCATCCGATTCGAGCGGAACCACGCACACCAGGTTTTCCCCCATGACCAGCGAATCGGCACCCCAGTCCCACGCCCAGTCAATCGAGTCAGTGCCGGCGCCGCCGGTAACCTGTGCCCAGGTCCAGCGTTGATGTGCCGAGCCCGGCCCGGTCAGCGCTCCGACCATTCTCGTCGGGGTGGGAGTCCAACTGTTCGCGGCCTCGCCGGTGAGTATGGGCCGCGCGAGACGGGTCGCGTTCCCCGGGAGTCGGTCCACTGCGGCCCGGACCCCGGTATCGCACTCGCGCGCATCAGTGACTACCGTAACGCTGTCCGTCTCCCGGTTCGCCACGTAGACCTTGCCGGTAACC
The DNA here is from genome assembly GCA_965370805.1 of uncultured bacterium. Taxonomy (GTDB): domain Bacteria; phylum Hydrothermota; class Tepidihabitantia; order Tepidihabitantales; family Tepidihabitantaceae; genus CBDUVZ01. Next base: position 11,158 of record CBDUVZ010000027.1, on the reverse strand, counting down.
GGATTCACGCTCACTGCCGCGAGTCCTTCCGCCAACTGCACGGCAGTCGTTGCATTCGTGGCCCCGTCAATCACAGTCAGACCTCCGCTGCTCCGGTTCGCCACGTAGACCTTGTCGATGATCGGGTTGACCGCCAGGGCACACGGCCTGTCCCCGGCAAGGATGGTGGTCGTGCCGTTCGTGGCACCATCGATCACCGTCACGTTGCGGCTGTTGAAGTTCGCAACGTAAATCCGGTTGGTGGCAGGATTCACCACGAGGTTCTGGGGATTGGTTCCGGCCGGAACGGTGGTAGTCGCATGGGTGACCCCGTCGATTACTGTCACGTTAGCGCTGTTCTGGTTGGCGACGTAGATTTTGTTGGTGAGCGGATTCACCGCGATGTCATAGGGTTCGTTGCCCGCCGGAACAAGGACGGTCTCGTTCGTCGCGCCGTCGATGACCGAGACGTTGCCGCTGGAGCGATTCGCAACGTAGATCGTGTTGGTGGCAGGGTTCACCGCCACCGCGTACGGCCAGATGCCCACCGCTACCGTCTGGGTCGAATTCGTGACGCCGTCGATTACCGTCACATCGGCACTGCCGAGATTCACGACGTAAATCCTGTCGGTCACCGGGTTCACCGCCACCGCGTGGGGAAAATCACCCACCGGTACGGTGCTCGTCTCGCGGGTGACGCCGTCAATCACCGTCACGCTGCCGCCGTTCCGGTTCGCCACGTAGACCTTATCGGTGACCGCGTTCACGGCCAGGGCACAGGGGTAACCTCCTGTCCGGACAACAACCGTCTCGTTGGTCACACCGTCAATCACCGTTACGTCGTTGCTCCTGGCGTTCGCCACGTAGATCCTGTCCGTAACCGGATTGACCGATTGAGCAAAGGGTTCGTCTCCGGTGAAAACGGCAGTCCGCTCGTTCGTCGCGCCGTCGACAACCGTCACGTCGTTGCTCCCGGCATTCGCCACATAGACCTTGTTGGTAATCGGGTTCAGCGAAACCGCGCCGGGGCTATCCCCGACAGCTATACTCGTCGTCGAATCCGTGATGCCGTCAATCACCGTCACGTCACGGCCGTTGCGGTTCGCGACGTATATCCGGTTCGTCACCGGGTTCACCGCCACCCCGAGCGGGAAATCACCGACCGGCACGGTAGTGGTGGCGTTGGTGGCGCCGTCGATTACCGTGAGGTCATGACTGCCGTCATTCACCACGTATATCCTGTCCGTGGCCGGGTTCACCGCCAGCCGGTGGGGATAGGTTCCGACGGTCACCAGCGTGGTATCGTTGGTTGCGCCGTCGATTACGGTCACGTAGTCTCGCCAGTTACTCGACACGTAGACCTTGTTGGTGGCCGGGTTCACCGCCACGCCTCGGGGATTCGCCCCGACCGGGACCGTGACAGTCGCGTTGGTTGCGCCGTCGATTACCGTTACGCTGCCGCTGACGTAGTTCGCGACGTAGATTTTGTTCGTGACCGGGTTCACCGCCACCGCGTTCGCGTCAATCCCGGCCGGCACGGTAGTGGTGACGTTGGTGGCGCCGTCAATCACCGTCACGTCATTACTGCCGGCATTGACGGCGTATATCCGGTTCGTGACCGGGTTCACCGCCACCGCCATCGTGTAGATGCCGACCGGTACGACAGTCGTCTCATTGGCGCCACCGTCAATCACCGTGACATTGCCGCTCAGGCTGGCAACGTAGACCCTGTTGGTAATCGGATTGACGGCCACAGCGCAGGGCGCGGTCTCAACCGCTACCGTCTCAGTCAGGTTGGTGATGCCGTCGATCACCGTGACGTTGTTGCTCGTGCGATTCGCGACGTATGTCATGTTCGTCACCGGGTTCACCGCCACCGCCTCTGGTTCAGACCCGGCCGTCACTGTCGTCGTCACCCAGTCCGCCATCACCGGCTGAAGCAAAGCTGCCAGTAGAATGGCGCTTGACGCACTACGCACTACGCATAACGCCGGGAGCATCAGGCGTAAAGCGTAAGGCATGAAGCACGAAGCGTCAAGCGACACGGGAAATCCCGAATGCCGATTTCCGTTCTGCGACGCAAGAGCACGTACCATTGGATGGCTCAATTCGGCATTTGAAATTCACCGTTCGCAATTAGCGGCTGCCCCCCGGCCGTGAAGCCGGGGGGCAGCAAGGAGGCGAGCTGTCTACTCTGCGTCTGTCCGTATGGCGTGAAGGAAGAAATCGATGTTCCGGGTGACCTTGCCCGGACGAACCGGCACCGGCCGCGGGAACGTCTTCGGATGATACCCGCGCTTCGCCGCACTGACCCGGTACTCGCCGGGATTGAGGCGGGTGATGCGGTAGTATCCGTGCCGGTCGGTCAGCGCCCGGCCGTGGCCGTGCTGACCGTGGGCAATCACCGCTGCGCCTGCTATCGGTCGGTGCGTATTGACGTCAACCACCCGGCCGCAGATAATCCCCTTGTGCGGCTTGGGCTTGAGCGCGAAATTGATATCGCTGACCGTCTGTCCGGCTCGCACCGGCACTCCGCGCGGGAAGGCCTCCTTGAAATAATGACGGGCCTTCGCCTTCACCCGGTACACACCGGGCTTGAGTCCCCGCAGGGCGTAGCGACCGTGGTCGTCGGTGCGGGCCCGGCGACGACAGCCCCGGCTGACGGCCACTACCGCTGCGCCTCGGATCGGCTCGCCGGTTCGCTGGTCGACGACCTGGCCGGTTATGACTCCGGGCTCGGGCTGCTGCTTCGGCCTGAGTCTGAAGTTCACGCCGCGCGTAATCTCACCCGCACGGACGCCGACCGCGCCGGGATGGACCGCGGACTCGTAGCCCCGCGCCGAAGCGGAAACCCGGTAGCGTCCTTCTCTCAGTTCGTCGATCAGGTATGCGCCCCGGGCGTTCGTCCGCGCACGGCCCATCTGGCCTGCCTCGCCGCGCGCAATTACCATTGCGCCCTCAATCGGATTGCCGGTCAACTGGTCGACCACAACCCCGGCGATGCCGCCGGGCTCAAGCGCAAACGCGGAGCCCGCAACCGCCAGGATTGCCACGAGCGTCAGTAGCTTCTTCATCTGGTCCTCCTCTGGTTCGAAGTTCTTCTACTGGGATTTGGTGCTTTCATCACCAACTAGGTGAGCAAGCGCCGTGCCATCCGGCAAGTGCTGTGCTTTCAATCAGCTAGCCGCAAGGGAAACTTCCGGGTCTGACCTGTTTTGCACAGACCTGTCCGGGACGGTCCGCACCTGGACCGGACCAAGGTCGTGCCGAAGTGCGAATTCGGAGATTGGTATCGGTCGGTGACTGCTCTCGCTAGACGCCGGACCGGTCGAAGTAGTCAACCCGGCCGATGCCGAAAGGATAGCTGGCCGTCATCTTCAACTCGCCGTCTGCTTCCGTCCTGATCAGGACAACCGAGTCGACTATCCCGACCGTCCGGCCGATGCGATTCGCGGCGGCGAGCGCCTCGGCTCTCTCAGAGGGATCCGGCACCCTGCCGATTACCAGCCGTGGCTCGGGTCCGGCTTCCCGGATCAGCATCGGACCTTCACTTCCGTGCAGACTGCGCTGCAGTTCGAGAAGCTCCTCTTTCCCGTCGTCCAGCAGGAAGAAAAACCGGTCTTCGTTCTGTTCGCACCGGTGGAGACTCACGGCCACCGGGTGCAGGTTGCGACGCGCTCGACTGATGTAGTCGCCGACGTGCTGTATCTCATCCAGCGTGGCCGGCGTGAACGGCGCGACCATCGTGATATAGGGTCGAATCCGATGGAACCACGGGTCATATTTCTCCCGCAACTGCTGGATTGCGTCCTCGTTGTCCAGCTTAGGGAGGACAACAACGCTGAACTGTACCGCCTGCACGGCTAAATTGTATCAATCCAGTCGCTTATTGACAACCCCCCGAAGAACGGCATAATCGCGGCGGAGGTAACAGTATGAATCATACCCTACGCAGTCCGGTCTTCTTCGGTCTGGTAGTCCTCGCGGTCCTCTTTGCGGGCTGCCCGAAACAGTAGACGCTTGCCGTGCCCGATGCCGATATCGTCGTGGCCGCGGACGGGTCCGGCGACTACACGACCATCAGCCAGGCGGTCGAGTACGCATCCGACGGCGACGTTATCTACGTCCAGCCCGGCACTTACCGGGAAACGGTCGAGTGCGAACCCCTCAGCAACTTCGTCCTGACCGGTGCCGGACCTGACAAGACTATCATCGACGCAGGGGAAGAGTACGCCGCAGTGGAACTCAACAGCGAAGCGGTCGAGCTGTCCGGTTTCACCCTGCGCAATGCCGAATCCCACGGCGTCTACGTCAAAGACGGCCATCACCGCATCCATCATTGCCTGATTACCGGCAATGGCGACCGCGGCATCTACTTCAGCAGTTTCTCCGGGGACCCGTCGGCCGAAATCGACCACTGCACGGTTGTCGACAACGACGTATCCGGCATCTACGTACCCGACGACAACGAGGAGACCTTCATCACCAACTGCATCATCGCGTTCACCGGCCGGGGTATCGTGTCGGACAGGGATGAAGGCATGATGACGATTGAGAACAACTGCCTGTTCAACGACGGCAATGACTTGGACAATGTGCCCGAAGGCGAGGATAACATCTTCGAGGACCCGGGCTTTGTGGGCCACAAAGACGGCGATTACGGTCTGACCCGGAAATCGCCCTGCGTGGGCAAAGCACCCGGCGGCGAGAACCTGGGCTGTTTCTAGGATCGCGACCAGCCGGCCCGCTACCTTTCCAGGTAGCTCTTGGTGAACACTTCGGCCGGGATTTCGGGGTCAAGGACGATCTCGGTGATTTCCATCACCGTGAAGGTGTTCCGGCGCAGCAGGTTGGTCATCCTTACCCGGGTCGGGAAGTTCTGCCACCTGACTCCGCGCTTCCCTTCAATCCGCCGGAACCCCTCCACCCTCATCTCCTTGAGCAGCTTGCCGGAACGGGCATAGAACTCGACCTTGGCGGCAATGAAATCATCCGGGGTCACCCAGACCTTCTGCCGGGCGTAGTCAACCTCGTCGGTCCGCGCAACAAGGTCCACGACGTAGCAGACCTTGCCTGAGACCGTATCCGTGCCCACAAGCTCGGCGTCGTAATTGTCCAGCAGGCGACTATTGCTCGTGGCATCCGAGTAGGAAAAGTCCGACCCCATCATCGACTGCCGCAGCAGGTGGCCGGCCAGCTTGGTGCTCTTGCCCACCCTGGGCAGCCACATCCACATCTCATTGCCCAGCTTCAGGAACCTCGTGCCCCGGTCCCGTGCCGGCCCGGTGAACTCGACATATGACCTGTCGCCGTCCTCACCGTACCCCTGGAACGACTTCTCGCGGACCTGCCCGCCGAGACTGATAGTCATCGTCGCTTCGAAACTCAGCGACCCGGCGGTGCTGTTGTCATCCAGTCGCGCAACAATGCTGTCCGCGGTCAGTCGCCCGACCTGCGCACCTGCCACCGGCGCTGCCAGCAGGACACAAGTCAGACAGCACCCGAATTGCAGGATGTGGGAAACAGGGGTACGTCGTCCAGACCAGCTCCCCGCACTTTGACTTCTGCACTTTGACTTCTGCACTTTGACTTGGTCTGTTGTCATATCGTCCTCAATGCCTCCGCCGGTCTGAGTTTGGCCGCCCGGCGGGTCGCTACGAACCCGACCAGGAGCGTCAAAAGCAATCCGAGCAGGAAGCTGCTGACGACCGCCAGCGCGGTCAACTGCGGGTGAATCATGCCGCTCATCAGCGTCGGGTTCGCATCTCCGCCGAGGGCGCCGCTGAAGTCGATGCCCTGCGTCGACACTAACAGGACCAGCACGCTGCCCAGGACAACCCCGACGACGCTGCCGACAAGGCCGATGAAGCTTGACTCAAGCACGAGCACGCTGATGACCGACCGGTTGGTCATCCCGAGCGCTTTCATCATGCCGATTTCGCGGGTCCGCTCGAATACCACCATCATCATCGTGTTGATGATGGCCGAACTTGCAACCAGCAGGATAATCAGGTAGATGAAGAAGTAAATCGTCTCGGCCATCGAGAAGTAAGCGATCATCGGGTCGGAACTCAGGGGTCGGGCGGCAAGCCCCGTAATCCCGGCTGCCTGGAGCTGCTGCTTGAGGTCCAGGGCGACCGACGCGGCCCGGTCGGGTTCTTCGAGCATGATGATGACTTCGCTGACCTGCCCGGCCATGTCGAGCATATCCTGGGCGCTCGCCAGCGTCATGAAGAAGTGCGTGAGGTCGAGCTGACCGACACCGGAGTTGACGATGCCCTTGACTACCAGGTTGGCACCGGTCGGGGACCCGTACGCGGTCTGGGTGATAAGCACCAGCGTATCGCCCGCCCCGATGCCGAGTTTGTCCGCCAGCCCGATGCCCATGATGATCTCATCGCCGGCGCCGGAGAGGTACTCGCCTTCGCTGATGGCGTGCTGGATCCGGAAGATATCACGCTCGGCTTCCGGGTCCACGGCGAGTCCCATCGCCGGCACGCTGTTCTCTTTGTGGTTGAGCAGGACCCCGAACCGGATGCGCTCGGTCCGGACCGAGACTCCCGGCAGTTCGTCGAGAATCGCGTCCAGTTCCGGCCCGGTGCTGACCGCTTCAGAAAGCGGCAGCAGCCGCTCCTGCCGCAGGTACTCTTCGGCCGCGATGCGGATGTGCCCGGTCTTGAACCGGGCGGTGTTGTCGGCGGTCTGGTCGAGCATGCCGCGGATGAAGCCCTGGGCAAACACTATCATCATCAGGGCAATAACGAGGCTCAGCGCCGACAGGAAGCTGCGCCGGGTGTTCCGCGTCAGGTTGCGGACCGCCATTCTCACAAGGTAACCCATGCTAGATGTGCCTCAGCGCTTCAGCCGGCTGAATCCGGGCCGCGCGGCGGGCGGGAATCAACGTCGCCAGCAGTGAGACCCCGACCCCCAGCACCATCACTCGCACGACGAACATCCAGTCGACCTCGGCATAGAGCATCATCCGCATCGGCAGCATCGACTCGAAGCCGGTGCCGGACATCATGTCGGTCAGGTCAATCGCGAGGAAATCGAGGAACATCGCCCCGCCGGCGCCCATGGCGGCGCCGAGCAGGCTCCCGAACACCCCGATCAGCGCGCCCTCCCAGAGGAACAGCGATACCACGTCGCGGGACCCGAACCCCAGAGCGCGCATCGTACCAATCTCGCGCGTCCGTTCCATCACCGCCATCAGCATCGTGTTGATGATACCGACCGCGGCGATGACGATGACAACGAAGGTAAGCACGAAGCCGCCGGCTTTCTTGGTGCCGATTGCCTGGAATATCATTTCGCCCAGCTCGCGCCAGGTCCAGGCTTCGAGCCCGGCGAACCCGGCCGCCTCGAACCGCTCCTTGGCCGGTGCTGCATCCCCCATCCCGCCCAGCCGGACCGCAATCTCGGTCACCGCACCGTTCATCATCATCAGTTCGTCCGCGGTCTCAAGCTGCATCACCACCGAGTTCATGTCGAGGAACATATCCGACGTACCGAGCAGACCCACGACACTGAAACCATATGCGTTCCAGCTCCCCGTCCTGGTCCGGGCCACCACCGTCACGTACGCGCCGGTGTCGATGCCCATGTCCCTGGCCAGGTTCTGCCCGACGAGGATGTCGAGCCGGTCCTCCAGGAACCGCCCCCTGGTCACCGACTGCCGGTACTTGAACACCCGCTCGTCCGTCGCGGTGTCGATCCCGATCCCGATTATCGGCAACTGGTCCATCCCGTTGGTGAACTCGGCCTGGAACACGGTACGGGCGGTGAGGTTCTTGTACCCGAGCTTACTGCGGATGGCGTCCATCACCCGGGCCGGCTCATCGATTGCGACCTCGATCGGCAGGTCATAGTTGTCGTCCCGGTAGCCGTCGGCGTGGACCTTCAGGTGCCCCGCTTCCATGTCCACGAAGTTCCGCATCGCGTACAGCTCGAACCCGCCCATGAAGCTATCCATCAGGATCATGTAGCCCAGGCCGACCGCTATCGCGCCGAAAGTGATGACCGTCCGCCGCCGGTGCCGGAACACGTTGCGCCAGGCCAGCCGGAGAAGACGCACGCCTACTCCTTTACCTTGTCTTCGGCGATGCGGCCGTCGTGCAGCACCACCAGCCTCCGGGCGAAATCCATTACCATCCGGTCGTGGGTGGAGAAGATGAAAGTAATGCCCAGGTCCTTGTTCAGGTCGCGCATCAGCTTGAGAATCTCCTCACCGGTGAACGAATCGAGGTTGGCGGTCGGCTCGTCGGCCAGGACGAGACGCGGTTCCTTGACCAGGGCCCGGGCCACGGCGACGCGCTGCTGCTGGCCGCCCGACATCTCGTTGGGCCGTCGGTGGAGGAGGTCGCCGAGACCGACCATCTTCAGCAACTTCTCGACCTTCTGCTTCCGCGATGCGGCCGGTTCCTTGAGCAGGATGAGCGGCAACTCGACGTTCTCGAACGCGGACAGCACCGGCACCAGGTTGAAAGTCTGGAACACAAACCCGAGATTGCGTCTTCGCACCTCGGAACGCTGCTTCTGACTCAGACCCGCAACTGACCGGCCGTCGAGAAGAACTTCGCCGGCTGTCGGCTCGTCCAGGCAGCCGATTACGTTCAGAAGGGTGGTCTTGCCCGAGCCTGACGGCCCGACAATCGCGGCGAACTCTCCCTGCCTGATTGTCAGACTGACGTCACTGAGCGCAGAAATCTCAATCCGGCCGACTCGGTACACCTTGCTGACCGACCGGGTCTCAACAACAGCGGCGGTCTGGTCTGGACTCACTCTGCCTCCTGACGTAATGCCTTGGTCAGGCATGATTTACACTGCAAGTCGTCCTGCTGCGCCCCGCCGACTCGACTGATTCTACTGAGCCGGCCCGACTTGTCAACCACCAGGCCCCGCAATCCCCGATCCCGATCCAGCACAACGTAAGCGTCGTAACTCCAGAAGTTACAACACCAGCAATCCGGCCGGAATCCGGCGCAACAGCGTAACTGTCACCATCCCGGTCTCTTATGCCGGATTCGGAGGCCCTCGGCACCCGCAAACAGGGGGGTGCAGTCCCTAACCGAATATCCCTCAATCACCTAGCCGGACAGCGAAATTCACAACAACCCAGAACATGAATCAGGACAGCCTAACTCCTGCGCTATCACGCACTAACGGGATTTGCCGTGCAGCTTGACAGAACCGGGATGTCGTTCTATCCTCTCTGTGGTAGGGCTGGCGGCCGATCGCCAACCGCACCCACTACCCACAATCTGGATTCATAGAATTGAGCCGGGTCTGTACGGTTCCTTGACGGCTCAACCGCGAATTACTCCGCGGCCTTCGCAAAGGAACCATCGACCTCTTTTGTTGACGCCCCGGCTCACGCCGGGGCGGTTTTTTGTGCTCTGCTCTGCCTGCCGCAACCCGCCGGGTTCAGAAACAAAACCCGGCGGGTGCGGGCAGTTCGCACCCACCGGGCATCCCGCTTCAGTCGGCATCAGGGACCAGCCGGAGCCGAGACGTCAAAGACCTCGACCCGAATCGCTTCGAGCACGCTCTGCACGAGCCCGCGCGAAACCCACTTTTCAAGCAGGGTCTCTGTCTCGATTGCAAGCGATTCGCCCGAGATGCCTTTGCGCCGCAGGCTCCACATCTCGCGTCCGAAGTTCAGGTAGAACGGGTAGAGGATAGTGGCAACACCCTGGGCGTCGCAGGTCTGCTTCACCTGCAACTCCATGTCGTAGATGCTCGAGAAAGTCGCGTTCACGCGCTCGAGCATCTTCGGCCGCTTCTGGTCTACCTTCGCCTTGATCCGCTCGGTATCGTAGCCTGTATCCCAGTTGTCAATCCGCTTCGTTGCATCGCTCATCGTTATCACCTCCTTTCGTGCAGGCTGGTAGTTCCGCGGCAGTCAGGACTATCGCGGGCGGGAACAGGTGCTCCGGCATGGCCGGAACCGAAGCTGCCGCGCCTGCTCCCGCCGAATTCCAGATTGTCAAAGAGCATTTCCGTCTTCATAGTATGAGACGTCACACCCGCCCTTTTTCTTGCACCCCGGCCGGACTGCCCAGCAGCCTCACCAGGTTCACTCCCGGATACCGCTTCCGGAAAGCCCGGTACTCACTGACCAGAATCCCGGCGCCCTCAAGCACCGGCCGCAGCGACTCGGCGAACTCCGGGAACTCCTCCAGGTACTCCTCCACTTCGGGCGCGCGGCACGCCAGCACCGCATCGAAATACCGGTCCATCGCCTCCAGTTCCGCCCGGGTCGCTTCACAACAACGATATGCATTCATAATGCCTCCTGCTCTTCTGCTCAGACTGACTACCCCTGCCCGTACAACTTCCTCAACTTCGCCAGGCCGCGGTGGAGGTCACTCCCCACCGTACCGACGCACCGCCCGGTTGCACCGGAAATCTCCTCCAGCCTCATCCCCTGCGCCCGCATCAGCAGCGCCGCGCGCTGGTGCCCGGACAACTCCGCCAGCGCCCGGTAAAGCCGCTCATTACGGACCTGCTCCTCGTGCTCCGAACCCGGACCGGCGCTCGACGGCTCCTCACCCGGTCCGAGCACCTCGAACGAAACCGGCCGGCAGTTCCGGCCCCGGTAGCGAATCCGGTCCCTTCCGCGTCCCATCGCCAGCCGCCACAACCAGGACCAGAACCGGCCACGCCCCTGCCAGGTCCCGAGCTTCTCATACGCCCGGGACAAAGTATCGACCCGGAGTTCATCCGCGACCTGCTTGTCATGGAACATACCGAAGAACAGGCCGAACAACCTGTTTGAGTACCGGTCATAGATGACACTGAAACGGTTCACATCCCCGGCAAGAACCCTCCGGATAGCCTCTGCATCCGACACAAGAACCACCTCCTTTCAGGGTTTCGAGCCTCGACGTGAAAACAGGAAGCGATCGAGAGAAACCGTCACCAACCGGGTCAGGCCCGAAGCCCGGCCGAGTCCGGCCCCGGAAAAAAGAAGACGAACATCGAATCTGGGCCTTCTATAGTATGAGACGTCACACCCCCCGGTTTTCTTGCACCAAAACTGCCAACCGGCCCCGCAAGTTCAGACGAACCACAGGCCATTCCCGTTGTCAGGCCTTCTCCCGCAATCCCAACCACCTGTCTCACCCGCCGTCTTTCCTCAGAATTGGATCTGCCCGAAATGTCAAGTCGGGCTGTTGGA
>CBDUVZ010000026.1:0-28178 GCA_965370805.1 uncultured bacterium | reverse complement strand
TGAATCCAACAGCCCGACTTGACATTTCGGGCAGATCCAATTCTGAGGAAAGACGACAGCTCGACCGGGTCGTCAAGCGGAAGAAGAACAAACCGCAATCCGCCGACCGCCGTTCGATTGCAGCTTGGTAATTGCAGGTTGCGAAACCGCAGGTTCCGGGCCAAACGAGAGCCTACCAGTGGTCGATTTCATGGTCGGGTTAGCCTTTCCCTGTATGTAATACTGCATACTTCGGGTTTCAGTAACCTCCCTTTTTCAGATCATGGCGGAAAGTCCCTGCATATGCTGTATTTGCGGCACTTAGCTGTGGAACGGTGGGTCTGAAACCGATACCCAGGGGCGGTGAGGACGGCTGTCTTGACCGCCGTTTTCTTGGTCGTTCACCAGTTCGTTCTCCCGGCCATTCTCGCAATTGCCATCCAGGGCATCTTTCCGGTTCTTTCCCGGTCTGTTTTCCGGTTCATCTCGCCGGTCATTCCTCAAGCCGTTTCACCGGTCATCTGAAGAGGTGCTGTCCGGGACATTTCCCGAGGTGCTTCCCGGGGCATTTGCTGAGTTGCCTTCCATAGCGCCCTCAGGGATGCCTTCCTCGTAATCCTTCAGGGCACGGCCCGCGCTACTCGCCAGGAAACGCTGCCGGTCGCTTCGGGGAAGACGCAGCCAATTGGATGGACACCGCCAGCTTTGCGATATCAGCCGCTGGGCAGTCGGGAGCCTGATATTGTCAGGGTGGCTGACCTGGTGCGCTGCGGTCCGGACACTCCGACCCCAGGCAGTTGCCCGCCTTCTCGTCCTTTAGTTCTTGCGCCGCCGGGTAAGTCCCTGCACAATTGCGCCCAGGATTCCGAGGCCGAGCCAGATGGCAACCATCAAGTAGAAATGCGGCCCGGGCGAGTGGACCGCGCGGGAAGGCAGCAGTCCGGTCTGGATGTCATACCAGCCAAGCAGGTGGAATGAACCGGCAACCACGGCCCACGCCCCGCCAAACGACGTCAGCGCCGAAACCACCACCCGCTGCAGCAGCAACGCCAGAATGCCGCCGACGACGCCTGCAATCACCAGCACCAGCGTCGTCGCCGTTCCACCAATGGCCGTTACCACCAGACCGGCAACCAGCGCGCCGCCGCCCGCGCCCAGCAGAAACACCCCGACTTTGTACAGCACGGCGGAGAATATCGCCCCGAGAACGCCGAACACCCCGGCCGCAATCAGGACAACGATCTGCGTCGTGCCCGGAATCATCCCGACAACCCCGCCGCCGAGCAGAGCCCCGACGCCGAAACCCGCAATCGCCAGGGTCACGCGCAGAACCCGATACCCGAAGAAACATATCAGTATACCCAACGCAATCGCCAGCACCGCCGTCATACTGTACATTGTCCACTCCTTCGATTTCCGATCCTCTCGTCGGTCATTGCAGGCCTAGTCATTTCCTCATTCTGCACTTCGGCTCCTGGCTTCTGGCTGTTGCCTTTGGGCTCCTGCCTTCTCCTCCCGTCCGACCTCCCGGTGCCGGAAGCACATCACGAGGTGGTCGTTCACAAGTCCGACCGACTGCATGAACGCATAGCAGATGGTCGGCCCGGCGAACTTGAACCCGTACGACTTCAGGTCGGCACTCATCGCAACCGATTCAACGGTCTTTGTCGGGATGTCGGATGACCTGCGCCAGCGATTGAGTCTGGTGCGCCCACCGGTGAACTGCCAGACGTACTCATCGAAATTCCCGTAGTCATCCTGCACCTTGAGCAATGCCCGGGCATTGCCGACCGACGCCTCAATCTTCCGTCGGTTCCGGACGATACCGGCATCCGCGAGCAGTTCCTTCAGTTCCGTTTTCCCGTACTCCGCCACCTTCGATGGGTCGAAACCGGAAAAAGCCCGGCGGAAGGCCTCCCGCTTCTTCAGAACGACAGCCCAACTCAGTCCCGCCTGGAACATATCCAGCACCAGGAACTCGAACAGCTTCCGGTCATCGTGGACCGGCACCCCCCATTCGGTGTCGTGATACCGAATCATCAATGGGTCGTCCCGGGCCCAGTCGCAGCGGACCACGTCCCTCCTGATCACTCCAGCCTCATCTCCTTCCCTTCCTCATTGGCCGTCGGGCGAACGGAAATGGCGAAGCATCCCAGAAGCATAGGTCAGCCGCTGGCTCAAGTCAAACCGCACAGCGGAACCCGGAATCTGGGACCGGAGGTGCGAACCAACCGTTCCTTCCGTCTACTCTTCCACCCAGACCGGCGAGCCGGTGTTGTCGATGTAGATAATCCTGTCGCCCATCCAGACCCGGGCCAGGCCGTTCCGGTAGTCCGCCGCATCGGTGAAGGACGGCTGTATCGCCATCAAGCCGATCTTGTCAACGTAGCCCCACTTGCCGTCGATCTTTGCCGCGGCCAACCCTTCAGAGAAGTCGTGGGCGTCGTCAAACCTCGGCGCAATCACCATCCTGCCGGTCTTGTCGATGTAACCCCATTTGTCACCGACCCGGACGCGCGCCAACCCTTCCAGCAGGTCTCCCGCCCGGTCGAACGCCGGCGCAATCACCATCCTGCCGGTCTTGTCGATGTAGCCCCACTCGTCGCCCTGCCGGGCCGGATAGAGCATATCCGGGAGCGTAATCGCTTTCCGGACAACCTCGAATTCCAACGGCTCATCGTCGCCTTCGCGCTCAACGGCGATCCTGACACTGGTTCCGGTTCTGCCCCGAATCAGTTCCGCGGCGTCGTCCGGCGAAAAACCTTCGGTCGAACGGCCGTCAATCGCCACAATCCTGTCGGCAACCTGCATCCCGGCTTCCTCGGCCGGAAAGCCGCTGTAGAGAAGCGCAACAGCGACCGTCCCTTCGCGCCCGGTCAGGAGCATCCCGACTCCGGACTCGGACTCCGCTTCGGTTCCCGGTGCCGAGCCCGAGAACACCAGTACAGCCAGACATACCCGGACAAGAACACGTCTCATCAACATCTCAGTCCTCCTTCTACCCTTTGGCTTTTGGCTCTCGCTTTTCCCTCCCGCTCTGCTTCGGACCCGCAGAACAACGTTGCAGATCCTGACTGCAATATGCGCGGGCAGCAGCAATTGTCAAGCGGGGCGGCCGACTCAGGTTGACTTCGGGGTCGGGTTGGGCTATCGTATCGGGATGGTAGCTATCGGGCTGGTTGCGCTCCTTCTTCTTGGTCAGAACCCCGTGGACTCGGGTTACATCTCCGTCAGTTCCAACGTCCCCGGCATCGCGGTCTATCTTGAAGGTGACTTCCTGGGCCGGACTCCGATTGACCGCCAGGCGTTTGCGCCGGGCTCATACCTTCTGACTATCGTCTCGAACGACAGCCTGGAGAACGTCTACTCCCGGATCCGCACCGGCAGCATGAGTCAGAAGCTGTCTTCGGTCTGGACCCTCACAGCAATCGATGCCGGCACCCATCAGGTTGAGATCGGACCGGGCGCGCTGACCGAGGTGTTCATCGACTACGGCGCGGTACTTGCCGCACCCACCCGGGCGAAATGGCTGGCCGGCTGCGGCATCGGCAGTCTCTTCGGGCTGGGTGCCCTCGTCGGCTTCCTGGTCGGCCTGCTTGCTTTCTAGCCGGATGACAAGGCAACAGACTGAAGTCAAAGGCCAGAAGCCAAGAGTCAAAATGCAGAATGAGGAAGCGGGGTTCGACATTGAGCCATCCGATGGCTCCTGCGTCGCGGAGCGCCATCTCATAACTCGGCATTCGACACTCGGCATTCGACATTTCCTTGTGGCTTGGTCATTGGTCCTTCTCGCTGGCGTACTCGGTGCCGACCCGGGCTCCTTTTCTCCGGTGCACGAAGCGGATTTCTACGAGGCAATGGACCGGAACATAGTCCGGTGCCTGCTCTGTCCGCATCAGTGTATCATCGCGCCGGGCCGGCGCGGCATCTGCCGGGTACGTGAGAACAAAGATGGTAAGCTCTACTCGGTGGTCTACGGCCGCCCCTGTACCATCGGCAAGGAGCCGATTGAGAAAGCACCTTTCTTCCATTTCCTTCCCGGCCGGACGCGGTTTGTCCTCGCCACCGCGGGCTGCAACCAGACGTGCAAGTACTGCCAGAACTGGGAGCTTTCCCAGTCCTCCCCCGAGGACCTGCCCAGCTACGACCTGCCGCCCGACCGGGTGGTCGAAATGGCGGAGCGCAAGGAGACTCCGATTATCTGCTTCACCTTTTCCGAACCGGTCGTGTTCTACGAATACGTCTGCGACGTCGCCGTACTCGCACGGAAGAAGGGAATCAAGACAGCGGTCGTCACCGGTGGGTACATCAATCCCGAACCTCTCCGGAAACTGTGTGGCCTGGTCGACGCCATCAAAATCGACCTCAAAGGGTTCACCGATGAGTTCTACCGCGAAGTCTGCGGTTCGAGCCTGAACCCGGTACTCGAAGCCTGTCGAATCGTAGCACAGAGCGACGTTCATCTCGAACTCGTGAACCTCGTCGTTCCGGCCCTGAACGACGACACCGCCGACATCCGACGCATGTGCTGCTGGATTCGCGACAGCCTCGGCAGTTCGATACCGATTCACTTCACCCGCTTCAGCCCGGCCTATCGCCTGCGCAGTTCGCCCCCGACCCCGGTGCGCACACTGGAAACGGCCGCCGAAATCGCCCGGCAGGAAGGACTCAACTACGTCTACATCGGTAACGTTCCCGGCCACCGGCTCGAAAGCACTTTCTGCCCGAACTGCGACAGCATACTCATCCACCGGCAGGGATTCTCGATCATCGAGAACAACCTGGTGGACGGCAACTGCCCGTTCTGCGGCGAACGGATACCCGGGGTCTGGCAGTGAACAGCAAGTCAACGGTCTACTTCGTGCCGCCGGACCGGGCCCGGGCCGGAATCGGACAGATACTCGAGACCTCCGGGTTTATGAAACAACTGAAGCCGAAGAAGAAAATCGGCCTCAAGCTCCATTTCGGCGAGGCCGGCAACAACAATCATCTCGACCCCCAGTTCGTCCGGGCCGCGGCCATAGCGGTCAGCTACTACGGCCTGCAGCCGGTTGCGATTGAGACCACGGCGCTGTACCGGGGCAAACGCCAGAACGCCAGGGACTACGTCAAACTGGCCAGGGAGCACGGCTTCGGAATGGAGAATACCCTGGCCCCGATTGAGATACTCGACGGCGTGCACGGCGAGAAGTTCTATGAAGTGGAACTCGAATCCTCCCTGGTACCGATTGCCCGGCTTGCCCGGGGACTACGCCACTTTCGCTACATCATCAACCTGGCTCATTTCAAGGGTCATTTCGTTACCGGCTTCGGCGGAATCATCAAGAACCTCTCGATGGGGCTGGCCGCAAAAGCAGGCAAGCTGGAGATGCACTCCCATTCCAAGCCCTACGTCGAATCCGAACGCTGCGTATCCTGCGGGACGTGCGTTGACTACTGCCCGGCCGATGCCATCAATTTCGTCCAGTATGTCGCCAGAATCGGCCGAAGCTGCACCGGCTGCGGCGGCTGCCTGTCGGTCTGTCCCCAGGGAGCTATCCATATCAAGTGGAATGCGGCTTCCGAGACAATCCAGCACAAGATGGCCGAGTACTGCCGGGCGGTCATCCTCGGTCGGAAGCTGTTTCACTTCAACTTCGCCATGAAGATTACCCCGAACTGCGACTGCTACCCCCAAACCGAGAAACCGATGATGGCGGACGTCGGGGTATTCGGTTCGTCCGACCCGGTCGCATGCGAACAGGCGGCCTATGATGCAATCAAGACAGAACTGACGGAACTGTACCCGCACCTGGCGCCCGAAACCGCGATTGAAGCCGCGGCGAAGCTCGGGCTGGGCCGGCGCGACTACCGCCTGGTCGACCTGTAGGCGGAAGAAAGGAGAAGTCAGAAATCAACAGCCAGGAGCCAGAAGGCAGAAAACAGATGAACGGAAACGCGGCGGACACTGCCATCGGTCGGCAGGACGGTCACGAGGCCAGGCTCGAAATGTTCGAAGGGCCGGTTGAGCTCCTGCTCTATCTCGTTCGCAAGAACGAGCTGGACATTTTCGACGTCCCGATCGGACAACTGACCGACGACTTCCTGGGATTCGTGCGCGACGCCAGGAACCTGAACCTCGAACTGGCCGCCGACTTCCTGGTGATGGTCGGAATCCTCCTCCGGCTCAAAACCCGACGGCTCCTGCCCGGCCGGAAGGACGAGGAACTGGAAACTCCCACCGTCTCGCTGGAGCAGATTCTGGACGAGTTCCGCAAGTACCAGGAGGTGGCCCGCGCCCTCTCGGAGAAGGAATCGGAACGCCGCCTCGTCTTCCCGTGCCGGACTGCGCCGCCGAAGGCCGGGCTCGTCGAGGGTGAGGACCTCACCGCTCTCACTGCGGCTTTCCAGCGGCTTCTCGCCAGGTTCAAGTCGGACCGCATGGTGGAAGTGGCACCCCGGAAGATCCGCTTTGAGGACAAACTGCACGACCTGCGTCGAATGCTCCGCTCTCGTGGCACCGTCAGTTTCGAGGAAGCGCTGAGCCACGGCACGCTGACCGAACTGGTCGTGATGTTCATCGCGGTCCTGGAACTGGTCCGGCTGGGCGAGGTCCGGGTACGTCAGGACCAGCAGTTCGGCACAATCACGCTGGAAGCACGCCGGGAGGAAAAGGCAGAAGCAAAAACGGAGAGCGTAGAATGAGGAATGGCCGATATGGAATTCGGCGTTTGAAATCCGTAATTGTGACGACGGCCTTTTGACATGAGAACGTACACCCTCGGCACCGACCATCGGGACCGACACGACTTCACCCGGATACTGATCAAGTACGGAATCGAAGTCCTGTTCGACGTCCGGCGGGTCCCGGAGTCCGGCGAGGAACACTTCACTCGCGGCGGACTCGATTCTCTCTGCTCGGCGCAGGGCATCAGCTACGTGTTCCTGGGCAATGAGCTGGGCGGCCCGCGCGACCGGGACTACCGGGCCTGGATGGCCACGGATAGCTTCAAGCACTGGTTCGGCGTCATCCGGAGCAAACTCGAAAAGCGTGTCTGCTGCATCCTCTGCGCCGAACGCACCCCCCGGAGATGCCACCGCCGCATCATCGGCGACGAACTGGCCAGGGACGGCATCGACGTCGTCCACCTGCTCGACGAAACCTCGGCCTGGCAGCCCACAGAATCAGACCGGATTCGGCAGCCGCAGACCGGGTCGCGTCGATACCCGGCCGGCCGCCCGAAACCCCGAAACCGACGCCGGCCGTGAACAACCAGGACCTCATCGCCGAAATCCGGCGGCTCAAGCAGGAACAGAAAGCCATCGTCCTTGCCCACAACTACCAGCCGGTGGACATCTTCGAGGTGGCGGACTTCATCGGCGACTCCCTGGACCTGGCACGCAGAGCCGCCGCGACGCAGTCTCGATTCATCGTATTCTGTGGCGTCAGGTTCATGGCCGAGACTGCCAAGCTCCTGAGCCCGGATTCACGCGTCGTCCTTCCCGACCCGGAAGCCGGGTGCGAGATGGCCGACATGATCAGCGGCCCGGCCCTGCGGAAGAAGAAACAGACGCTGGGTGATGTGTGTGTGGTCGCCTATGTCAATACGCCTGCCGATGTGAAGGCCGAGTCCGACATCTGTTGCACTTCGGCCAATGCAACCAGGGTGGTCGAATCAATCCCCGGTGACCGGCGCATCCTCTTCGTGCCGGACCGGAACCTCGCCGACTATGTCGCCCGGATGACCGGGCGCGAAATACTGCCGTGGGAGGGTTTCTGCTACGTCCACGCCTTCTTCACCGGGCAGGACATCGCAAGGGCACGCAAAGAACACCCGGATGCAGTGCTGGTCTCCCATCCGGAATGCCCGCGGGAGATTCTGAAAATGTCCGACTATGTGGCCTCGACCGGCGGGATGCTGAAGCTCGCGGCGAAACACCGGGAGATGGTCCTCGGTACCGAATCCGGGATGTGCGACCGTGTTCTGCGGGATTTCCCCGACAACCAATGCTACCCACT
The DNA here is from genome assembly GCA_965370805.1 of uncultured bacterium. Lineage (GTDB taxonomy): Bacteria > Hydrothermota > Tepidihabitantia > Tepidihabitantales > Tepidihabitantaceae > CBDUVZ01. The sequence continues at coordinate 20,200 of CBDUVZ010000026.1, read as the reverse complement.
CAGGCGCACCGCCATTTGCCGGAACATGAAGCGCACCACCCTGGAAAAGGTCCGCCGGGCGCTGGCCGGGGAAATCGAGGAACTAGTCATCCCGGATTCCGTCGCGGACCGGGCCAGAATCGCCATCGAGCGAATGGTAGCCGCCAACCGGCCCGGCCGGTGATTCCTTGACAGCCTGCAGCAACCGCCTACAGTTTGTCTGTGATTTCTGCCTTGGCAGCCGCGGTTCTTCTCATCGGCAGCTTTGATGCCGGTGGCCATGTGGCCGGGGTCTTTCCGGTCGCCGGGGCCGGTCGCAATCATTCATCCAGCGCCCGGGTGGGCTGCTGCCTTGGATACTCGACCGGGCCGGTCCGGCTCGCTGCCGGCTACGACTATACCAGCCTGCCCGGACTGCAGGGCAGCCCGTATCGGTTCGCATTGCACCAGGTTTCGCTCTCATGCGGCTACCAGTTCCTCCGGCAGTCCGACTGGGGGATTGAAGTACTCGGCGGTGGCGGCTACGGATTCGCCGAGCGGTCCTTCGAAACCGGCAGAGAGAAAGGTTCCGTCGGCACCGGTCTTCTTGGAATCGGCTTCGTTCAGAATGTCGGCAAGAGCCGTCTCTCCATCGGAGTCCTCGATAACCTGCTCTTGGAAAACGGACAGGGCGGTTTCACCCGCCTGGTTGTGAACCAGATACTCTCGGTCCGCGCCGGGGTGGCATATGTATTCTAGGGCGCCGCTGCTACTCGCAATCCTGCTGTCGCTGTCCTGCACCGACATGCTGGTGCACCGCTCAAGCCAGGACTATTTCCCGCTTGCCCGGCAAAGCCAGTGGAAATACCTGCTGGGCACGGACACCACCTACGTCGAAGTGCTTGGCGACAGCTCCGTGGGCGGCCGGACCGCCACTATCGTCGCCGTGGACTTCGCCCCGACCTTCTGGCACAAGCAACCAACACGGATCCAGAAGTTCTTTCTCCGGACCGTGAACGTCAGTGGCCGGGACTACATTCTCGAACAACGCTACCGGCTCGTCTACCTCCTCCCGCTCGTCGAAGGAAACACCTGGGAAGAGGAATTCTCGGACACTATCGTGGTGCTCGGCACCGATACCGTGTTCTACTACCACAAACTGGCGGCCCGGGTCTCCGGAATCGACAGCGTCCCGACTCCGGCCGGCACGTTCCATGACTGCTATCGGGTCGATTTCACGGAGGAGGTTCGGGAATTCGACTCAACCGCTGTCGCGTACACCGAATGGCTGGCCCCGGGCGTCGGCCTGGTCAAGCGCGTCACCGGCACCGAAGAGCAAGTCCTGGCCGAGTATCGAATCGGTCCCGCTCCGGAATGAACGAAACCCTCGCCCCACCCCTCTCTCGATGGAAGAGGGTATCCGAGTGAGTCCGACCAATGCGCCATCAGATAGTCCAAGGACGGGTAAGGGAAAAGGAGGAACAGTGCAGAAAGCCAGATTGCTTGGACTCGCCCTCACGGCCGGACTGCTGCTCACCGGCTGTGTCACGAAGTACGTCATCATCTCCGGTGTCCCCAAGTCCGAACTCCGGGTGGTCGTCTTCACCGACAACTCGTACAGCGGTGCGCTGCTGCTCGAAGAACTGGAGGGACGTGGATTCGAGAACTACGAGAACGAACTGATGCCCGACCCTAACGACGAGTTCAACATCAAGTGGGGTGCGGCACCAACCGTCTACATTGAGGAGATTGCCGCCCTGGTCGAACGGAACCACGACGTCAAACTGAGCCGTCTCCACGAGTTCGAATCGGACGACTACGATGTGTTCATCAATCTGCCGGTCGACCCCGACGAACTGCCCGACCGCGACGCGTTCGAGGTGACTGTCTTCACCGACGACGAGGACAATGGCGTCGATATCATGGGTATGATCGAGGACCTGGGCTACACCAACGACGGCAACGACATCCTCGGGGAGGACCCCGGCTACGAGTACAACATCAAGTGGGGCGGGGCGCCGGAGGCCTACATCGACGAGATTTCGGAACTCATCGAAGAAGAGTACGATATCGACCTCAACCATTACCAGTCGTTCGATTCCGATGACCACGACATCTACATCGCCCTGCCCTTCAATTCACCGGACCTGTCCGAACGCATCGCCTACGAAGTAACCGTGTTCTGCGACGACGAGGAAAAGGGCGGGGAAATCCTCAACCTGCTGGCCGGCCTGGGCTATGTGAACGAGGACAATGAAGTACTGGGCGGGCCCAACGATGAGTTCAATATCAAGTACGGCGCCCTGATTGATAAGCTACTGGAAGAAATCGCCACCGCACTCGATGATGAGTTCGGTATGGATTTCGAACGGCTGGACTGCTTCGAATCCGACGACCGGGATGTATTCATCAATATCCCCGGGCAATAGGCCGGCTTTCAAGGAAGCAGCCGCTCATGATTGACAGCGCTGGTCTGCTGTTCTATGATTTCTGACGGTCCAAGGATAGCAATCGACAATACCTCAGGAGGCATCTGATGACGACAAGAGTCCTGACTCTGATTCTCATCACCATTACCGTCGGTCTGGCGTTCCCGGACGCGACGAGACCGGTGATTACCGCCGCCGACGGCGAGCAGTACGTTGCCGGACAACTCATCATCGAGCTGTCCCCCACATTGCGCGACAAGGTCAATCTGTCCGAAAAAGACGGGGTAGCCCTGTTCGGGGTTCCAATCCTCGATCAACTCAGCCGGCGCTGGCACGTGAACGACATCACGCAGCTCTACGGACATCCCGACCCGGACCCGCTGGCCCGCAAGCACGGCTGCGATCTGCAGTACTCCATTCAGTTCGACGCTAGCCAGGATATCACACCGGTGGCCGAATCCTACGAAGCCTTGGCTGACGTGAAATACGCCTGTCCCAACGGCGCGATGGAACTGGACGAACTGCCCGACGACCCGGACTACGACCGGCAGTGGCATCTGGCCAAACTCGGTGCTCCGTTTGCCTGGGGCATAGCCAAGGGCGACACAACCGTGCTCAACCTGGTCATCGACGACGGCTGCGACTGGCTCCACCCTGACATCCAGGATAACCTCTGGATCAACGGCCCGGAAGACATCAACGGCAACGGCCGGTTTGACACCATGCCCCCGCCTGACGGTGACCTGGACGGCATCGACCAGGACGGCAACGGATACATCGACGATGTCCTCGGCTGGGACTTTTGCTACTACGACCCGGACCCGAGGCCTAACCCCGGGGAAAACCACGGCACCCACTGCTGGGGGAACATCAATGCCGTGACCAACAACGCGACCGGCGTCGCCGGAGCAACCTGGAACACCCGTTCCCCGGTGGTGAAATGCGGCAGTGGTGGCACCGTTACGCTTTCCTACGCAATATCCTCGATCTACTACGCCGTGCCGCTGAATGTCTGGGCCATCTCGATGAGCTTCGGTGGTTCGTCGCAGTATCCACCAATGGCCACCGCATGCCAGTATGCCTGGGACTCAGGCTGCGTGCTTTTCGGCTCAGCCGGCAACAGCGGTATCGAAGCCAGGCGCTATCCTGCCTGCTACAGCGGTGTCGAGAACACCGCCGCGTCGTCCCTGACCGACATGAAGACATCCTTCTCCAACTACGGCACCTGGATCGACGTGGCCGCGCCCGGTGATGGTATCTACACCACGATCTCCCAGCGCAGTGGCTCCTACGGCACGATGGACGGGACTTCGATGTCCGCCCCGCTTGCGGCCGGGGTCGCCTGCTGGATCAAGTCATTCAATAACACCGCCTCAAACGCGACCGCAATCCAGATACTGCACGATGCCTGCGATTCGATGCCCGACCCTCTCTACGCGCAAGGCAAGCTGGGTGCCGGCCGGGTCTCGCTGGCCAACGTAGTCCTGCCGCTCTACTACTGTGATCTGCGGCTGGCCGACTGGCGGTTCAACGATGCCGGCGGCAATGGCAACGGCAAGCCCGACCCGGGCGAGACCGCCGCGCTCATCGTCACCTACCAGAACGCCGAGAACTGGCAGACCGCCACCGGCGTCACTGCCACCCTTTCCACCGGCAACACCGACGTGACAATCACGAAGAGCGCCGCCACCTTCCCGGACATCCCGGCCGGCGGCAGCGGCGACTGCTCGGCCGACTCTTTCGTCATCACGGTGGCGGACAGCGCCGCGCCCCAGCGAATCGTCTTCTCGCTCGCGGTCGCCGCCAGCCCTGACCCGGCCTGGCCGGACACCGCCTTCACCGCCATCTCCGGTGACCCGCGGGTGCTGCTGGTCGACGACGACGAAGGCGAAGACTACGAACAGTGGTACACCGCTGCCTGCGACTCCAACGGCATCCTCTACGACGTCTACGAAGTGCAGGCATCCGGCTCCCCGTCCGCCGACACGCTCAACCACTACCCGATTGTCATCTGGTTCACCGGCGACGATTCCACCAGCACCCTGACCGCGACCGACCAGACAAATCTGACCGGCTTCCTCACCGGCGGCGGCAACCTGCTCATCTCCGGCCAGAACATCGCCCAGGATATCACTACCTTGAACCCTCGAACCCTCGAACCCTTGAACCCTTTCCTCAGAGACTACCTTCACGCCGAGTTCGTCGAGCCGTCAACCAACAAGCCGTTCCTGGTCGGGCTTGTCGGAGACCCGCTGACCCAGGGCGACACGATGATTGCCGGTGGTGGCGGCGGGGCCGCCAATGGCCGGTCGCTGGACGGAATCCGGGCGACAAACGGCGGCACCAGTTGCGCCTGGTTCAAAGACTACGGTGACACCACGGTAAGCTGCATGGTCCGCTACAAGAACGGCTACGGCCTGGTCTACTTCTCGGTGCCGTTCGAGGCTATCGCCCACTCGGTCACCCGGTATCTGCAGAAGTGGACGCTGATTCGGAGGATATTCGACTACTTCGGGGAACGGGTGCCCGGAGTGACCGAATCGCCGCCGGTGGCGCCAAACAGTCGGCCCTACGTGCTCCACATCACGCCCAACCCGTTCAGCTCCAGCGCGCTGGTGGAGTTCATTGCGCCGGTCAGCGGCCGGGTGGAACTGCGGACCTACACCAGCGACGGCCGGCTGGCGGACAGCCAGACTCGGGAAGTGAGCCTGGGCGAGCGTGCCCGGTTCCGGCTGGACGGTGAGAAGCTGTCCAACGGCGTGTACCTGGTCCAGCTCATCACCCCGACCGGGGTCTTCGCCCAGAAGACAGCCGTGCTCAAGTAGAAACCGGACAGAAACGAAAAGAGGGGCGGGTAACTCCCGCCCCTCTTCTTCATGCCGGACTCCCGACAACGTATCACACTACCTTACCGTCCAATTGTATCTGACTCGGAATGACCGTGACCTAGAAGTAGAACGTGAGCTGGACAACGCCACCGTTCACGCCGGGTCCTCCGAACTCGGTCCGGCCGCCGCCCACGCTGAACAGCAGGTAGCAATCCAGGTCGATGTCGTCGGCGGGACCGAACCGGATCCTCGGGAACACCACCGCCGAAAAGTCATTCAGGTTGGCAACCGCGCCGACGCCCACCTGATGGAACCCCAGAACAGGCTGCATCACGAGCCCGAAGGCGTAGTCGCGCCCGAGAGCGGAGCCGGCGGTCACCGCCCGGCGCCAGGCTGCCGCGTCATACTCCCTGACCCCGGTCGCGCCCGTCGAACTGCGGTAGTACTCCAGCAGTAGATAGGTCCTGCAAGCAAGAGTGTAGTCGGTTCCGGCGCACACCTGCCAGGATAGCGCTACGCTGTCCTCTGACCAGTGGCAGGCTCCCTCAGACCACACTCCCAGCCCGAACACCTCACCCTTTGCCTGCCCGCCCAGCAAGTAGTCGGTCCAGTTCCTGCCGGCAAGAACGTCAGTCAGCGGCCGGCGGCACGCGGTGATGCCCATGTCAAACCCGACAAGATTCCATTCGGCGCGCAGCAGGTACTGGGACCGGCCGAAGTCCGAACCCGGCAGGAAGAAGGCCTGCAACGCCGGGCCCAACCAAGTTGCTTCGAGCCGCATCGCGTTCTGTCCTTCCCGCTCGTAATCCGGGTCAAGAAAGGACTTGGCCGGTATCACTTCGGTCGGATTCCACACGTACCCGGTACCCCAGGCAAGCGGCTGCTTGCCCACCTTCAGATTGAACCCGCTCCACCGGGCGGACACGAAAGCGCGATCCAGCGCAAACCTGTTCGCGAGCAGCACAGAGTCAGGAACCGAATCCGAAACCCAGTCCGGTACGAGGTCTGCAAGCATGAACTTCGTCGCGCCGTGGAATGCCTGAATCAGAACAGAAGCCGAAAGCCTCACGTTCGATTGCGGGGAAGCTTCGAGGCTGAACCTGACCTCGTTCTCGTCAAGGAGAGTCAATCCGCTTCTGTAGTCAACAATCGAAAGCTGGTTCTCGTACCAACCCGTCAAATGCGGCGTGGACGCGGCGACCCGCCCGGACAGCAGCAGGACTATGACCAGAGCCAGTCGAGTTGCCCTCATCCGCATGCCCGGCTTAGATGCGGAAAGCCCGCACCGGCATCTTGCCGAACCGCAGCCCCAGATGGAGATTGAATCCCTTCAGGCTGAATTCCGGCGGATCGTCATCCCCACCCCACGACGGCCCGTGGAAAGGAAGGAAATAGCTCCCCTTCACGAACAGCCCCACGTAGTTGTCGCTTCGGTAGCGCAGCCGTCCCATCAACTCAAGCCCGGGCGCGGCGCCCATCGTCCAGGCCAGATACCAGCGGCTGAAGTTGGGCTGGCTGAAGGAATCGTGGGAGTGGACGAAAAGCGTCCAGACTCCCCCGCCGAGGTCCAGGCACGGCCGCACCCACGCGTAGTCGACCGGCGCGTACCGGTATCCGACTTCAACAAAGCCGGTCAACCCCAGGAACTCCGAACCGAGTGAGTCCGCGGCAACACTGCGAAACGCAACCGCGCCACGCCCTCCGACAGTCACGTCTTCCACAAACGCGGCGCCGTGTCCGCCGACCCACCAGAGCGGCGCCCGGTGCTCGAAACTGTCGGCTCCGTGCCAGGTGTGATTCAGCTCCGTCAAGTCCTGGTTCAATCCTCCGAAGCCTGGAAACGAAGCGGTTGCCGAAAACCCGCCGAACCCGAAGCAGCAGGAAACCGTCACGGCAACGAGTGCACAGACCCTGATACATTTCATGCCTAGTCCTCCTTGTTGCACGCCAAAGCCCGCATCCCGGCCGACAGACATCTACTCCGGCGTGGCAATCGAATTGGTGAAATCGTACTCAATCGACCCTTCTCTGATTGCATCGCCGCCGATGCCGGCCGGACGCTGAGCCTCGGGCAGTTTCGGATCAACCCAGATTGCCATCGCTCGCCAGTCCGTCTTCCGTGCGGTCGAATCCTCCAGCAAGTAGACCCAGACAACCCGCAGGAAACGGTCTCCAGACCGGTTGTGCTCATCAAGAACTGAATAGAGCGTCCAGTCCAGAACTGTCCGCAGTCCGTCCGCTCCCATTCCCGGCCGCACCAGCGCCACCATGCTGAGTCTGTCGAGGTCCCTGGCCGGCAGGTCCCAGGTCTCGGCTACCCGGTATTCCGGCCTGGCCATCGCCGGCCTGGGCAGCACCGAGCGGACGGCAACGGCCTTCCCGGGTCGGAAGAGAATCACCAGCAACACAACTGCCGCGAGAAGGACTATGATTGCGACCCGGTATCCGCGGCGCTGACCCCTGGCCGCGAGACGGACGCGCTCGCCGAGCCGGACAGGAACACCCCCGTTTTTTCTTTCCTGCTCCGAAAAAGCCCGCCCGCATCCGGGACACTTGTCCGCGTCCCCGTCCACGGTCGCGTTGCAGTGGAAACAGTAGTACCCATTGGCCCGCTTGACTTTGACAGTGGCCATCAGTGGACAATTGTAGCAGCGCACGCCCATACTGCAAGGCCGGACGGCTTGACTCCCGTTGACCGGACGGTAGAATCCGGCGTCTGCCGGCGTAGCTCAGTTGGCCAGAGCAGCTGTTTCGTAAACAGCAGGTCGTCGGTTCAATTCCGACCGCCGGCTCTCTTGCCCAAGAAGCGGAATAGAACCACAGATTGCTATTGCACTTCCCATTTCCTCTCTGCCTGCATCCATCTGTGTTTATCAGTGGTTTTCGCTCCTATGTCGGCTTTCGGGTCCTGTGCAGACCTTGACGTCAGGCGTCCTCCCAATATCCTAGTAGCTGTCGCGCAATGAAAACCCACCCTGCGTCACTTCCCCGGCCGATTCTCCTGCTGATTCTGTTCGGCTTCGCTCTACTCCTTGTTTTCGGGATGGTGCTGACAGCACACAACGCGCAAGTCTGGTCGGTCGCCATCGCCTGCCTGGTGCCGTTTGCAGTTGGAATCCTGCTGCGCGGCCGGGACCCCCGCAAGGAATGGGAACAGCAGGCCGCTTTCGAGGAAGCGGAACGGAAACGGGCCGAAGACAGAGCCAGCGCCGTCTTCGATAGCTTCATTGACGCCAGTCCTGTGAGTATTGAGATCTACGATGTCAAGGGGAGGCTCATCAAAAGCAACAAGTCAGCCGAGCGGCTGCTGGGCAAAGTCCCTCCGCCGGGGCTCTCGCTGCTCGATGACCGCGGCCTGAAACGAGCCGGACTGCTCACACCTCAACTCAAACGGGTTATGGCCGGCACCCGGGTGGAAACACCGCCCGTCTGGTACGATCCGACCGAGATCGGCCTGCCCGGTATCCCGGGCAGGAAAGTCTGCTTCCGCGCCACGGTCTTCCCTCTCTTCAGTGCCGAAGGCGAAGTATCGCACGTCGCCGTGATGCACGAGGACATCACCGAACTGAAGCAGAACGAAAAGGAGCTGCAGAAAGCGAAGAGCCAACCGCCGCCGGCCGGCACTCCCGAGGTTCCGGTCTCCGGGGATGCCCGCGAGATAGAATTCCGCCGGCGCAAGATCGAACAGGCCCTCCGGGAAAGTGAGGACCGGCACCGTTCTTTCGTCCAGGGAGCGCGGGGCTACGTCGTGCTCCGGTTCAGCGAAGACGGCCATATCCTGGCGGCCAGTCCCTCGATTCAGACCATCTGGGGCCTGTCCGCCGAAACCGTCCTGACCGACCCGTCCGCCTTCTTCGCCCGGATCCACCCCGACGACATTGAACGGGTAAGACAGACTGAAGCACAGATCCGTAAAGACGGCAGGTATCCCGATGAATACCGTTTCCGGGTAATCAACAAAGATTCAAGCCAGACGCACTGGGTGGAATCCCGTGGTTCGATCAGTTCGACCGCAGGGAAGAAGATGCTCGACTGCATCGCGCTTGATATCACCCACCTGCTGAACACCGAGCAGACTCTCAAACGGAAACAGGCCGACATCGAAACCCTCCTGACCAGCGCCGCCGACGGCATCGTCACGCTGGACCGAAACCTGGTCATCACCCACTGGAGCGAAGGCGCAGCAGAAGAGACCCGCATCCCGGCCCGGGAAGCGGTAGGCAAACCCGTACTTGAGGTCTACCCGGAGTTCGCACGGGCAGGCTTTCTTCCCGTGCTCAGGAAAACGCTGGCCGAGGGCAAGGTTCTCCGGCACGAAGGTCTGTACGACGATGGCCGCGAGCGACTCGCCGGCTGGTTCAGCATCACCAGCTACCGTTTCGACTCCGGCCTGCTCCTGATAATTCAGAACATCACGCCCCACAAGAAAACCGAGCAGGCCTGGCAGGACGCGGATGGCAAGCTCAGGACGATCCTGGATGCTCCCGGACTCGCGGTTTCAATCAAGGACCGCGAACTGCGGTACACGCAGGCGAATACCGCTGCACTCCGGATGATGGGCCTCAAGGAAAAGGACGGCATCGTGGGGAAAACCGACCAGGACGTCCTGAAGCCGACTGTCGCCGGCCTGCTCAATTCCCATGACCTCAGAGTAGTTGAGGAAAATGCTGCGGTTGAAGTCGAACTCGCCTTGCCGGACATGGTAAGCCCTCGGGCGGCCTGGTACCGTATTCTCAAGTGCCCGCTGCACGACTCAGCGGGCCGGACAACCGGCATCCTTGATATCGCCTGCGACATCACCAGACGGGTCCATGCCCAGCAGGAACTCGCGCGACGCCGCGAGTATTTCGAGAAACTGCTCAAGCGGCAGGCTTCTGCCCTCAAGCGGGCTGAGAAAGAACTGACCCGCTGGGAAAAGAGAAAGTAGCCGGCTACTGCGTGGCGCTCATCTAGTACCGGTATTCCAACCCCAGCGAGAAATCCCAACCGTTTGCTTCCGCGTCGGGCACTCCCTCGTAGTTGGAACTCATCCAGTAGCCCACGGTACCGACAAGGTGAAGGTCACGCCCGACCCAGGCGCCGACTCCTAATTCCCCCCGGACTGTACGCTCGACCTCCTCGCCGTGTTCTTCCGCCGGAAACCGGCCGGGCAAGTTCTGTCCGGCGTGCCAGGTCTTCTGCTCAAAATCACCCCGGTTGTAGTAGCCGCGCCTGGTATGGTCCGCCCGAAGCTGCAACTCAAGCCCCGGGCCGAGGGTCGCAGTGGTGGAAACGAAGAACTGGTCCGCATCCGGGCCCAGCTCGTGGCCCAGGGGAACCCCGTAGTTCTCGTACATGATGTGATAGATACGGTGATAGTAGGTGAAGGCGGTGATGCGGACATACTCCGCCCGGACCTGGACGGGCAACATCGGCGCCCAGTGAAAACCCGCCTGCCACGCCAGCGCGTTGCACGGCTTCGATTCCCGCTCAAGGAACTCGAAGTTATCAACGAAGAGCTGACCGTACACCCTGGTTTGCGGCAGGTAGACGGCCGCGTCCCAACCAACCAGGAGGTTGTCGTCATGTCCCGAGCCGGCTACCTCCAGGTAGACTGGTATCAGTGGATTCATCATCCCGAAGAACGACCTCGTCTGCAGCGAATCCCAGGAATAGACGCTCATCAGCGCCCCGCCCAGTGTCACCCGGTGCCACAGCGACACCTCAAGACGCTGGGCCGACAGGAACCGGTGCTTCAGTCCCCAGCGCGAAAGGTATGAAGTGAGACCCAGGAACTTGAAGTTGCGGTATGAAGCAGACAACTGGATATGGTCCAGAGCCGGAGCATTGTCACTCAACATGCAGGAACTCACATGACCCGGACCCCAGAAGAACGCATCCCGGCCGACCTCAAGCCTGAGCCACGGTATCTTGAACGCCAGGTAGGCATGCTCGACTTCGAGGGTCGCCAACTCCATCCAGGAATGCGTTCTCGACCCGGGAACGTGGGTACCTGCCGAATCGGTGATATCGACCGTGTCAGGCCGGAACATGGTGAACTCTCCCCGCTCGTAGAACGCAAACACATCTCCGGGGCGGTTCGACAGGACTGCACCGATTGAAGCCGACTGCTGCTTCCGGGTGAGCCCGGCCCGCGTGAAGAAATCCGCACGCATGAAACCGTTCTCGACTCCGGGCACGGCCAGGTTGACGACCGGCCGCCGCGCTCCGACATCCTCAACCAGTTCGGGCAACTCGCCGCCGAACTCACTCCGCAGCCGGCCGAGTGCGGCCCGCTGTGCCGGACCCGGGCTTCGCAACCGGGCGATTGAATCCGCCTCCGCCACCAGGACAACAGCCTCGGCCCTGGTCCACGGACGGCTGGTGGAAGGCATCGCGTGGATGAGCCCGGACGTCTTGAGCAGATCCAGATCATCGTATACCCAGGAATCGGTCGGGAGGTTCTCGAGACTGGCGGCCGCAGCCATCCCTGCCAGCAGCACAACACAGAAGGACCGCAGTACGTTCATTGCCTCAGGTCGCCAAGTGTCGGACATCTTCTGCCGGTACTCACTCCGCAAGTATCAGGAAGGAAAAGCCTGTGTCAAGCGGTTCGCGCCCGGAACCTGGTTTCCCTGCCTGCGAACCGATTGAATTGGAGAAATGCTACCGGACAAGGACCCGGAAATACCCGACGTTGTTCCCGGTCTCAAGCTCGACGCAATGCCGGTCGGGATTCACCATGACTGAAACCAAGCCCGGACCCGAAGCCGCGGACGGAACCGGGGCCAAAACCATCTCGAACTCCAACGTCTCACCCGGCTCTACCGTTTGGAAGGACCCATCGATTCCGACCGAATCGCCGTTGAGCATGAAGCGCACCTCGGTCGGCGAGCCCGCCGCCGTCGCCCGGTTGCCGATATTGCGGACCCGGGCACGAATCGTCAGGCTTCCACCTGCCAGCGGCTCAGTCGGCACCACCTCAACCTCATCTACCACCAGGTCCGGCCGCTCGGCCGGTCCGGTCTCCCACACGAACACCGGCCGCTCAGTCAGTTCCAACCGCAGCCAGCCGTCATCGTCCGGCGCCGCCCCGAACGACGGAACCTCAGCACCATAGGCAAGCCTCTCCGCCGCCAACTCATCCGACCTGACCGGAATCGCAACCGGCACAGCACCCCCGCCCGCGCCGCCGTTCTTCCAGCATACCCACATCCGCTCACCGTCGTCCGGGTCCTCAAACTCGTAGATCCGCACATCCTCATCATCGTCATCACCCAGCAGCACCCGCCGATTCAAACGCTTGCCGGTAAGCTGGTTGCACGTCTGCTGGTAGCTGTAGAAGGATTTCCGTCGCACCCTGAAGCTGTCTGTAATGAGACCAGCGCTGTCCGCTCCAGTACCACAGTCACCGAACGAGTACCAACAGAGCCGGTCGTACCCCCCGGCTGGAATGGCCTCGCTGGCCTTCGCACTCACGTATGCCTCGCACGCCCCGTTGGCCTGCCGAATCCTGGAGTTCTCCAGATCCAAAGTATCCAGATGCCAGCCTAACTCAGTTATCCACAGTTGCCCGTAGTCATCATTCTGCCTCATGATCCTGCGCAGGGTCTCGGCGTCCGCCTTGAACCGCACAGGGTTGAACGGCTGCCCGTACTGGTAGGGATGCACGGACACTCCATCCCAGAACACACCCAACTGCTGTTCCTGAAGCGCGATGTCGAAGAGGGTGCCCAGAAAAGCCTTTCCGCTCACCAGGCCACCTTCGGGCCATTCCTTGTTGACTTGATGCAGTGACCCGACGATAACCATGTCGTCTTCGTGACCGCCAACACGGTGCCTGATGATTGAGTCGGCCACCACACATAGCCGCAGATACAGTCGGCAAAGGGGCCGGAGCCCAACGGAAAGGGTATCATAGAAGACGTTAGGCCGTTTCCACCATCCCTTCACGCCGAGAACCGCGCTTGTGCAGGTATCGTTAATTTCGTTCCAGACCTCCCACGTATGGATGTCCGAGTAGTGCCCGACAACCGACTCCACGTACCGCGCCCAGTAGTTAGTGTCGCTGTCGATGTCCGCGTACAGGTTGCGCGGTGGACAGGTCGCGCTCCAGAACGTATCAACGGTTTGGCCTTGAATCCTGATGCTGTCAAAGTAAGAACTGGCCCACGAAGAGCATTGACATGTGAAGAGCAACCCCAGTATCTCGCAGCCCAGTGATTCGATGTAGCAATACTCGGTGTCATATCCCGCGAAGTCGAACTCGCCGGGGCGCGGGTAGACCCAGCGCCAGGCGGGTCCGAAACGTACGTGGCGGAAGCCCAGTGAGCAGGCGTGGCTGGCCCAGTTGCTCTTGAGGGTAGCGTTGTTCTTGTCTGCCGGGAACCCAGGGTTCACACCCCAATACGTCGAATCCACAACATCCATCTGCCCGACTATCCGGCCGACCAGATCGCAGTTCTCAACCGACTCGGACTGGCCCCAGCCACCACCGCCGACTTCGATCTGGCCGTACTTCGGATACGGATTGTCGGTTCGATACACGAAGTTCACCGAATCACCGCTGCTGTGGCTGACCTTCAGCAAGTACTCCTTGCCCTTTGTGAATCGGAGGTTCCCGGTGAACGTGCTGCACTTCACCCACTGCCAGCCCCTGCCCGGGACGTCGCTTCGACCTCTGCACACGAACTGATCGCTCACCTTCTCTCGCAGTTCGAATACGTACTGGCCCTCGGAACTGGACACGCCGTGGAAAAATTCAATACGGTAGATGCTGTCGACGTTGGCCACAAACGCCTGGCCGACATGCGTCCATCGTGGCGACCAGGCGCTATTGCACGCTGTTGGCTCAACGTCATAGGCCTGAGTCGCAGCGTGGACTGCTGACAGAGCCCAGATAGCAAACAGCAGGCTAACATTCCTCAATACCGTCACCTACGCCATTCTGCCCACAATTGTCAGGCTGTCAAGCGTCGGCCGCCGGCTGCGGCCCATTCACCGAAGGAAGAACCAGACAAGAACCGACTGCACCAGACTCATGCTCTGCTGCACATCCCCTGCTGGAAACAGCCAGTACCAGACGTCACGAAAAGCGGATTCGCCATCTCGCGACATCTCCCGCCATTTGTGGCATCGGACTTCCCTCTCCTTGTCAAGTGGGGGGTAACTTCCCTGGTGAGTTGGACCGGTAGGGGTCCCGCCAGAATCGCCGCCACAAGCGGCAGCAGGACTGACTCCAGGCACGCAAGTATCTGAGTTGCCAGGAGCTTACGCAGAAAGACGGGCAGCGGAATCGGCACGCGGGTCGGCAGACGTGCCGCGAGCTGGACCTCCACAAAGACCGGCAGGAACACCAGGATTTCCCGGCAGTAGTCAGGTCCCAACCTGAAGCCACAGCCACCCCTCAGAACCGAAGTTTGGCACGAAGCCAACTCTGTCGACCGCTGCTGGTTCCCTTGATTGTCCGGTACTTGAATCCTGCTGTTATTCGTCCAGTCGGAACCGGCTGTCCGGGTCGTTTTCGTGCCTGATTTCGTCAACCGGGTCCTTCTTGTCCCGGCCCTTGAACAGGCGGTTCGGATAGTTAAGCACCAGTCCGTCCCGGTCTCCGACGTTCCGGTAGGCATGAACCACTCCGGGCGGAACGATCAGCAACCCGGGGCTGTCTTCACCCAGGGTCAGAATCAGGCGCTTGCCGCAGGTAGGTGATGCCAGCCGATTGTCCCAGAGGAACACCCGGAAGTTGGAAGGACCAAGAAATGCGAAGTAGTCAGTCTGATCCTCATGCTCATGCGGTCCGCGCGCGACCCCGGGATGAGTAGAGGAAACATAAGACATCGCCGGGTCCGCCTGCTTCAGACCGGGGACAGCCAACCAGTCCTGCCGGAACGTCTCCATCAGCCAGCCTCGCTCGTCAGTGTGTTTTCCAGCGTCGGCCAGAAACGTCCCTTCTATCTCCAGTTCGCGGAAGGTCATTGACACTGTTACACCTCGCCTGCATCAACCGGCGTTGGAATCACGACGGACTCTGCATGACAAGAAGGAACTCTCACGTTGCCGCTTGGTTGATCCTGCATGAGTGCAGAAGATAGTTGCCAGACCGGCGATGTCAAGAAACTGCGCTCCACAGCCAGGAACATACAGACCCAGCCGGAAGCGGCGCGTCTTGACTCCCGCCAGCCCGCAACTACACTGTGCCTCCAGATGCCAGTCCAAAGAGAAAGCCCGCACTGCCGCAGTCACCGGCCATCATTCAGGAGTTGACTCCGGGAATGCGCATTGCCGTTGACGCAACTGCCGTACGGTCGCTGAATCATGGCGTCGGAACGTACGTCGCTGGTCTGCTCCGGAATCTGGTTCTGATTGAACCGAAGAACCACTACGTGGCCTATATGACCCCGCAGGCCGTCGAGAACTTCAGGCCGCTGGCGCTTCCGCCCGAACGAATCATCCTCAGCCCGGTTGCCGGTCCCCGTCCGTTGCGGCTCATATGGGAGCAAATCCGGCTTCCTTATGTCGCCGCAGGTCAGCACGCCGACCTGCTCTGGGGATGCCACAATTCCCTGCCCAGATTCGGGAAGTCCCCGCAAGTAGTCACTATTCACGATGTCGGTATGCTGACCCTGCCTCACTTCTACCCGGCGGCCAAGACACGCTACTTCCGTTGGGCAATCACCCACGCAGTACGGCAAGCGGAAATCGTGGTCGCTGTCTCGGCGTTCACAAAGGCCGAGTTGGTCAGTGTCCTCCATGTCCCGGAATCCAGAGTCAGAGTCGTCCATAACGGCGTTGGCGCGCAGTTCCGGGTGATTGACGACCCGGCGCGCGTGTCCCGCGTCAGGAAACGCTACAGCCTCCCCCCGAAGTTCATCTTCTCTCTCGGAGTGCCGGAACCGAAGAAAAACCTGGCAAGGGTGATTGGAGCCTACGCCGAACTGAAAAGCAGGCGGCGCGACACGCCCAGACTTGTACTCGGGGGTGGCAGAGCCTATGGCTGGAAGAACAAGGATATCTACCGGCTCGCTCAGTCAATGGGGGACGACATCGTGCTCACCGACTTCGTTGACCCCGACGACCTGCCAGCGGTCTACAGCATGGCCGAAGTATTCGTCTTCCCCTCGTTGTACGAAGGATTCGGCCTGCCGCCTGTCGAGGCAATGGCCTGCGGCACCCCGGTTGTCTCCTCGAAGGCTGCGTCGCTGCCCGAAGTCCTGGGCGAGGCCGCATTACTTGTCGACCCGACCCGACAGGAAGAAATTGCGGACGCAATGCAGCGGGTCCTTGAGGATTCAGCACTGCGCGCCGGACTCCAAACAAGGGGTTTGGCGAACGCCGGACGTTTCAGTTGGCGGAAAGCTGCGCAGGAAATGGTCAGTGTCTTTCGGGACGCGGCTGAACGGGCCTCGTAATGGCGCGGCTTTCGGTAGTGGTGCTGAACTACGGCCCCGTTGACATAGTGATTCCCTGTCTCGAATCGCTGGAGCCAGACCAGCAGAGCGGCCTCATCGAGACCATCCTGGTTGACAACGGAACACCCGGCTTCTCACCCGACGCCCTCCAGGAGGAGTTCCCCTGGGTTCACATCATCGCCTGCACCGAGAACCGCGGCTTTGCGGCGGGTAATAATGTCGGCATCCGGGAATCCCGGGGGGAGCATATCCTCCTGCTCAACCCCGATACCCGCGTTCCGGAAGGAACCCTGCCCGCGATGGTCGAATTCATGGCTGCCAGACCCGAAGTCGGGGCCGCAACCTGCCGCGTTGTCCTGGGTGACGGTGCTCTTGACCCCGCCTGCCATCGTGGCTTCCCCACTCCATGGGCTTCGTTCTCGTACTACACAGGCATGGAGAAACTCTTCCCCAAGTCACGGCTCTTCGGTCAGTATCATCTCACCTTTGGGGACTTAAGTGTTCCGCACGAAATCGATGCCCCGAGCGGCTGCTTCTTCATGGTACCACGACCGGTAGTCAAGACCGTCGGCCTGCTCGACGAGCAGTTCTTTCTGTACGCGGAGGATGTTGACTGGGCAATGAGGATCAAGCAGGCTGGCTGGAGAATCATGTACAATCCGGCGGTCTCCATAACTCACCTCAAAGGCATGGCATCCGGCATCAAAGCACCAACCACCGAATCTTCTCAGTCGTCGGAAGCCGAACGCGACCGCGCCTACCATGCCTTCTTCGACTCCATGCGCATCTTCTACCGCAAGCACTACCACCGGAGATACCCATTCTTCATCAACTGGCTCGTGATGGCGGCAATCAACATCAAGGAGAAGGCCGGCCGGCGAAAGATGACAGTGTGATGTACGCAGCCTTGACGTCAATAGCGGGAACCGCACGGCATTGAGAATCGGCGTCGATGCCGGGACTCTGCGCAAGACGCTGACCGGCGTCGGCTGGTATCTCTCCCGAATCCTCGGGGAATTCACCCGAATCGCCACTGAACACTCCTTCTATCTGTACGCATCGAGTCCCTTGACCACGCCGCCCTCTGGACAGAACATGCATCTGCGAATCGGCAACTCACGCCTGCCCGGTGCCATCTGGCTCCAGACACAGGGTAGGAAACTAGCCGGGCAGGACCATCTTGACGTATTCTGGGGACCCGCCCATGCGCTGCCCCTGGGTCTGAGTGATTCTGTCCGCACCGTGCTCACCGTGCACGACATCGTCTGGGTGCTTCATCCCGAATCGATGGCCCGATACAATGCTTTCGTGCACAGACTCTACTTCCGGAAATCGGTTCGCCGGGCTGACGCAATCGCCGCTGTATCCGAAGCAACAGGACGGGACTTGAGGAACAGGCTGAAAGTGGAGGAATCACGAATCACGGTGACGCATGAAGGTGTCGAAGACACATTCCGACCCCTATCGGCTGAACTCACAAAAGAGAAGGTGCAGGCGATGGGTATCTCCGGCAGCTACCTGCTTTCGGTCGGTACGTTGGAACCGAGAAAGAACTACCCTCTGCTGTTCCGGGCTCTTGCGCGGCTGAAGACGGATCTGAGCTTGGTAGTCGCAGGACGAAGAGGTTGGAAGTACGACGTCATCTTCGAACAGGTGAAACGACTGAACCTGCAGGACCGGGTCCGTTTCGTGGAGTACGTTCCAACCGAAGACCTGGTCGCGCTCTACTGCGGTGCCAAGTTCCTGGTGATGCCTTCGTTGTACGAAGGCTTTGGCCTGCCTGTCCTGCAAGCAATGGCATGCGGAACGCCCGTCTTGGCCAGCAGCTGTTCAAGCCTGCCAGAAGTCGGGGGCGATGCCGCTGCCTACTTTGATCCGACTTCGGTTGAATCGTTGGTGACGGAGATGTCAGAGCTTGTCGAAAACGAAACGCTCAGGAGTCAGATGCGCGAGAAAGGCCTGCTACGTGCCCCACTGTTCACATGGCGGCGGACTGCAGAAAGGACGCTCGCATTGCTTCAGGGCAAAACGAATCCAGTGGGGCCGCGGCGATGAGAAAGGACGCTACCGGGGCAAGTCGTGCGATCTCTGCTGTCTCACCTCAATTGGCGGCTCGAAAGAGGAAAGCACAGGCACGGTGTCGATGCTCCTACGGCGCGGGACCCGGACTGAAAAAGCAATGGCCGAACACGCCAGTATCCATCGCTACGGTGGTCATGCAGCACTATGGATGAGAGTGCTTCCCGAATCCGTGAAGTAGGAACTGGAACGAACCGAGGATAACTTGCCCATTCCCGACGCTCGCTGGATTCAGACTTCACAGCAACACTCCCCTTGGAGAACAAGAACCCCTGCTACCTAATGATGCTACATGGCGCCCTGCAACTGCAGCAGAATCGCCTGGCTTGACGTCCGATGCTGCACGGACTTCGATGCTTGCCGCCGGTAGCTGTAGTCCAGCATCACGCGCACACGATCGCCCCATGGGCAGAAATTTACACCGCCGGTAATACTGTAGTCGAATTTGTCTTCGGACCGGAATTCTATCTCGCATCGTGCCACCGGCTCCAGTACATCAAGAAATCGGCAGGCAGCCTGAGCACAAAAGGAAGTCCTGACGGGAGTACCCCAGACAGCGCGTTGCGCCTCGGCGAAAATCTGAAGAGGCAGGCAATCGAACAGCAACTCCCCCGCGATATTCCAGAACCGTATGCCTTCTTCACCGATTCGACCATAATATCCACGACAGGCGAACGTCGGTCCCTGGCTTGCCCAAGGTCTGAATACGGCACGCCCACACACATCCTTCCAGTCATTGTCATCCTGCGTCCTGTTGCTCCCGCTGCCGTTGAGCAACGCGCCAGCGAATCCAAACAGACTACCGTCATAGCGGGCCATGAACCCTATATCCCGAGGTCCCTTCGGCTTCCAATGACGCTTGACAATGGAGTAGGACACGAACTTCGATTCACTAGGCTCAGTCCAGGCTTCGAAACCCAACGGTGGTATGAACTGTCCAGCCCGCAGTCCAAAACCACTCGGCCAGCGAAAATCCACAAACAGATCGTCGGCTGAGACGCCGCCGACGTCAAAGCGGACACGAGTTGATGCCACTGAGTTGATGCGGCCCGTCAACCCAACAAAAGCAGCACGGCAGTAGAAATCGAAGCGGCTGTCCGTCAAGCCCATCTTCTCACTCTGCTTCCAGTGGCAGTTTGCCCAGAGCAGAGCATCAGCAGAAAGCCGTCCCTCAACAAGATCGATTTCCCCCCGAGCCGTTGCTGTCAGAAGACCGACGACCAATCCCAGCAGAAGAATTCGTTTCATGTTTCCTCGCATCCATATTGAAGTCCGTCGGCGAGAGTCAGGAAGCACAGAACTCGGAGTCGAACCTCCGGTCCGACGGTCATCGTCCGGACGCATCCAATATCTGCAGTTGCTGCACCGCCATCCTCATCGGCCGATCAATGTCAATGCTATGCCCAGATGCCCGTGTGTCAATGCCCCGGTCTTCCTCAGAAATAATCTGCCTGAAAGGATGTTGTTTACTCAGAATTGATCTTCCCGTACCGCCGGCCGTTCTGCGGGTCGCCGG
>CBDUVZ010000025.1:0-28192 GCA_965370805.1 uncultured bacterium | reverse complement strand
CCGAACGCTCTTCCGACGACACGATAATGGGTGCTACTGTTCTGCTCATAGGTCATCATTGTACAGTACCAATCACGTATGTAAAGCTATTTGAGACGCACTACACTAGTTGGCATCCCAGTCACCGCAGTCGTACGGCGACGCATGCTCGGCCATCTCTTCCATTGCTTCACATCTCTCCTGGCAGCCTTCCAGGATTCCGGCGAGATTCTCGGGGTTCAGTTCCTGCGCCAGTCCGCTGAAGGTCTCAACGCTCTCCCGGCAGCCGTCAACAAACTCGACCACACCGAGTGGAATCAGATTGGCCGGCTCAATACCTCCGATGTAGACCATGCCGGCCACCAGGCATCCGGCGATGAACGAACTGGCCAGAAAAAAGCGGGCAGCGGAAACGAAACTGCTGGTCGTGTACTCACACTTCATGACTTCCTCCTTTTGTCTCTGGCAAGGTGCGCTAATCAGTCTGCGATTCATACCCGGGAAAAGAGCATCGGGCATGCCAGCACCCTTCACCACGTACAAGTGCAGCAGTTTCGGGAGCTTACAACAGGAATTCCGACTCGGACGAGCACCACCGATTATCATCCGGTGTTACGGTTCTTGTTCCCGGCAATGTAAGACCACAGCTAAGCTGCCTAGTATTAGGTGCTTACTTCGTGTAACCGGACACGTTACAGTGTCCGCTACACAGATATCGAGTGACGTTCTGCGACGCTGAAGCAGGTGCCATCCGATGGCTCAATACCGAATGGCGAAAGCAACCACAGATAGACACGGATAAACACATGAAGAAGCGTCGAACGCCGGATGCCGAATTGAGAATGTCGAGTTCCGAGTCCGCCCTTTGCACTTTGCCTTTTGACTTCTCCTACCGTGTTCATCCGTGGTCTCCTCCTCTTCGTGCTCTTGGTGCCTTGGTGTTTATTCCTTCCGTTCCGGCTACCTACCTTTGTGTTCTTCGTGCCTTCGTGGTGAGACTCCTCTCCGCTCCGGTTCTCTACCTTGGCGACCTTGGCGGTTATTCTCTCCGGCTTTGCGCTCTTCATGCCTCTGTGGTGAGATTCCCCATGTCGGCTTTCGGGACCGGCCAGATTTCTTGACACCCGCGCAACATCAAATAGAATCGCTCACTGTGACTAGGCGAATCCACCGGCTCCGCCGACTGCTGACCGAGGAAGCCCTCGACGGGCTGCTCGTCACCCAGCCGGATAACGTCCGCTATCTTTCCGGTTTTTCGGGCTCGAACGGCACGATGCTCATCACCGCCGGAGCCGCCCGGTTCTACACCGACTTCCGCTACCAGGAACGGATCAAGACCGAAGTCAAAGGATGCCGCAAGCAGGTACGCGCCCGGAACCTGTTCAGCGCCTTCCCGGTTGAACACACCAGAGGTATCAAGAAGCTTGGAGTCGAAGCTGACCACCTGACCCTCGGGCTGTTCCAGTTGGTCAAACGCCAGCTCAAAGGCGTCAAGCTCGTGCCGGTGAAGCGGAACCTCGTGCTCGAACTGCGCCGGCAGAAAGACGCCGGCGAAGTCCGGGCCATCAAACGCGCCCAGTCGGTGACCGACCGGGTTTTCGGGGTGCTCCTCGACATGATCAAGCCCGGCGTCCGCGAGCGGGAACTGGCCGCGGAAATCAGGTACCGGTTCACACTGGCCGGTGAAGTGGCGTTCGACCCGATTGTCGCGTCCGGACCGAACGGCGCGAAGCCTCACGCCGGCGCGACGAATCGCAAGCTGAACAAGGGTGAGGCTGTCACAATCGATTTCGGGTGCCGGGTTGACGGCTACTGTTCGGACATGACCCGGACCGTGTTCCTCGGCAAACCCGACCCCGACCTGCTCGAAGTCTACAATATCGTATTCGAAGCGAACCGGCGCGGGCTGGAAGCAGCGAAGCCCGGCGCGAAGTGCGCCGATGTCGACCGTGCCGCCCGCGACTACATCAGGGATACCGGCTACGGCCCGTATTTCGGACACAGCCTAGGCCACGGGGTGGGCATCAATGTCCACGAGCAGCCGGTGCTGGCCTACAACTCCAGGCAGACCTTGGCGGCCGGCAACATCGTGACTGTCGAGCCCGGCATCTACCTGCCCGGTGTCGGCGGGGTGAGAATCGAAGACATGGTGGCCATCACCGCCAAAGGGTCGCGAAACCTGACCCAAAGCCCAAAGCAGGTCATCCAATTATGAAGGAAACGAACCACAGATGGACACGGGAGGAGAAGTCAGAATGCAGAGGGCAGACTCGGAATTCGACATTCTCAATTCGGCATTCACAATTGTGATAACCCCCAATGATTTCAGGTCCGGAACCCTGATCAAGTGGAAGGGCGGCATCTACGAAGTGCTGAGCTATCAGCGCACCCGCACCGCCCAGCGCCGCGCCCGGGTGCTCGCCAAAATCCGCAACGTGGAGACCGGCGTCCGGATCGAGGAAAGTTTCGAGTCGGAAGTCAAACTCGAACAGGCCGAGATGGAGCGGCGCAAAAGCCAGTACATGTACAACGACGACCTGGGCTACCATTTCATGGACATGGAGACTTACGACCAGTTCGCGCTGAGCCGGGAAGTCATCGGCGACAAAGCGCTCTATCTCACTGACGACATCGAAATCAACGTGGTCTACGTCGAAGGGAAGCCGGCAACGATCGAGCCGCCGATGTTCATGGTGATGGAAGTCACGGAGACCGCACCCGATTTCAGGGGCGATACCGCCAGCGGCGGGGGCAAGCCGGCGACGCTCGCCACCGGCCTCACAGTTACCGTTCCGTTCTTCGTCAAGATCGGCGACAAGGTCAAAGTGGATACCCGCACCAATACCTACGTCGAACGGGCAAGCTGACCGGAGAATCAATGCTCAAGAAAGTGCTGGTCGCCAACCGCGGCGAAGTGGCGATGCGCGTAATCCGGGCCTGCCGCGACTCCGGGGTCGCCACGGTTGCGGCCTACTCGGAAGCGGACCGGGAGTCGATGCCGGCGCTGGTCGCCGACGAAGCGGTCTGCATCGGGCCTCCGTCCCCCAAGGACAGCTACCTGAACGTCGCGCGCGTCCTCGCGGCGGCGGAAATCACCGGCTGCGACGCGCTCCATCCGGGCTACGGATTCATTTCCGAAAACCCGGAGTTCGTCGAGGCGACCGAATCCTGCAACCTCATTTTCATCGGCCCTTCCGCGGACACGATGCGGCTCCTGGGCGACAAGATTACCGCCCGCAAGGCGGCGACGGAAGCCGGGGTCCCGGTCCTGCCCGGGTCGAAGGGAGAAGTAAGGGATGCCAAGGAAGCCACCCGGCTGTGCAAGGAACTCGGCTACCCGGTGGTAATCAAGGCGGCCGCCGGTGGCGGCGGCAAAGGGATGAGAGTCGTCCGCCGGGAACGGGACATGGAGAGCGGGTTCCGGATGTGCCAGGCCGAAGCCAAGGCTTCGTTCGGCGACGCGAGGGTCTACCTCGAGAAGTACATCACCAAAGCGCACCACGTCGAAATCCAGATACTGGCCGACCGGCACGGCAATATCGTGCAGCTTGGCGACCGGGACTGCTCGGCTCAACGCCGCCACCAGAAGCTGCTCGAGGAATCCCCATCCCCGATTGTCGATGACAGCCTGCGCCGGAAGCTGGGCGGGTGGGCGGTCGCCGCGGCCAGGACAGCGGGCTACGTCAACGCGGGCACGGTCGAGTTCGTCGTCGACATGGACCACAACTGCTACTTCCTGGAGATGAACGCGCGACTCCAGGTCGAGCACCCGGTCACCGAAGAGGTCACCGGGATCGACATCGTCCAATGGCAGCTCCGGATTGCCGCCGGCGAGGAACTCGGGCTCACTCCCGAGCAGTGCCGCACCAAAGGTCACGCAATCGAGTGCCGGATCTACGCCGAAGACCCGGACGCGGACTTCGAGCCGTCGCCCGGGCTGGTGACCGAAGTGCGCTTCCCCGGCGGACCCGGCACCAGGGTCGACAGCTTCCTCATGCCCGGATACCGGATACCGCCTTTCTACGACTCGCTGGTGGCCAAAATCATCACCCGGGGAGACGACCGACAGCACGCTATCGCCCGGATGGAACGGGCCCTGGCCGAGACCGTAATCGGCGGCGTCGCTACCACGACGAATTTCCACCGCCGGCTGCTGAAGAGCGGCCGGTTCCTGCGCGGGCAACTCACGACCGGGATGCTGGACGAGGTGGTCTAGACTGCCCCGATTCCGCATGACGAGTGGCATCCGCCGGCTCAATTCCGATTTCCGAATTCCGCTCCTCGTGCCTCCTGCGGACTTCGACACTCGCCATTCGCATTTCGACCTGGCATTCGGCATTCCCTTGGACGCTTGACAACCCTTGCCTCACCTCTACTATTGATGAAGGACACGACGTAACGTGTCCCTGCTGCTACTAATCAGATGCAACACACAGGGTTAGCTGCGATGCTCGGCGCGTTCTGCCGCGCCCGCAACCGGTTTCCCGGGATACCCGGGCCGGTGCGTTTCGCGAAGACCGTCAACGGGAGCGTACGCAACTAGCCCCGTGGACGGAAGCATGACCGGAATCCCTTTCTCGGAATCACGGGTCATATCCCCGGCCGGACACCAGCCGGACCGTATCCCCGGTTCTCCGAAGTCCGTCGTCCAACCCCGTGAGAAAGTCGAAGCGGCTGTCTCCGAAGTGGACCGACTTCTCCGACGCAGCGCGGAGTACTACCCGCGCGACCTGCCACCCTGTCACTACGTCCGGTTCGCCGGCTGGAGCCCGCCCGACCGCGATGTGGACCCCCGCGATCGCTTCGACCTGATTCCACCGCTCCCGCGCCAGCTCGAAGTCTGCCGCGCGCACGCGGAAGCAGTCCTGGTTCACGAACACCTCGGCGAGATCATTGTCAACTCCCGGGAACGGGAAGCCCTTACCATCCGCGCCCTCGGTATCCTGCCGGACTCCGAGCAGGAACGGTGTCGGGAAATCCTCACCTGCCCCGAACTCCGCCCCGGCATACTTGCCCGGTCGACCGACGGACTCCTGTCCGGCATTGAGGCCATCGCCCGGGACACGACCCCCGCGACCGCGCTGGCATACGGAATGCTCGTCCTGGCCGGGGTCCGTTCCGACAAGGAGATTCTCCGCTACGCCGGGAAGCTGGACCGGCTCTTCGACCGTCTCACTTCGGTCCCGTCCTTCATCCAGGCGCTGGACCGTCGCGACAGCATCGGCGCTGCGAATCGGGACCTGCTGCACGACGGTGCCAATCCCGATGCCGAGTTCCAGGCGAAATTCGAGATACTGACAGCCATAAGAAACCAGCTCTGGGCCCTCAAGCCGGAGCGCCTGTCCACCCCGTTTCTCCTGTCCCAGGTCATCAGCGCCTATCTCGGGACCCAGCACGGAGTCGGAAACTCGCTCGGCCTTGCCGTTGTCGATGCGATCATGGTCGGCCGGGTCGGGTTCCAGTTCCGTTTCCGCCTCGAATCGGAGGATGGGGAACCCGCACACCCGGAGGCGGCACTGCAACTCGAACTGCTCATCCGGAGCGGCAGCAACGTCGGTCCGCAGGACCGCAGTATCTACTGGGTGGTAACGAAACCGGAACCGCTCTCGTTTGCGCCGGTCGGGAACACCCGGCTGCTCGAATACCCCGAGCTGTTCGCCCGGGCCTGTATCGGACTCGCGGCCTCGCACATCAGCCGCGGGCGGCCGGACAAAGCCATTGAAGACTACCGCCGGGCGCTCGAACTGACGCCCGACTCCCCGGACATCTACAACCGCCTCGCGGCGTGCTACATCCGCCGGCAGATGCCCGAAGAAGCGGCAGAAGCCGCCGGCCGGGCGATTGAACTCGAACCCGATTCCCCGCTCGCTCATCACACCATGGGCAACGCCTACGCGCTGATGAAACGCTGGCCCCGGGCGATTGAAGCATTCAAGAAAGCGATTGCGCTGAAGCCGGGCTACGTCGAAGCATACAACAACCTGGGTTTCGCTTTCCACCGTTCCGGCTCGCCGGAACAGGCGGTTGCCGCGCTGGAAGCCGCAATCGAGATCCGGCCCGACTACGCCGAAGGCCACTTCAATCTCGGCAATATCCAACTCGAACGGGAACAGTACGACGAAGCAATCACGCACTACCGCGAAGCAACGCGACTCCGGCCGAACCTCGCGCAGGCTTTCTACAATATGGGCCAGGCTTTCTACCGAAAGGGCCGGCTCGACTCCGCCATCCACAACTACCGCAAAGCGGTTGAAATCAACCCGAAGCACTTCGGAGCCTGGCACAACCTCGGAATCGCCTATCGTGACAAAGGCCTCAAGGACAAAGCGGTGGCGGCAATCGAGAAAGCAATCAGCATCAACCCGAATCTGATGCGATGAGCACAGCACCTGCTTCTGCGTCGCAGCGCGTCATTGCGCCATCCGCCGGTGCTTTCCGCTTCGCTCCAGTCGCTATCTGACTATGGGACTGATTGACTCCATCGCCCTTTTCTTCCGGCGCGTTTTCATCAAGACGCCCGAATACAACTGGCTGCCGGGGCGCATCGGACCGAGGTTCCAGTGGCTCGACCATACCCACGTCCGGGTCCTGGAAGGTCCGCTCGAGGACCAGGAACTCGAAGTAGTGACCGAAATCTTCGAGAAGAAGGCGAATGTCTTTGCCAGTCTGAACGGCAAGCGCATCGGCCGGACCTACGTCGAACGCGACCCGCCCGGTCGGGGAATCATCCTCTGGGACATTGCGGTCCAGAAAGAACACCGGCGCAAGGGCATCGCGTCGATAATGACCTGCATCATCTTCCGGGAGCTGCTCTCGATGCAGGAGAAAGCTTTCTTCAAGATCAGGATGATGCGATTGATGAAACCCGCGGACACGAACATCGAACTCCAGAACGTCGGCATCGGGGTCATCGGCAACCGGCTCGGCTTCACTCCGGAGTTCAATGTCGAGCACATCCTCCGTCCGAGCAACATCAACAGCATGTCGGTACTGCCGGCCAAAGGCGATTTCCCGCCCAGTTTCAAGATCGTCATCCGGACGTTCCCCCTGGTCCTCATCGCATTCGTCCTCGATCCGGACTCACTGAAGCCGGTCGATGACTTCCGCACCTACATCAAGCTCATGAAAGACGAACGGATCATCTTCAACTGGGTTCGCAAGGGCCTGATCGTCGTCGGCAACGGCAACTACTGGCTCAGGAAGAATGGCCTCGACCAGTTCATCAACCACCTCGCGACCGACGAGTTCGAGGCCAAAGTCTTCCGACGCCGGATGAAGGGAGCATAGTTGCCACCGAAGCTGCGACTGGAAACCGCTCGCTCGTTGGAGGTCTCGGTCGCCCGCCTTTCACCCCGCTACGGCTGCGGCCTGATGCTCAAGAAACTGCCCGGGTTCGACGGCTCCGACGCCATGCTCAACATCATGGAGAACTACGGGTACAAGACGCTCGCGGCCGACAAGCCCGCGCGGAAGATCATCACGAACCCCGGTCTGCTCAAGCCCTTCTACGAGAACGCATTCAGCCACAAAGTCAAACTGCCGCGCAACTTCCTCCAGTCATTCGACAAACCCGACCTTTATCTGGCCTACGACCCGAAGGCCAGGACCGCCTGGTTCATCAGCGAGCCGCAGAACCGGATGGCGCTGGTGAATTACTTCCGTGACGCCGTCTCGCTGGGACTCAAGCCCTTCGGCGTCATGCTCACCGGCGCGACGGTCCGACTCACCCCGGTAGGCTGGCAGAACCTCCACGACCTCCTGAGCGACGAGATGCTCGAACAGAACCCGCCCGTCAAACGGGTGGAAGTGATGAGCCTGCTGGCCGGAGTGCGGTGGCGCGAGCCGCACCTTGGCATCGGTGTGACTTTCCTCAATTTCAGTGAGGCGGTCCACATCGGCCGCGTAACCCAGAGTGCCCTCCGGGGTGAACAGGGCGAGGACATCGTCAACTGAATCATGACAAACCCGGCATTCCCGGATTCCACACGCATGGGGTGCGCCCTGCTGGTGTGGCTGCTGCTGGCCACCGCGGCTCACGGCACTGCGACCATCCATCCGGACGACATCCGTCCGGGGATGAAAGGCTACGGTCTTTCCGTTTTCTCCGGCCGGAAGGTCGAGCGGTTCGAGGTCGAAATCATCGACGTGATGCGGCAGATAACCCCGAAAGGCGACATGATCCTCTGCCGGCTTTCCGGGATGGGGCTCAAGGAAGCCGGTATCATCGCGGGGATGTCCGGCAGCCCGGTCTACATCGAAGGCAAGCTCGCCGGCGCCGTTGCCTACGGCTGGAACTTCTCCAAGGAACCGATTGCCGGCGTCACCCCGATCGGCGAGATGCTGGAACTGTGGGAGCAACCCGGCACGTCCGGAGCCCCCGGACTCCGCCTCGAGGGCAGGAAGCGGGGCGGGCTGTCGACTCTCTCCGTTCCGGTTGCGCTTTCCGGGTACTCGTCCCGGCTGGCCGACGTCATCGGGCCGGCGCTCGACGAGTACGGCCTGCTGCCGGTGGCGGCGACCGGAGGCAGGTCGGCACGCCTTGCCCGAACCGGTGACGGCTCCCTCTCGGAAGAAGACCGCGCTGCCCTGGATGCGTCGCTTGTTCCCGGCGGCCCGATCGGGGTCGTGCTGATTGACGGTGACGTCTGGATGTCGGCAATCGGGACGATCACCCACCGCGAAGGCGACAAAGTGCTCGCTTTCGGTCACCCGATGTTCCAGGCCGGCGCGGTGGAAATGCCCTTGTGCGCCGGAGTGATTCACACAATCCTGCCGTCGCTGGCATCATCATTCAAGCTCTTCTCGGCCGGCGAGCCGGTCGGAACCATGACTCAGGACCGACTGCCCGGCATCGGCGGAGTAATCGGACCAATCCCGGCAATGATACCGGTGGAAGTATCAATCCGGTCGCCCTCGACCACGGACGAATACCGCTTCTCGGTAATGGACTACCACCTGCTTGCGTCCCTCCTGACGGCCATCGGCCTTACCGATATCATCTACTCGACTGAAGGGGTATTCGAGGAGATGACTCTCCGCTCCACCTTGTCCATCACGGTGGAAGACACCACCCGGCTCGCCGTCCACCACCTCTATACCGGCGAAGACCCGGCCAGCGAGCTGTTCTATGCCACAGTGTTCGAACTGCGCACTCTCCTCGAAAACCGCTTCCGGCCGGTCAAGCTGACCGGCCTGGAGTTCGAACTCGCCTTCTCTCCGGGCAGAGAACAAGCGAGGATAATCTCGGCCCGACCCGACCGCTGGACAGCACGGCCGGGCGACACGGTGGCAATCGCGCTCGTCCTGCAGGACTGGCAGGGCCGGGAAACCAAACGGCTGCTCGACATCTGCCTGCCGCCGAGTACGCCCGCGGGGCAATTGACCGTGGTGATAGCATCACGCGACTCGCTCTGGTACCGCGAAACCATGCGGATTCCGGGCCTGACTGAACCGAACTCACTGGCGGCCCTCTTCCAACTGGTCGAGCGGTCCGGACCCGAAAACGAAATGGTAGTGGCCGGCTACATCCCCCACGCCGGCATTGCCCTCGAAGGCAGGGAACTTCCCATGCCACCGCCGTCGGTACGTGCCGTCGTCCTCGGCGGAAACTCGGCAGAATCGGTTCAGACCACAACCGAAAGCCTGCTGTTCGAGGAGACCTTTCCCCTGGACGGACTACTGACCGGTGTTGCCGAATTCAACCTG
This sequence comes from uncultured bacterium, assembly GCA_965370805.1. Lineage (GTDB taxonomy): Bacteria > Hydrothermota > Tepidihabitantia > Tepidihabitantales > Tepidihabitantaceae > CBDUVZ01. The sequence continues at coordinate 18,508 of CBDUVZ010000025.1, read as the reverse complement.
GAGGTACGGCGTTGATCAGCCAACTGTGCATCATCCTCTCCTGCGTCGGTGCAGTCTGGACTACTGAAGGAACCGAAGGCTTCCTGCCCGAGGAACCGGAACTCGAAAACGTGGCCGTTCATCCTCAGGGCGCCGTGACCCTGGCGCCCGAACTGACCGAGCAGGTTGCACCGGACGAAGCCTCGGTCTGGGCTCTGGCCGAAACCCGGAACGGAACGCTCTACTTTGGAACCGGCGACAACGGCCGAGTCTATCGCCTGGAGCCGAACGGCACTGCCCACACGGTGTTCGATGCGGGCACCGGTGAAATCCTCGCCGTCTGCACCAACCCGCGGGACGATCTCTTCTTCGGTATCAGTCCCGGAGGCACAGTCTATCGAATCCAGCCGGGCGGCGAACCTGCCAGCTTCCTGGAAACCGGACAGGATTACGTCTTCGCCCTCCTGCCCGGTCCGGACGGAGAGATCTACTGTGCTACCGGCAGCGAAGGCAAACTCTACCGCATCTCGCCCCGCGGGACCGGGGAAATCATCTTCGCGGCGCCGCAGACCCACATCACCGCACTCGCATGGCTCAAGCCGGGAAAAGAACTCCTCGTCGGCACCGCTCCGGACGGACTGGTCTACCGACTCCCCATCAACCCTCGGACCCTCTCCGCAGCCTCCGTCCTCTACGACACCCCGCTCGCCGAAGTCCGCTCGCTCGCCGTGACGGACGGGAGACTCGTGCATGTCGCCGCCAACCCAGACGAAGAGACGGAAGACGAATCGAACGCCCGGGTCTACTGCATCGACACCAGCGGCATCGTCCGGTGGGAATGGACATCGCCCGGTTCGACCGTCTTCAGTCTACTGCCCGCTGCTTTCCCCTCTCCCTCCGGAGGAGGGCAAGGTGAGGGTCTGCTGGTCACAACCGGAACCCCCGGTGCAATCTACCGGCTCGACACGCTCGGCCGGCAGTCGCTCATCCACCGGACTACCCAGACCAACGTCGTTGCCCTTGCCGAAGATGAAGAAGGAATCTGGGTAGGCACCACCGGGCCGGCCCGCGTCTCCCGAATGGCCGGGGTCTACGCGAAGAAAGGACATATCATCTCCCGGCCGTTTGACTGCGAAGGCCCGTCCCGGTTCGGCCGGTTCGAGTTCCGTGCCGACATCCCGGCCGGCACCGGTCTCGAATTCGACACTCGCTCCGGCAACTCGGAAACCCCGGACTCAACCTGGAACCAATGGCAGCCGGCAAAAGAACAGGTTCGCTCCTCGTCGGCCCGATTCATCCAGTGGCGGGCCAGGTTCTCGGCCACCTTTCCCGGCCTCACCCCCACCCTGCGCCGGGTGGACCTTTACTACCGCATACCCAACCGCCGGCCGGCAGTAGCCGAATTCAGACTCGCCCACCCTGGAACCCTAGAACCCTCGACCCCTGGAACCCTTTCCTCGGGAACCCCGAGCCCGATTCGGGAATTCACTTGGGACGCAACCGACCCGGACGGCGACTCGCTGGAGTCCGAAATCCTCTTCCTGGGCGAAGGTGAAACCAGGTGGAAGCCGGCCGCAACCGAACTGACCGGCGGCAGCCACGAATTCGACACCAGGACTCTCCCCGACGGCTGGTACCGGTTCCGACTCAGGGTCAGCGACCGGCCCTCCCGCCCGACCGGCTCTGCGCTCAACGTCGAGGCGACAACTCTGCCGCTCGTCATCGACAACACGCCCCCACAAGTCAGCAACATCGCCCTCAAAGGCAACCGGCTCAGCTTCACGGTTCAGGACGCAACGACTCCCATTGTCGCCTGCCGCGTGTCGACCAACGCCGGTCCCTGGCAGCCAGTGGAACCACAGGACGGCATCTTCGACACACCGGGGGAACGTTTCTCGACCACGGTCGAGTTGGAGCCGGGCGAAAACACAATCGCGGTCCGGGCATTTGATGCCCACGGCAACAACGCGACCGCAAGCCGACTTGTCAGGCACTGACACCCTCAGCCCGACCGGCCCGAACCAACGTGACTGGACTTGTCGGCGCTGCCGGATATAATCAGTGTACCTCTGCGCAACAGCATTATGCTGTCAGCAATGGGAAGGGAAGGCCGTCGCGGCCGCAGTCGCAACAAGGAGGGTGCAATGCGAATTCCTCCCCGACCGCTTCCGCTGAGTGACCGTATCTACCTCAGGGCCAGGTACCGTATCGATAAAGGGACCCTGCGCCGACTCGAACAGCTCGGCCTTGACCGGAACGAAATAGGCAGGCTGCTGGAGGAACAACGACTGAAGGGTCTCCTCACACCCGGATTCAATGCCGGCTGAGCCTTCTGGACATGGACATCGGCATGCACACGTCGCTTCGCCGGTTGACAACCGGCCCCGACAATTCTAGACTGGGAGTTGTCGAGAGCGAATCAACCGGAGGAGGTACCTTGCCTGAAGCGACGAAAAAGACACCATCGAACCCGGGCTCAACCGGCACCACCGAAGCCGCCGCCCGGAAGACGCCCCACCCGGACGATGACCGGCTTCGGGCGGAACGGCTGGCTGCAATCGGACGGCTCGCCTCCAGTATCTCGGGAGAGTTGCGCCAGCCCCTCAGCGTCATCCGCAACGCCGTCCATTTCCTGAACATCCATCTCGGCACTTCCGAAGACGACAAGGTACGGCGCCATCTGGGAATCATGCTCCGGGAAATCAATACTGCAACCGGGATTGTCGATAACCTGACCACTTTGAGTTCGCCCGGGGTGCCCGACCGGGAGATATCCGACGTGGAAATCATCGTGGCCGCGGCAGTCGATTGCTCTCCCCACCCTCCCGGCATCCAAGTGGAATCCGCAATCCCTCCTCAGGCAACACTCTACTGCGACCCGATTCAGATCCGTCAGGCGCTGTCCAACATCATTGTCAATGGAATCCAGGCCATATCTGAACGCGGCAAAATCAGGATCGTCTGTCGCGAGACAGAAGAAGACACCCGAATAGAGATTTCGGACAACGGCAGGGGAATGCCCGAGGAAATCAGAATCCGCGTACTTGAACCCTTGTTCACCACTTCTCCTCAACTGGCAGGGCTAGGTATGACCGTCGTCCGGTCGCTGGTCGGCGCCAACGGCGGAACTGTCGAGATTCAGAGCGAACCTGGCAAAGGAACCACAGTAATGCTCCGCTTCCCCCGGCACGGCGCGCCGGCGGGCGGAACGTCACGGCAGGCAAACCCGACACAGATTCAGTCCGACCCGCTCCGGCGGGCACAATCAAAGGTGAAGGAGCAACCATGAAAGACAAAGCCGGCGGCGCGAGCCAGATGAAGGGCCGCCTTCTGCTCATTGATGATAACCCCGGCATGCTGGAGACGCTTTCTGACATCCTGACGAGCTATGGTCTCGAAGTCGATACCGCTGCCACAAGCCAGGAAGCAATCAACCAGTTCAAGAGCCACAGCTACAACGTGGCGGTAGTGGACATCATTCTGCCGGGAATCAACGGCGTCGAACTCATTCGACGGCTGAAACCCGAATACCCGGACACCGACTTCTTGGTCATAACCGCGTACACCGACAGCGATCTGGCGCTCCAGGCCCGGGATGAACAGGCGGTAGGGATACTGTACAAGCCGGTCGATCCGGACCAGTTGGTCTCCATGGTAAGGAACCTGGTCGCCAAGTCTGGGGGGTAACTCCGGCCGTGAGTGCAAGCTCCAGGCCGAGATACCGTCGGTTGGACCATACTTCGGACCTGAAGGCTGAGATCTACGGAGCCTGCCTGCCTGAGTTGTTTGCCAATGCGGCGTTCTACCTGTTCGACACGATGGTCGACCTGCCCTGTCTGGGTGCAGAGCAGACCCGGACCGTCGAACTCGAAAGCCCCAACCTCGAGGAACTACTGCTTGACTGGCTGCGGGAGCTTCTCTTCCTGTTCTCCACGCGCTCGTTTGCCGTGGCCCGCGTCGACATCGGTACGCTGGTAGAATCGAATCCCTGCCGGCTGGTCGCCCGGCTGTACGGCGACGACTACGACCCTGGCAGACACGGTCTGAATCTGGAAATCAAGACCCCGACCTATCACCAGTACGAACTGGACAGGACTGCTGACGGCTACCGCGCGACAATCGTCTTCGACGTCTAGCGGCTCGCCTCGCCCTTCCAGAGCGGCGAGATATCGCGCAGGCGTTTGACCACTCGCTCGAAAGCATCAAGCGCGTGGTCAAGGTCTTCATCGGTTGTCTCCTTGCCCAGTGAGAACCGGACCGGTGAGTTCCGAAACGGCGGCGGCACGTCAATCGCCTTGAGGGTCGGCGACAGTCCCTCGTCACCGGCAGAACAAGCCGAACCCGAAGCCACGGCAATCCCTTCCAGGTCGAGATTCATAAGTAGAGCTTCGCCCTCAACGCAGCTGACGCCGAAATGCGCCACGTTCGGCGCACGCTTCTCGTGGTGCCCGTTCGGTCGGACTTCGGGAATCCGCTCCATGACTGCCCGTTCGAACCGGTCCCGCAGCCGGCGCATCCTCTCCGCGTCGTCCCGCCACTCGTCCTTCAGGAGTTCACACGCTTTGCCCAGTCCGACGATTCCGACGGTATTCTCGGTTCCCGCCCGTAAGCCTCGCTCGTGGTGACCGCCGTGAATCAGCGGCCGGATGGCGGTGCCTTCGCGTACGTAGAGAACCCCGACGCCCTTGGGCGCGTGCAGCTTGTGGCCTGATATGGTCAACAGATCAACCCCGAGCTCCCGGACATCGACGGATATCTTGCCCGCTGCCGCCACCGCGTCAGTATGACATATGACGTTCTTCTCGCGACAGATTGCGGCAATCTCCCGGACCGGCTCAATCGTACCGATTTCGTTGTTCACCAGCATCACTGATACCAGCACGGTCTCATCGGTAATCGCCCGGCGCACATCGTCCGGGTCCACCGACCCGTACTGGTCGACCCCCAGATAGGTAGCACGGTAGCCGTTTTCCTCCAGATACCGACAGCTCCCCAGCACCGCGCCGTGTTCAATCGGACTGGAGATAACGTGCCTGCCCTTGTCGCTGTGCGCGGCTGCAACCCCCTTCACCGCCCAGTTGTCTGATTCGGTTCCACTCCCGGTGAAGAAGATCTCCTCCGGCCTGGCGTTCAGGAAAACGGCGGTCTGCTCTCTGGCCCGGGCCAGACCTTCAGCGCACTCGCGGCCGAAGCTATGAAGATTCGAGGAGTTGCCGAACACTCTGCTCAGGTACGGCTCGACCGCCTGGACTACCCGCGGGTCGATTGCCGTCGTCGAGTTGTTGTCCAGATACACTCTCTTCATTCCTCAACCTCTCTTGAATCACCGGACGGCCGGCTGCGTCCGATCTGACTGTCTGTCCCGGAGTCGCTGGCATCCGGAATCGGCAAGCCTGCAGTCATCACCGTCTTGCTGCGGGCACCAAGCAACTCTCGCCCCAACAGCAACAGTACCCCACACACGACGAAAGCATCCGCCAGATTGAACGTGTACCAGCGCCAGCCGCGCAGCCCAACGTCGATGAAATCAATCACACTGCCGAACCGTACGCGGTCCACCAGGTTACCGACCGCTCCCCCCAGCACCAGGCCGTAGGCTGTCGCGTACCACTTGTCCTGTGTCCGGATCGCGAAGTAAAGAACCAGCACGATGCCGATGAGCGGCAGAACGTAGTACACAACCGGCGGACCGAAGGCAAGCCCGAACAGCCCACGGTCGTTCGATGTCAACGACAACCTCAGGAACTGACCCAACACCCGCTGGGGAACGTGTTCGGGCAGCAGCCCGTACGCCAGAACCTTGGTGACCTGATCCAGAAACAACGTCAGAATCGCCGTCCAGACAAACAACCTGCGGACCATCGGAGAAGTTAGCCGTCGCCCGCTTCGTGTCAAGCCGAACCTGCACCAATGGGAAGAGGACCGCTGATGGGAACCTAGATCGATATGGTCACGTCCGGGCGGGATAACTGCTCGGCATCCAGCACCTTCATGTGGTAGTGTCGAGCGAAATGCTGGGCATCTTCGCTCAACCGGGGTGACACCACCAGGATCACATCCTGCGCGTCAACATCGTACGCCTTGGCGTACAGCTTGATGACTTCCTCGGAATCAACCTCCTTCTCGGCACTGGCGAATCCGACTACCAGTCGGTGCTCAAGCGGCCCGGACCGCTTCGTGGCAAGCAGGTCGATTTCATGTTCAGCCCCGGACTTGCCAACTGCGTGGGCTGTCTCCTGGATATCATAGCCCTCGCGTGCGAGGAACTCGTGCACCCGCGCTTTCGGTATGCGCTCCACTCGCAGCTTGGCCAACTGGGCCTGATTGAGTACGTACCGGTACATCACCAAGTCCCGAATATCGTTCTTCTCGAAGACTCTGCGGCATGACCGGCAGGTCCATCTTTCATCAGGAACTTCCACCACCTCGCCACACTGGCCGCAGGAATAGCGAGATCCCCGGCTCAGGTAGTCGCCGCCGACTAGCACCAGTTCAATCCGACACTTGGGACAGATCCGCGTCTCCCCCTGACTGAAGTCCGCCTCCGGCCCCTCGTACCCGCAACTCTTGTGTACGATCACCCGCTTCCTGACCAGGTGAGCCGAACGGCACTTCGGACAGTAGGTAACCAGCTTCAAGTCCTGCGAGTTACACGCCGGGCAGAATTGTATCCTGTCAGAGAACTCCCGGTGCAGATATCCCAGCCGGTGCAGGTCTTCGAGCAACCGCATCGTGTACTCGGAGTCAGCCTCAAGCTGCTCCTCGGCAAGCGGGTAGCTCACCCAGCCATCCCTGCGCGGGGCGAATTCCGGCTCCAGCGCCGGCGCATCACGTTCGGTCAGTATCTCAAAAAGCCTGACGACTTTGGGGTCACTTAGCACCTTAACTCCTCCATTTGGGCCTTGTACCCAGATTATACAGGCCGGTCAATGCCGCGTCAAGCCGACCGGGGACCGGGACCGACAAGCGGGTTTGACCAAGTGCGCCATCATCTGTATAATCTCCCCCGAGGCTGAGGTGTGGCAGAGTACGACCCGGTTCAATTCTTGCCTGCCTCTCTGACTGAACAACAGTCCGTAGTCTGAAGACACAACTTCGGCCGGGGGAGAACGTGGAGGCTGAGATGTGTTGGTTACCCTTGGCGGCCGCTCGGCCGCCCTGTAGCAGTATCGGGCAGAAAGCAGTTCGGTTCCCGGGAACAGCCGTAATCTGGCTGTTGATGCTGTTCGTTGCGGCAGCGCCCGGCGGGGTCATTACCGGGCGGGTAGTTGACACCGGAGACTCAACCCCGGTAGTCGGTGTCAATGTCACCATCCCGGGCACGGAACTCGGCGCGGCCACCGACTCAGCCGGCCGGTTCACAATCACAGATACGAACTGCCGAGATATCGAACTCCTGGTGAGTCATGTCGCCTATGAGCCGGTCCGGATGGCGCTGGCAGCGACCGACGGAGTCCGTCGGATAGACTTTCGGCTCCGACCGCGGCCGATCCTGCTCGAACCGGTCGAAATCCGTGCCCCGGCGGTATCTGTTCCATCCCCGAGCACCATCAGGCTCACAGCCAACGAAATCCTGAGTCTCCCCGGCGCGGAGAAGGATCTGTTCCGCGCGCTCCAGACTCTGCCGGGTGTCGCCTCGACCGGCGACTACTTCGGCTGGCTCTATGTCCGGGGCGGAACCCCGACTGAAAACCTGTTCCTGCTTGATGGCCTGGAGATACCAAACCCGTACCACTTTTCCGGTCTGGCTTCGGTCTTCAACACCAACCTGGTTGACAATGTCAGCTTCTCCACCGGCGGGTTCGGCCCGACCTACGGGGATTGCGTATCTTCGGTACTGGATGTAACCACCCGGCTGGCGCCTGCGGACCGAGTCCGCCTGCACGCCGGACTCGACATGACGGAACTGGACGGAACCGTTGAACTGAAGCTGCCCGGACGGACCGAAGTCGCCGCGGCACTGCGCCATTCGTATCTGGACGAAGTCCTGCGCCGGTTGGATTTCGGGGCCGGCTACATCCTGCCCACGTATACCGACTTCCAGGCGCGGGCCGCCCACCGGTTCAGCCGGAGACTGAGCTTGTCCGCTACCGTTCTCGGTTCGAGCGAAACCGCGCTCGCCGGCGACTCGGGTCACTGGCGCCGGCCCGACCTGAGCATCATCAGTAACCTCTGGACCGCAGGTGCTGACTTGGAGTGGCATCCTGGCGACAACGCAACGGTTCGCTGCCGTGTATCGGCCCTGGACAGCCGGCAGGAAATGGCAATCACCGACGCACTGGGCACGAACAGAAGAGACCATCACCCGCGCAAACTGACCCTCTCCGGGAATGCGCTGGTCCGCCCTTCGACCCGGTTGAACCTGGAAGCGGGCGCGTCGGTCTCCGGTATCGACTACTTCCACAGGAGCACCCTGCCGATGGAGCTGCTCGACCCGACTCGTTGGGGTGACACCGTCGCGGCCGAAGTCGCCACCTGGCAGTGCGTCGGGTTCGTGCGGACCGACGTCGAGGTCTTGAAGCACCTGCGACTCGGGGCCGGACTGCGGCTCGACTACCGAGAACTCGACCAACGCGCATCTTCCCCGTTCCTGCAGGGCACACTGCTCAGCCCCCGGCTGAATGCCCGCTACAGTCTCGGCGAGAGGACCACGTTGCGTGGAGCCTGGGGCCTGTACCGGCAGTTCGTTGCCCCGGAACTCCTCAACCCGGACAGCCCGGACCCCGACCAACCCGAACCGCTTCTGTCCCGACATGCCATCATTGGAATCGAACACCGGTTCGCCGAACGGGTATCGGCCGGGCTGGAACTGTACGACAAGACCTTCGACAATATCGTCGTTGTCAGGGACAACGCCTTCACGGATGTCGGCATCGGCTGGGCCAGGGGCGTCGAGTTCACGCTCCGCCAGCAACTGAGTGACCGGCTTTTCTGGTGGGCATCCTATTCCTTCTCGCTGGCCCGGCGCTCCTGGCTGCACGGTGCCGAACCGGTCCCGACCGACGGCGAGCAGCCTCACATCCTGAATCTGGCCGGCAGCGCCGCCCTGCCCGGTCAGTTCGACCTGGGCGCAAAGCTCAGACTGGCAAGCGGCGCACCCTACACACCGGAGGCCTTCTACTACGAGAATCACTGCATCCCGGCGGAGCACAACTCGGCCCGCTACCCGGCCTATTTCCGGCTCGATCTGCGAATCGCCCGCGGGTTCCGCATCGGTGCCGGCCGGCTGACCTGCCACGTCTCGGTGCTGAACGTAACCGGGGTGCACAACGTCCAGTCCTACTACTACGATGAGAACGGCGAGCAACGCACTATCTACATGACACCAAGACTGCCGTTTCTTGGACTGGAGTACGGATTGTAGCCGGGCACGGTTGCAATCCGACCCGGCTCCGGCTATAATCCGGGCACTGTGAAGACCCGAGCCAGAGTAGCGGTCCTGCGCACCAGGCCGGAAACCGTGCTTGACGATTATCGCCGGCTCTTCAAGCTGGCCGGCGCGGACAGGTTCCTGGACCGGAAAGCCACCACTATCCTCAAGGACAATATCTCCTGGCATTTCCCGATGCCTTCAGCCAACACCACCCCCTGGCAACTCGAAGGAACCATCCTCGGCCTCCGCGACCTCGGGTACGAAGATATCTCCTGCGTCCAGAACAAGACTGTTGTTATCGACACGTTCAAAGGCGAAGACCTGAACCACTACGTCCCGATCTTCAAGCACTACGGCCTGCCCGTACTCTACAATTTCAAGGCTCGGGACATGAAATGGATTCCGTTCAAACCCAAGGCCGAAATGCTGGTTCTCGACGATATCTATCCCGAAGGAATCCGGATTCCCGACTACTTTTTCGGCAAGAACATCGTCCACCTGCCGACGGTCAAGTGCCACATCTATACGACCACCACCGGCGCAATGAAGAACGCCTTCGGCGGGCTGCTGGCGACTCATCGTCACTACACTCACACCTGGATTCACGAAACCCTGGTTGACCTTCTCGCAATCCAGCAGGAAATCCATCCCGGCATATTCGCGACAATGGACGGCACCACCGCGGGCAACGGTCCGGGCCCGCGTACCATGACCCCGGTGGTGAAAAACGTCATTCTCGCGTCCGGCGATCAGGTGGCAATCGACGCAGTCGCGGCGAAAATGATGGGTATCGACCCGTTCTCAATCGGCTACATCAGAATCGCCCACGAAAAAGGACTGGGCGTCGGCGACACCAGGGAGATCGAACTGGTCGGCGATGACATCTCCCGGGAAAACTGGCATTTCGAGGTCGGCCGCAGCTTCCACCGGTTCCTCGGCTGGCTTTCCTGGTACGGCCCGACGAGATTCCTTCAGAAACTCATCTTCCGCACCTGGCTCGTCAATATCCCGATATTCATATCTGAATTCAATCACGACTATATCCACTGGCCGCTCAAGGAGAAGAAAATCTACGAACGCTGGCGTACTGCGACCGGCTGGGGACGTCTGTTCGTCGAGTACGAGAAGAAAGGCCACTTGGCCGGTCGGTCGGCGTGACCATTTCCCTCCATAGTGAGGTAATCCATGAATGGCAACCTGCCGCCTGAACTCAAGGAACTGCGCGGATTCCTGCCCGAACTGGTGGCCGAAGCGTGCAAGACTGTTCCCTATGCCGGCACGCTGGTCACGCAGGCCGGCGGGCTCAACGTAGCCAAGTCCAAGAGCGAAGAAACCGTCAACCCGAGACCCCCTCAGCCCGGCGTCAGGATCTCGGTCTGGGACGGCGCTACGTTCCACTCGGTCGCCACGAACCGGCTCGGGGACAGAAGCTATCTGCTCAAACTGACCCGCGACCTTGCCGCGTCGGTAACGGTCAAGGACGGCCCGATGCCGGAAAACGGCAGCCGCCTGGACCGGCATTTCGCCACCGAATTCAAACAGGACGCCGGCGAAGTCGACGCGAAGACCAAGCAGGAAATCTGCCAGCGGATATTCACCACCGTGACCGGCCGTGACAAACGCATCATCAACGCCCAGGCCGCTTATTCCAACCGTCACGAGTATCGCCTCTTCTGCAGCCCCGACCGCCTCCTCTCGTCCGACGTAAGCACGGTAACCATCTTCCTCGTCTGCTTCGGCGGCGACGGCGACCGGCAGGTGGTCAACTTCGCATTCAAAGTCGGCACCGGACATGAGACGGCCGACGCAATCGACGAAACCTGGATGAACCGGGCCGCGGACCAGACTATCGAGCACCTCGGTGCCGGCAAAATCCCGCCCGGAGAGTACCGGGTAATCCTCGACCCTGACCTGGCCGGAACCCTGGCTCACGAGTCGTTCGGCCACGGCTGCGAACTCGATACGATGATGCGCGGTGCTGCCCGGGCCGGCTTCTTCATCGGCAAACGGGTCGGGTCCGACCTAGTCAATATCATCGACTTCGGTGGCCGGACCGGATGCAACGGCAGCATCTTCTTCTCGGACGACGGCGTGCTCGCTGCTGAACCGGTAGTCCTGGTCCGGAACGGCATCCTCCAGTCCACGATGATGACCGACCTTTACTCCTTTCTGATGATGAAAGACCGCCTCCCGGGCCTGAAACTGTCCGCCAATGGCCGGCTCGAATCCTACGACCACCCGATCTACGCCCGGATGACCAACACTTTCTTCGAGCCCCTGCCCCGGGAAAAAGGCGGCATGACCCTGGACGAAATGGTCGCCGACACCGGCGAAGGCGTTCTGCTCGAACAACCTTCAAGCGGCATGGAGGACCCGCTCGGCTGGGGAGTCCAGCTCCAGGCGATGCGCGGCCGCGAAATCAAAGGTGGCAGGCTCACCGGCAGGGTCTTCTACCAGGTCGGAATCACCGGCTACGTCCCTGACGTCCTGGCAAGCGTTGACGGTCTCACGACCGATATCAGCATGGAATCCGCCGGTATGTGCGGCAAAGGTCACAAGGAATGGGTAAGAGTCTCAACCGGCGGCCCGTACGTCCGGTGCCGGATGAAACTGGGGTGAATGATGGATATTGAGAAAATCAAAGCGACCCTGAACAAAGAGCAGGACGTTGCCTACTGGTTCCTGCGCCGGTATCAGAACGAAGCCACCACGATCATCCGCCTCCCGAACCTGGTCACGGTCAGGGACGGTCAGGTTCACAGCCTCCCCAATCCCGACCCGCGTGAAGTCATCTCGGCCCCGACCGAGAACATCTGGCTCACGGTCTACTCGGAATCCGAACACGACGGCAAGTCCTGCATGGGCGAGGCAGTCGGCCAGGTGCTCACCGACGGCGAATCCGAACTGCGTCGGACTATCGCGCCCCTGGTCGCCGGTGCGAAAAGCCAGAAGAACCAACCCTACTCCCTGCCTCCGGGCTCGTCGCGATACACCATGGTGGAACTGGCCGACCCGGACCTGATGAGCACGTCCCAGCCCGAACTCCTGTCCCGGGCCCGTAAGTTTAACAACGCGGTCATCGCGGCCGCCGGCAGGAACGAATCGGTTCAGGTATCGAACCTGGAACTCTTCATCCGCCGCACTCAGGCCCATGTCGCCACCAGCACCGGCGTGAACCTGGACTACCCGAGAACCAGTGTTGATGCCGAGATCTGCCTTGTGTCCCGACCCGACAATAGCCACGTCGGTGAGTACACCGCCCGACTCCACGCCCGCCGATTCCAGGACCTCGACCCGGAAGCGATTGCCGGGCTGTGCGCCGACAACGCCCGCGCCATAGCCCTGGCCGGAAGTCCATCCGACTTCGCCGGCCCGGTAACCCTGTCGGCCGAGGCAACGGCTGAGGTATTCACCGACAACCCGGTGCTGTTCCACGACAACGCCCGCTTCGTCTTCGAGAAGTCGGCCCGCTACGAACGGGGCAAGCCGGTGACCGGCGACGCTGAAATCAAAGGAGAAAGACTCAACCTGGTAGCTGACCCGCTCCTCCCGTTCGGGGTCAGGTCGGAAGTCTGCTCCGCTTACGACGCCACCCCGGCCTGCCGAGTCACCCTGGTCAAAGATGGCAACTACGAAGGCCTGCGCGGCACCCGGAAATACGTCGAATACCTCGGCCTGCTCGACCGGGGAATCGGCCCGGCCATGCCTCGCTGCAACATGGTCGTTACGCCCGGCAAACACACGGCTGAGGATTTGATGGACGACCCGGTAGTAGTCATCAGGGCCTTTTCAGACTGGAACGTGGACGACGTCAGCGGCGAATTCGCCTGCGAAATCCGGCTCGGAGAGCTGCACAAGAACGGCAGGACGATGCCATTCAAAGGCGGACTTCTGGTCGGCAACTTCTTCCCGGCCCTGGCTGACGTCAACTACTCGAAGGAAACCATCCGGCACGGCTCCTACTACGGCCCGCAGGTAGTCCGCTTCAACAACCTGAAAGTAGCCGGCTGACGTGCCCGACCTGCTCGTCCCCGACTTCGAAATCAGGGACCTGATTCTCGAATACGGTGACAAAGAAGCACTCAAGTGCTACCAGTGCGGCATGTGCACCGCGCTCTGTCCGTGGTACCAGGTGGCCGGCGTCGACTTCCTGGCCCACCGGCTTGCCCAATCGGTAAAGCTGGGCGCGGTGCTGAACTCCGAGGACAAAGACGAAATCGCCCGCGAAGTCACCGAACTGTACCGGTGCGTTGGTTGCGATGCCTGCTATAACCAATGTCCGCGCGGTCTGGACATCGCCAAGATGCTGCGTGCGGTTCGCCGCATCATGGTTGAGAGCGAATCAGTACCCGCGCCGCTCCGAACCACCATCTCCAGCCTGTACAGCAACGGCAACCCGCTGAGCCAGCCCGAGGAAAAACGCTTCGACTGGGCAAAGGGCCTGGACCTGCCCCTGTTCCAGCCGGAAATGGACTACGCCTGGTTTACCTGCTGCACCACGGACTACGACCCGCGGTGCCAGAAAATCGCCCGGGCAACTGCAGTAGTACTCAGGCAAGCCGGGGTATCGTTCGGCATCCTCGGCAACAGGCAATCCTGCTGCGGCGAAGCAATCCGGAAAGCCGGTGCGGAAAAGGCATTCAAGCAGGTAGCCGAATCCAACATCAAGCTGCTCGGGAAATCCGGCGTGAAGAAACTGCTGACAACCTCGCCCCACTGTCTCAACAGTTTCAGGAAAGACTACCCCGAACTCGAAGCCACATTTGAGGCAATCCACGCGACCCAACTCTTTGCCCAACTCATCGAGCAGGGCAAACTCACCCCGGAGAAACCGCTGAGCCGAAAAGTGGTGTACCACGACCCCTGCACCCTCGGACGCCAGAACGGCATCTACGAAGAACCGAGACAGGTCCTCATGAGTATTCCGGACCTGGAACTGGTCGAAATCCCCGAGTTCAATCGAGAGAACAGCGTCTGCTGCGGCGGCGGCAGCGGCGGGCTCTGGCTCGAATGGCCCAAAGGCGAAAGGCTGGCCGACGTCCGCGCAAAACAGGCAGCCGACACCGGCGCCCAGATTCTGGCCGTCGCCTGCCCCTACTGTCTGACAATGTTCGAAGACAGCGTCAAGACCATGAACCTGGACATCCAGGTCAAAGACATCGCCGAACTCCTCGCCGACTCACTCGAAGACTAGAACTCCGCCAGTCTCTCAGCAACCGTCAGAAGCTACTCCCTCTCCCTTGAGGGAGAGGAGAAAGGTGAGGGTGACAGATCGCGATCAACGGTCCGGCTTGGAGTACAACGACTCCATCGTTGCGACGTCATCAGCGAACGGAAACAGGCTACAATCGCCGCTTGTGCCAAACACCGGTCCGGCCTTGACGCAAACTCATCTGAAGACACAATTAGGCGTGGCGAACGCAGCCAACCCTGAGCCGGCGCAATGACACCGGGCAACCGTAAGTCCAGCAGCCGAAAACAACCGGCTCCGGCCGGGCTCAAGGTTTTCATCTCAAACCGGAAATCGGTCTGCGACGAGTGTGGCGAGCAACTGGGCTCCAAGGCCTGGATTACACTGGACCGAGACAAAGGCTGCCTCTGCCTGTCCTGCGGGGACCTGGACCATCTGATCTTTCTTCCTTCAGGCAATGCCGCGCTGACCAGACGCGCCCGCAAGCATTCAACGCTCAGCGCAGTTGTGCTGAAATGGAGCCGGGCCCGGAGGCGCTACGAACGTCAGGGCTTGCTCGTGGAAGATGAAGCACTGGACAAAGCGCAGCAGGAGTGCCTTGATGACCGGGAAATCAGGGAACGGCGGCGGGAACGTGAGGCGGTGCGAAGAATCGAACTCGACCACGAGTACGTCGAGAGCTTCGCCCGGCGCGTGCGCGAGCTGTTCCCCTGCTGTCCGCAAGGCAGGGAAAAGGCCATCGCCGAACATGCCTGCCGGAAGTACAGCGGCCGGGTTGGCCGTTCGCAGGCGGCAAAACGGCTGGACAAAGATGCGGTGAAACTGGCGGCCATCGCCCACATCCGTCATACTGAAACCGACTACGACCGGATGCTCGTCAAAGGTTATGACCGTTGGGATGCCCGCAGCCTGGTTATGCCGCTGGTAGAACAAGTCCTGACCGCATGGCAAGGCCGCGAATGAACGAACCCGGCGTCGGCCCTACTGTGGACGGGAATGGGCGTAACCGTTTCTTCTCCGTTAGGCATTGAGTCATTTGGATTTCTCCTGAGCTGTGGGAGCGGCATCCCTGCCGCGATTTCTGTTCTGCCGTCAGTGGATAGCGGTCGGCGGTACGCGGCCAGCTATTCCGATTGTGCCCCCTTATCTTCCCCCCGGGCTGAATATCCTGGGCGGGCCGTACTTGCCGAAACGATGAACTTCAGATAGCCAACCTGGAATCCGCTTGCGCGGAGGAAATCCTCCGACAAGTCTTCCGGCAAGTACTGCAGGAAATCTCTCGGCAAGTCCCTGGCGAAATCATCGGGGAAATCTCCGGGCAAATACCTGGAGAAATGCTGTGACAATATCTGCTCCAAATCTCCAGGCAAATCCTCCGGCAAATCTTGTCCGAAATCTTTGGACAAATCCTCCGGCAAATCTTGAGGCAAATCTTTGGACAAATGCTCCAGCAATACCTGGTTCAAATCCTCGGGCAAATGCTGCAGGAAGTCTCAGGACAAGCCTTTGGACAACTATTCAGGGGGCCGGGGAGGGTAGTTCGGCAGATAGCGCATATCTGCTTGCCGGACCGTCTCTTAGCCCTGATTCCCGCCGGCGCCAAATGATAATTCTTTGTATCATGGGCCAAATCAGGAGCAAACACACGGCCGCCAGGCAGGACTGCCAATCCCAGCCCGCGAATCCCCAAGAAATGGCATGTCCCCGACATACCTGAGGCACAAGGCGGGAGACTCAGACTCGAATTGGACAGGGCGGGAATAGGTTAACGTCACCGTTTGTTCTCGGATGCGTTCGACAAAGCTGCATCCACAACATTTGACAATATCTCGACCCTCCAGACCGGCATCGTCACCTTCCTCTTGATGACATCGGTCACGAAGTCCGACACGGTGTTCGTCACGACCTTCGCCACGACTTCGGTCACGCTCTTCCTCATCTGACTCGACACGAAATCCGTCACGAACACCGCAACGGAGTTCTAGGCGAGAACGGTCACGGCATTCGCCACGAAGCCCGACATGACACCCATGAACCCGCTCATGACGGTGTCCGACACGGCAACCGACACGCGAGAGTTCCGGGGTTTCAGGCACGCACTATTTCACTCCTACCCATCCAACTGCGGCTGGTCGTCTTTCTTGTCAATCTTCATGGGAAGGGGACGGCTAGTGTCACCGTTTGTCTTGACATCGCTCAGAAACAGGTAGTTGCCCCAATTCCCCATCTACCTTCCACAGCATTTCTTGTACTTCTTTCCACTGCCGCACGGACAAGGGTCATTGCGACCCACTCTGACCTGGGTCCTTGCCGTCTTCGGTGCATGGAGAAGTCGCTCGACGTCGGAAATGTCCTCCGGCTTGTCCGGCTCAATGCTGGCGATGACTTTCCATCCGTGCTCGTTGCAGATTACCATGATTTCCTCCACCCGTTCCGTTGAGCGCACGCGGACTACGGCGGGATTCTCGTGGGTCCCTAAGCCAGCCATGGCTACTGTCTCCTATCTACCGACGTGCGTCGGCATCCCATTCTGACCTCTGCAATCTGCAATCGCCGCAGGCACCACAGCCCTTGTGCGACCCCAGCATCCGCTCGACCAGCTCGCCCCATCCTGCCGCGCCGGGCCTTGACATCGCTCAGAAACATAGGAAGTGCCATCTTTGTGCGCTCGATGGACTCGTGCTCGTGGGGCGTCTTTGCCTTGGGCAGGTCCTTATGAAGCTTCAGCATCCTCTCGACCAGTTCCACCATCTTGTCATGCCACTCCTTGACATCGCTCCGTAATAGGTGGTTGTCCCTAATTCTCCTAATTCTCTCTAATTCTCTCCCTAATCCCCGCAAGGCTACCGCGTGATGATAACCTTGCGGGTCTTGCTGTTCTGTTCCTCGCGAATGAAGTAGATACCGGGCGCGAGAGCACGAATGTTGTTCTCGCCGGGTTCTAGGTCAGCTACCTTCCGACCGGTGATGTCGAGGAGAAACGCTCGTTCAGCACCAGCTAGAGACAGGACAGTTCCCAGGTATGTCTGGTTCACAGCAGACGGATATCTGGCCGTGGCAATGTCTCCGACGGCAGTGACCGCCGAATCTTTGATTACTGCTATAGTCCCGTCTGCGTAATTAGTGACGTAGATGCGGTTCTGAGCCGGGTTGCAGGAAATAAACATGGGGTCACAGCCGCCCGTCGGAATTGACCCTACTACACTATCGGTGGTCCCGTCAATGATGGTTACATCCCTCGTCGCGATGTTCGTACAGAAGACCTTGTTGTCCGTGGGGTTATAGCACATAGTCTCCGGTCCGTTTCCTACCGGAATGGTGGTGACAGAGCTGGTGTCTTGGAGTACCGTCAGGTTGTCACTTCCCCAATTGGCGCAGTAAGCCTTGTCGGCTCTTGGATTGTAGCAGAAGAAGCTTGGAAAACGTCCGGCTGGTACAGTTGCGACCACAGAGTCTGATGTGCCGTCGATCACGGTGACATTGTCGCTCCGCCAGTTCGCGCAGTAGACCTTGTCGCTTGTGGGACTGTAGCAGATGTCAAGTGGACCGAGGCCGGTCGGCACGGTCGCGATTACGACATTGGACGCACCGTCGATAACAGTGACGGTGTTGCTTGCAAGGTTCGTACAGTAGGTCTTATTTCCCTCCGGGTTCCAGCACAGAAATTCCGGCCCGTCGCCCACAGTAATGATCGCAACTACAGAGTCGGAGGAGCCATCGATTACCGTAACGTTGTCGCTGCCGAAGCCAGAGCAGTAGACTTTGTTGTTGACCTCGTTCACGCAGAAGTCGTACGGAAACCGTCCAGTGGGCAATACGCATACTACGGTATCAGCTGAACCATCGATTATTGTTACGTTGTGACCGGTCCAGTTCGCGCAGTAGACCCGGTCGTTGATTCGGTTGTAGCAAGGCTCTTCGCGCTTTTGTGTGGGTGATCTTGGCGGATTTGGCTGCTCATAGAC
>CBDUVZ010000024.1:0-29057 GCA_965370805.1 uncultured bacterium | reverse complement strand
CGTCTATGAGCAGCCAAATCCGCCAAGATCACCCACACAAAAGCGCGAAGAGCCACTTAACAGGGAGTTGGGTCTCTGGAACGTAGTCGTATTCAACCCCTCGGGGGACTCCGGTGTTCTCTACGATGGGTTCAAGATAGTCGAATTCGCGGGCCGGCAAATCGCGTTTGGGCTTTGGGAGGAATTCACAATCGCAAGCGAGAGTCTGGTTGAGCTGGGAGTGAACGTGCCCCCAGGTATCGAAAACCTCTTTGTTCTTGTGAAGAAGACCTGCCACATAGGATACTCGGGAACCTGGTCTGGGGGCATCAACGTATCTAGGCGCGGTCGAGAAGTCGCTCTCGAAAGTGGAAATGGCGACTTCGACATTCATATCCGAGACCCTGAGTCCGGCTTCTATATTCTTGCAATCCGCAGCACGCTCGACTCGGCTACTGGGAAAGTCAGAGTGAGTTCCTGCCTTGACACTCTCCTGCTCGGTGAGTGGACTATCGGCGAAGTCCTCCGGCCCTACGGCTGCGACTGGATGCAGTTCGATGTCCCGCCAGACCAGAGCGCTCTCTACTTCGAGTCGGAAGGCATTGGCCTTTGGAACACGCTTGACGTCTACTATAGCTTCATCGGCGACAGTGCAAGGCACTGGCAATTCTCCAACATGGGCGCAGGCTATCACATCGAGGGCGAGATTCAGAACCCGGCTGCGGGCAGGTACTACCTCAAGTACATGGATTCTGCTGTTCTCCTAGGTGGAGGAGGGCAGACTCGTCAGTATATGATTATTGCATCCACGGACACGATTTTCGAACCACCGCCTGCCCAGCCAAGCATAGCCGAGCTCTCGACGTATCGAGGAGGTACAGCCGGGCCCGTGACTGTTACCATCAAGGGTGCCGGACTCGACTCAGCGGCCGCGGTTTCTCTTACCAGACAGGGACATCCTGAAGTACAGGCTGGGGGTGTCGTAGGAGACTCGACAAAGCGGCGCCTAGTCGCCAGATTCGACCTCTCCGGGACAGACCCGGGGCAGTGGGTGCTCAAAGTAACCAACCCGGGCGGTGCTGCCGCAGTTGCCCCTGGGTCGTTTGTCGTCGAACACGGCGCGGAAGTCGATTTGCGGGTGGGCTTGGTGGGCCGCCACAAGGCAAGAGCTGGCAGGGTAAACAGGTGCTTCTTGCGGTACTGGAACGCCGGCAACGTTGACGACTGCGACCTCATGCTATGGTTTGACACCCCCCCGACCTGGGCTATCGATCCCGTCGACCTTCCGGATGCGTGGCCCTTTGCACCAGATACCGCACGGCAGGCAGGTCCGTATGTTCCGGGGCCTGATTCAGCGCTGTGCGTCTGGATAAACAACTTGGCCCCGGGTGTACCCTTGGGATTCGAACTACAGGTCGGGTGTCCCCACACGGGCCAAGGGTTGATAGAGTACCTCTACGTAAAGGCACCGCCTTACGAGCATCAAAGGTCGAAACCCGGGGGGACGCCTGGCCCTATCCGAAGAACCTGGTATCCTGATGGGACGGAGCCTCCCCGAGGGAGTATCGCCATACGGCTAAGCAGAGGCGGCTGCTTTGGCCACGTGGGAATCTATGTGGGCAACGGACGTGTCGTCGACTTGGTTCCAATAGGCTACCACAAGACCACTTACGTAGTCCGGGATACATCCATCGCTCAGTGCTGGACTCCGGCGCTGGAGGGCCGGTATCTGGGTTCAGGTACGCCTGATGGATGGACGCCAGAACTTGGCGACTACATCGCTGACGAGGCCATGAGCAGAGCTGAAGAAACCGGAGTGTATTTTGTGGTACCTCCTCCGTTCACCAAGAACTGCGTGAGGTTCGTACGGGAGGTTTACGCATCCTTTGGCCTGGACCTGAAGTACGGTGCCTTCACGACGCCGGCCTCCATTTATGAATACTTGTCTTCCGGAACTTGGCCCGAGAGCAAACCACACGAATTCGTCGCTCCCAGCCACTGGTTCCCCGAACTCCTTCCTCAGACCACTCCGATGGCATTTCCGATGGAGTTCGTCAGTTCCAGCACGCCAGAGGACAAGTACGGTCCTGTTGGGTATGACCCGGCAGGCACGTCGCTGGACAGCCTCCGGCGGTTCGTGCCGGGACACAGGGAGTTGCCCTATCGCGTCGACTTCTGGAACGCAGAAACGGCATCTGCCCCGGCGCAAGAGGTGTTCATTGTGGATACGGTTGATGCGAACTTCGCTGATACCACGCTTGCCTTCATCCAGTTTGGCTTCCTCAGATGGACGGCACCGCTGGAGGGCGGGCAGTATTTCAACATCAACATGGATATGCGACCGGATGACAGCCTGATTGTGAATGTGGAAGGCAAGTATGACCCTGACAGCCGCGAAATCAGTTGGACGTTCCGGTCTCTTGACCCGGTGACGATGGAGCCTCCAGAGGACCCGATGCGAGGTTTCCTGCCGCCAATCACCGAGACAGGCTATGAAATCGGGTGGGTAGACTTCACGGTCAAGACGAAGCCGAATCTGCCGACCGGGACTCGGATAGCGAATCAGGCTCGCGTCAAGTTCGATGTGGGTCCGTGGAAACCGGCTCCGAAGGAAGGGCCGTATGTGAACACAATCGATGCTTCAGCACCGAGCAGCGAAGTTCAGCCCCTGGCGGAGTATCAGCCTCTCACGTCATTCGACGTAACAGCATCTGGGGAAGACGGCGCAAGCGGGTCAGGAATACGAGGATACTACCTCTACGTATCTGACGATGATGGTCCGTACTCATTGTGTGGGTTCATTGATTCCACCACCGTTGCGTTCACCGGTGAAAACGACCATACCTACAAGTTCTATAGTGTCGCAGTGGACAACGTTGGGAATCGTGAGGCCACACCTGCAGACTACGACGCCATAACCACCGTGAAACAGGCCACTGGTGTCGAAGTCTCGCCCAACCCATTCGTTCCTTCGCGTGGACACGAGGTCATTTCGTTCTTCGGCGCTGGTGTGCCGAATGCGGAAATCAAGGTGTTCAACAAAGCGGGCGAGCTGGTGGCGACACTTGAGGAAGAGGACGGCGTGGATAGACTCGACTGGAATGCGACCGGCGACAATGGCAAACCGCTGGCGAGCGGAGTGTACATCTACGTGGCGACCGAGGAATCAGGCACAGTACGAAAAGGCAAGTTTGCCATCATCAGATAGGGAGGCGACATGAGACATTCATTCACGATTCTCAGCGCAGCTCTGGCCCTGCTGCCTGTGGCTGCCTACGGCACCGGAGAGACCGGGGCGCAGTTCCTGAAGATCGGTGTCGGAGCCCGGGCGTGTGCCATGGGTGAGGCGTTCACCGGCGTGGCAGATGACGTGACCGCGCTGTACTGGAACCCGGCGGGTCTGACCCGGGCGGGCAACATCGAGGTTCTGGCGATGCAGAACTTCTGGCTCTTGGACATGAGCTATCAGTATGCGGCCGGGGCGTGCAAGACGCCGCTCGGCCGCATCGGTGTGTCCGGCGCTTATTCTTCGTCGGGCACGATTCCCAAGTACGAGAACTTCAGGAAGGTAGGCGAGTACACGGCATACGACGCCGCGGTCACCTTGGGCTATGCTCGAAGTTTCCTCGGTCTGTCAGCCGGAGCAACCGGCAAGCTCATCCAGCAGAAGATAGAGGAAGAGAACGCATTGGGGTTCGGGTTCGATGCCGGGCTGTTGTACTACCTGCCTGTGCCGATTGTGGATATCGGTTTCGGAGTGGCGGTGCAGAATATCGGTCCGGGAATCAAGTTCATTGAGAAAACGGACCCGTTGCCCCTGAATGTGGAAGCCGGGGCTTCGGTCGGACTTGGCCCGGCACTTGTGGCAGTCGATGTCAGCAAGCCGACAGACGCCGGGCTCAGGTTCAACGTCGGCGGCGAGTTCACGGTGCTGAACGTCCTGGCTCTGCGCGCCGGATACAATACCGCGAACAGCCTTAGTGTGGGTGGCGGAGTAACCTGGCAAATGGTCTCGGTGGACTACGCCTTCGTGCCGTACAAGGACATTGACGCCCCCCCCCGGATGGCGGCGGGGGTTGGTTCCTCGCGGGCCCCGACTCACCCGCAGACAGTACAGGGGGCGGATATCGGCAAACACACCCTATCGCCCCACGCCGCAATCCACTGACTGTTCACCGTCAACAGCTCACAGCACGAGCGGGGCAATCCTGAAGACTGAACGGCGGGAACCGCTGATCGCCTCCGGCATCTCCGGCACCAGCTCGAGGCCGCTTCAGTTGACCGCCTGCCGCTGACCGCCCTTCGATTCCAGATTGGGGATTGATGATTGCGGATTGCGAAACCGCTGGGACAGTCATCTTCAAGTCCGAATGACGAATGGCGAATGGCGATGGAGGGAACAAGACAGTCCCGGGTTTCGCGCTCCGGGTCTGGCCGGTTCCTTTTGTCTGCCCGGACCTGCGGGCGGCAGCATGGACAGCAGTTCGGACGTTACCGGCGGCGATTCCGGCGACGAACTTGGCGACGTGATTGGCGACGTAGCTGGCGACGTGATTGGCGACGTGATTGGCGGCGTAGTTGGCGACGTGATTGGCGGCGTAGTTGGCGACGCGATTGGCGACGTGATTGGCGACGTAGTTGGCAACGTGATTGGTGACGTGGTTGGTGACGTGGTTGGCGGCGAAGTCGGCGACGGCTTTGGCGACGTAATTCGGGACGTGATTGGCGGCGAAGTCGGCGAGGACAGGGGACGTTCCCCGGGGTCGGACCAAATGCGATTCAATCTGTGATATTCGGCCGGTTTTGTGTGTTACAGGCTGTAGGAGATGAACCACGGATGAACACAGATAAACACAGACTTCAGTACCGAGCGGAAAGTGCCATCCGATGGCACAACCACAGATAAACACGGATAGACACAGATGAAGCCGGAAGTCAGAAGGCAGAGTGCAGAAGGCAGAAGTCAGGACCGCCGAGAACGCCAGGGCGGAGATGACCAATGACCGAGTCCCAATGACCAACGAGGAAGACTGCCACGTCACGGAGCCTGCACCTCAGGACAAGCCTTGGTGCCTTCGTGTTTGGATTCCTCTCTTGGCGGCCTTGGCGGTGAGATTCCTATGTCGGTTTTCGGGCCTTGACTCGCTGCCGGGTGAACATAAGATGGGAGGAAATGGCCAACAACCAAGTCCCAATGACCAACGAGGAAAACAACCACGGATGGACACGGGAGGAGAAGTCAGAGGGCAAAGTGCCAATATCGAAGTGCAAAGTGCGGAACGAGGAAGATTGCCACGGGCGAGAACGCCCTCGCAATGACGCGGGCGTGGGGATTCCTCGCAGTGACAGCCGCTCTGTCATTGCGAGTGGCCCTTGGGCCACGCGGCAATCTTCCTTGCCATTGCGCCATCCAATGGCTCGAGTATCCCTCAGGCGAGATTCCTCCACTGCGGTCGGAATGACAAATAGGAAACAGAAGTCAGAAGTCAGAATGCAGAGTCCGGAAATCGACAATCGGAATTCGACATTCGCAATTGAGATGACGGCCGGGGGCATGGTGTGAATAGGACCCACGTTCTCCTCCTGGTCCTCGTTCCGCTGGCAGTATTGCTCGCGCTCTGCGTCGCCGGGTACATGAAGTTGCGCGCCGGGTTGCCGGCTGCGGACGAAATCGCCGAGTTCAGGGCTCCGGCCAGCACCAGGGTCTTTGACTGCAAGGGCAGGCTGGTCCACGAGTTCTTCCAGGAGAAGCGACGGCCGGTCTCACTCGATACGGTCCCCGAGTACCTCAAGCGGGCGCTCATTGCGGTGGAAGACCGCCGGTTCTATTCCCATTGGGGCATCGACGTGGTCCGGATTCCGGGCCTCCTCTGGTGGATGGTGCGCCACCCCGGCAAGCTCAAAGGAACTTCGACCATCACCCAGCAACTGGCCCGCTCGATGTTCCTCACCTACCGCCGCCGACTCGACCGCAAACTCAAGGAGATGATCCTGGCGGTCGAACTTGAGAAGCAGTTCTCCAAGGATGAGATATTCGAGATGTACCTGAACCAGATATGGTACGGCGGCTCAATCTACGGGGTCCAGGCCGCGGCCGAGCGCTATTTCGGCAAGCACGTGTCAGACCTGAACCTGGCCGAATGCGCCACCCTGGCCGCGCTGGTGGCCAACCCGGCCGTGTACTCGCCCTATCATCATCCGGACCGGTTGATACAGCGTCGCAATATCTTCCTGAGCAAGCTGCACCAGACCGGGTACATCACGATGGAGCAGTACCAGACGGCCAGGGAGGAATCGCTGACTCCACATCCTGTCACCGGTGGCCGCAATGAAGCGCCGTACTTCATCGAGGAGGTCCGTCGCGACCTGGTTGCCCGCTACGGCCCGGATTTCGTCTATCGCTCGGGTTCGACCATTTACACGGCCCTGGACCTGGACATCCAGCGCGCCGCGAACGAAACGGTCGAGAAACGCCTGCAGCGGATTGAGGAGGACTACCGGCTGAAGCAGTCCCGAACCTGGTACGATTCGGTCGTTGAGGTCGACTCCGGCGTCGGGGCACCCCGGTATCTGCAGGGCGCGCTCGTGGCTGTGGAAGTCAAGACCGGCTATGTCCGGGCAATGGTCGGCGGCCGCGACTACCGCCGGAGCGAGTACAACCGCGCAACCCAGGCCAAGAGGCAGACCGGGTCAGCCTTCAAACCGTTCCTCTACACCGCAGCTATCGACAACGGATTCACTGCCGCAAACGTCATGCTCGACTCGACGATTACCCTCTCCATTCCCGGCCAGCGTCGGTATCGTCCCCACAACTACGATCACAAGTTCCTCGGCCCGGTTACCCTGCGCCGCGCGCTGGCCCTGTCCCGGAACATAGTGGCGGTCCGGCTGATCGACCGGCTGGGTCCGGAACTGGTCGCGCGGTACGCCAACCTGATGGGAATAACCGAGAAACTGCTGCCGGTCTACTCACTGGCGCTCGGGTCAATCGAAGTAACGCTGCTGGACATGACTGCGGCATTCGCCACCCTCCCCAACCGGGGCGCCCGCATCCGACCGATACTGATTGAGCGCATCCAGGACCCTCGCGGCTTCATCATCGAGGAGAACGTCCCCGAAATCCAGCCGGTCATCAGCCCGACAACGGCATACATCGTCACCAGCATGCTCCAGAGCGTAATCGACGAAGGAACGGCCACCACC
The DNA here is from genome assembly GCA_965370805.1 of uncultured bacterium. GTDB lineage: Bacteria > Hydrothermota > Tepidihabitantia > Tepidihabitantales > Tepidihabitantaceae > CBDUVZ01. The sequence goes on along the minus strand of CBDUVZ010000024.1, from coordinate 21,875 downwards.
ATTCGGCATCGCGGCTATCGGGGCCCGGCCGCGGGCAAGACCGGCACCACCGACGACTATACCGACGCGTGGTTCATCGGCTACACGCCCGAGATCTGCTGCGGCGTGTGGGTCGGCTATGACCGCAAGAAGACCATCTTCCGCGGGGCAACGGGCGGCGGTGTAGCCGCGCCAATCTGGGCATACTTCATGAAGCAAATCAAGCCGGACACTGCTGCGGGCCGGTTCCGCGTCCCGGGCCGCATTGTTACCGCCCCGATCTGCGAGGAGACCGGCCAACTGGCCACTCCGCAGTGCCCGCGGGTTCGCTACGAGATATTCGCCCGCGGGACCGAACCGACCGTCAATTGTCCGCTCCATACTCCGCAACCGAAACCGCAACCTGTTGACTCGTTCCAGCCGATCCGGCCCGACAGCAACTAGGCCGGGAATCGGTCCCGCGCTCCGGGTCATCTACCGCCGCCTCCATCGGGCTTTCGGTCCCCAGCACTGGTGGCCCGCTGATTCACCGCTGGAGGTCATCGTCGGTGCGGTTCTGACCCAGAACACGGCGTGGACCAATGTCGAACGGGCAATCGCCAACCTCAAGCGGGGCCGTCTCCTGAGCCTGAAACGCCTGGCCGGCCTGCCGCCGGCACGGCTTGCCGCGCTCATCCGTCCGGCCGGGTTCTTCAATCTCAAGGCGAAACGACTCCGGTCGGTCCTCACCCGAATCACAGCCCGCGGAGGCATCGCCGGCCTGAGCCGCCTGCCCACGGCCCGCCTTCGACTGGAACTACTGGCCTGCCACGGCGTCGGACCGGAAACCGCGGATTCCGTACTGCTCTACGCTTTCGAGCGGCCGGTCTTCGTCGTTGACGCCTACACCCGTCGCATCCTATCCCGCTACGGTCTGGCACGCGGAGATGAGGACTACGAAGATATCCAGCGCCTGTTCCAGGAGAACCTGCCGGCCTGCGTGCGGCTCTACAACGAGTACCATGCCTTACTGGTCCAACTGGCCAAAACCCATTGCCGGACCGCGGCAATCTGCCGGGGCTGCCCGCTGGCGTAGTTGACTTACCTGCCCCTCCCCCTAACATAGCCGGATGTTCGGCCTGCTCGCGTGCCTGCTCGCAGCCCAACCGGCGCTTCCCTCCGACTCAGTCACTTCTGAAACGGTGTACTACGGAGGGAACCTCGCCACGTTCGATGTCAGAACCAACGAACTCATCCTGCTTGATTCGGCCTGGGTCCGCTACGGCGACATGACAGTGTACGCCGATTCAATCCGCTATGACGTCGAGCTGCACCGCTTGAACGCACTCGGTGACGTCCTGTTCACCTCCGGCACACAGAACATGACCGGCGTGGAAATGCAGTACGACATCGACTCACGCAAAGGAATGATGCGCACCGCCCGCACCGAAATCGAGAACGGCTTCTTCTGGGCCGAGGAAGTCTGGCTGGTGGACGAGAAAACAATGAATGCCCGCAAAGGCTACTACACGACGTGCGAGCGAATCCCGCCCCACTACGCGTTCTACGGCACGCGCGTGAAGTTCTTCATGGACGACATCGCTATCATCCAGCCGGTGGTATTCAAAGTCGGGAACGTACCGATTCTGGCCGCTCCGTTCTGGCTGATTCCGGTCGGCACCAACCGCAAGTCGGGCCTGATGCCGTTTAAAGTCGGGTTCTCGAACGAGCAGGGGTACTACGCCAAAGACCTGGCCTACTACCTGGTCATCAACGACTACTCGGACGTGACCGTCTACTGCGATGTCATGACCCGTAAAGGTATCCAGCCGAAAGTCGAAGGCGTCTACATCGTCGAGCCCTACGCGCTCGGCTCGGTCCAGGGTTCGTACATCGAGGAATGGGACACCAGGCTGCGCCGCTACAGCTTCAATGCGTCGCACTCCTCCAAGAAGTTCTTCTTCGGGACTGAATTCAAAGCCCAGGCGGAGTTCCAGTCCGACAACAGCTATGCCCCGGAATACGCCGAGGACCAGATTGACTGGCTCAAGCAGGACGCGTCCTCCTATGCCGAACTCAGCCGGCGCATCGGCAAAGTGGGCCGCTTCTCGGTGGTGACGGAGAAGAAAACCGACTTCGCCCGGCACTACAGTTTCACCAGGCTGCCCAAAGCCCTGCTGAGTTTCGGCTCCCACTCCCTGCCGCTTGACTGGCGGATAGCACCGCGGCTCTCTTTCGACAACACCTGCACGGACTACCGGGACTCGACCGACGTCGATACCGCGAATACCGTCAACCGCAAGGCATCGGCCGGCCTCGGCTTCGGCAGCCCGGATTACTCACTCGGCAGTGCCGGAGAACTCCAGGTCACCTGCGGCACCAGGCTCACGGAGTCGCGGTCCTACTACAACGACACTCTGGATGACCATTCGCGCCGGCTGACCGGCGACGTGGGCCTGGAGACTTCGCAGAAACCGTTCGGCATCTTCAATGTCTACGAGGACCTGACTCTTGAGCAGAGCAACAACCTGGTCGACACCACGCTGCCGGAGACTCGCTACACCGCTTCGCTGGCCGGCGATTTCCAGCTCTTCCGGGTCTACGGCGTTGAAACGATGGGGATGCACGGCCTGCTCCACACCGCCCGGCCCCGACTCCATCTGAGCTACGAACCGGAAGTTACCCCGGGCCGGGTAATCGGCACTCCCCGGATTTCATCGCCGCAAGCGGCCAACCTCTCGCTGACGCTGCAGAACGGATTCCAGGCGAAAGTCGGCTCGCTGAAGACCAAGCAGGACCTGGGACAGGTCAGCTTCAACACGTCGTACAACCTGGTCGACGACCATCTCAGCCCCTTGCAGGCTAACGCCGAACTGGCCCCCTTCAGATCGGTCGGGAATCTCCGGCTGCGGGTCAAAGCCAGCGCCGCTTTCGACTTCGATTCGATGGACCTGAAGGACAACTACTCGCTGTCCACTTCCCTGCAGTGGAACTGGCTGCGCGCCCGCAGTTCCGCTCCGCCCGGGCAGCCGCATGCCGTGAGTCCCCTGCACCATCAACCCCAACGGGACTGGGGAATCCAACTGAGTCTCAATCACTCCTTTGGCAAGGAACGCAATATGGTCACCGGCCTGGTAACCATCCTGGTGCCCGGCTGGAAAGCCACACTCAACAGCATCGGCTACAACTTCGAAACCGATGAGCTGACCGACTACAGTATTTCGATCTGGAAGGAACTCCACTGCTGGGAAGCCATCATCGACATCGACCGCCTCGGCTCGAACTGGAAGTACGACTTCGAGTTGCGCATCCGGAAACTCCCGGACATCAAGTTCGGCAAAAGCACCTTCCGCACCTTCCTGCCCGAATAAGGCAAGGCCGAATGCCGAATGACGAATTGAGAATGTCGAACGAGGAAGGGAACCACAGATGGACACGGATTGAGCCATCCAATGGCACCTGCTCCCGCGTCGCAGAACGGCAATCGAATTCCTCTCGTTCTGTTCTGCCTGCGTTCATCCGTGTTTATCAGTGGTTTTCGCTTCAATCGGAATTCGGAAATCGACATTCGCCATTACAATGACCGTCTGGCTCGCCTCGACTTCGCCCCGCCGCCGCCGACTGACGCGCCAGCTCGGGATACCTTTCCGGCTGGTCCGCCCGGACGCAGCCGAGCAGCCGCCGACCCCGGACAACAGACCGGAAGCTTATGCGACGGCCAACGCACTCGCCAAAGCGACCTCTGCCGCCCGCAAAGTCGGAAGCGGGTTCATCATCGGGGTTGATACGGTTGTCGCCCTCCGGGACCGTATTCCGAACAGCCTCACCGGCCGAATACTCGGGAAACCCGAATCCCCGGAACAAGCCTGCATGATGCTGCGGCAACTCTCAGGCAGAACCCACGCCGTCATCACCGGCATCGCGGTTGTCCGGAAACCGGGAAACAGGAAACTGACCGGAGCCGAAACCAGCCTGGTCGGCTTCCGCCGGCTGACCGGGCCGGAAATCGAACGCTACGTCGCGACCCCCGAACCCCACGACAAAGCCGGTGCCTATGCGATACAGAAACGCGGCGGCGGTTTCGTCCGGCATGTCAGTGGGTCGTATCTCAACGTAGTCGGACTGCCGGTGCGGCGGCTGCTCGACCTGCTGCACCGCGCCGGCTGGCGCGTACCTCAGGGCGTCGTTCTGCGCACCCGCAGACGGAAACCCTTATCGCAGTTGCCCTGAGTGTTGTCCATGAGGACGTGGTAGGTACCGCCCGTGGGGATGGTTGTCGAGAAGGAACTCTCAATCGCGGACTCGATAGCCACCAGCGGGTCACATGACTGCCCCGCAACCCAGCGACTGTAGTTCGGGGCGTCAAGCATCAGGAAGGCCAGTTGATTGCTGTCTTCCACGGAAAAGCTGCCCTCGACAGCGTAGCCCGGCCGGTAGCCGTCACTCCACCGACGGTACTGCTCGGTCTTGACCGCGCCGACGCAATCAATCAGCGTCGTTGTCACCTTTGCGACCGAGACCAGCACGCTGTCTGAATCGGTCATACCGTCCAGGTCGGTAACGACAACACCGATGAGAACCGGACCGGAAGAGTCCGGTGCGTGCCACCTGATCCGCGAGTGGGATACGGTCGTCGTCTCCACTACCAAGGCTCCCCGGGAACTGGACCAGGTGAACTCAATCGGGGCGTAGTCCCAGTCCCAGGCAATGCACTCGTAGGTCGTGCTGTCGTTGGCGCTGACAACCGTATCACCCTCCACGCGCACGATAGTCGGCGGACCGGTCTCCCTGCATCCGACGGCAACACACAGCAGTCCCAACACCACCGCGTTTCGCGCCGTGTGAACGACCATTTCGACCCAAGTCTAGCGAAGAAGGCCGGTTTTGCAACCCATCCCGGTGCCGCCCGGCCGACTCCGAATTCCGACTGAAGCAAAAACCACTGATAAACACAGACAAACGCAGGCAGAACAGAACGATTTGACTTTCGCCTCTCATCCGTGTCCATCCGTGGTTCTTCTCTCGTCCGGCATTGTGCTATCGGATGGCACTTCCCGCTTCGCTCCAATCGGGATTTCCTCTGTCGCATCCGGCAATCACCGGCACATCAGGGACTTACACTGCTGATGTCCGAGTAGTCCCGCTCCTCGGATCGGCGTGAAGGCCGGTCCCGCGCAACCTAACCTGCCGAAAAACCGTAGCTTGAACCGACATAGCACTACCCGGAGAAGTGGAACGCCGGTTGCACACACCAAGGTGTGGGAATCGGTTTCATGGAGGCAGACGAGATGACACAAGGCACAACGAGTGCCCGTCACCTCAATGCCGATGGGCTACAAAGCACCTGAGGGGGTGGAATATGTTCTCAGAACTACTGACCGCGAGCACCAGCGAGCCGATGCGGCGACTGCTTGCGTCGAGCCCGTGCAAACCCTATTCGTGGGCGCTGGCAACAGAACAGCAGAATGGAAGCGGAGTGGACACTGCCGTCCGACGGCAGAACTCACTGGTGGACTATCTCAGTGACGGAATTCGCCAGGTAGTAGAAAATGGGGGGATTGCGAAGACCTACGTCATGGGAGGACAGATGATTGGCCTGTGTACCACCTGGCAGGATGACCTGGCCTCACACCAACTCGGCACCCGGACTTTCCGCATTGGCCACCTGCTGGCCAACGGCAACTCGGAAGCCCGGACCCTGATCAAAACTCTGCTGGTGAGGGAAACCATGCGCGAGATCGGCGGCCGCACCGGCTTCGTCACGCAGATACCCTACACCGACGTTACCAGCATCAATGTTCTCGAGCAAGCCGGGTTCACAGCCACACAGACCTCAATACTCCTGGCGAAGGACCTGTTGCACGAAAACCCGGGGTCCGGTCCGAACCGAACCTACGAAGTCGGAACCGCCACACTGGATGAAGTCGATGAACTCCTGCACCGGACGGCAACCGAGATACCGGAAGGCATTGTCGGCTGGGATATCCGCCTGCCGTCTCTGACCAGGGCAAAGGTCCATCGCGACTGGCTGAGAAGCTACGCTGAAGAACAGAACCTGCTGGTGGCACACCACCACGGCGAGCCGGTCGGCCTGCTGGCCAGGCACATCCGGACCGACACATCACCCTATCTCGGCTTCAGTATCGGCTCCATCGACCTTGTGGCCACCATGCCGGAATACCGGAACAACGGTGTCGTCACGCAGCTTGTATCCGAGTCACTGCAGAGGTTCAGGAACGAAGGAGTGCGATTCGCGGAAGTAATCGCCTATTCAAAGGACGCTCCGGTGGTCCGCTACTGCCAGTCCCAGGGCTTCGCGGCCGTCGAGAGCTCACTTGTAATGGTCAATTGGAGGAATTGACGGAATCGACCGGGGAAATGCCGAATGGCGATTTCCGAATCCCGAATTCGCACTTCGGCGTTCGCACTTCGACATTTCCTTCAAGGAGGAAGCAATGAAGTTCAAGGCAATCGTGCTCGTCCTGGCGCTGGCATTGTGCCATCGGACGGCGCCGGCCATCGGCACTGCCCGGACGGAAACCACGGGCGACATCCGGGTTGCAGTCTGGGGAGAAGTGGTCAGCCCCGGACAGTACTACCTGTCCGGCTCTCCTGATCTCCTCGAACTCCTGTCTGTTGCAGGCGGACCGACCGCCGACGCCAACCTGTCCAACATCCTGCTCATCAGAGAACGTGACGGAACACGACAGCGACTGAATCTCAGCCGGATTACTGCCGAAGGCGAACTCCTGTTCCTGACTTCCGGTGACGTGATTGTGGTTTCCCAGTCCTTCTGGCACAAAGTCCAGCGGAACCTGCCCCTGATTACCACGCTGGTAACGCTGACGAATCTGGTAGTCACCGTCACTCTGCTCGTAGCCAACTGACAACCACCAAGGAAATGCCGAGTGGCGAATCCCAAATGTAGAATTCGGAAATCGGCAATCGGAATTCGACATTCATCACCGCTGGTCCTGATAGTGGATGACGAGCCGAACTTCACCGCAACCCTCGCTGAAGTCCTGTCAACGAAAGGATACCTCACAACCACCGCATCAAACGGCAAGGAAGCCCTCGCCGCTGTGAAGCGCAAAGCGATTGACCTCGCCCTGGTTGACCTGAAGCTGCCGGACATCGACGGAATCAGACTCCTGAAACGAATCAAGGATGCCTCGCCCGACACCGAAGTGATAATCCTGACCGGACACGCCAGCATCAATACCGCTGTGCAGGCAATGAATCAGGGCGCTTTCGGTTACCTCGAGAAACCGTACCGAATCGAGCGCCTGTTTCTTCTCATCGAGAAAGCCCTGATGCAACGCTCGATCTCCATCCCGGCCATAGACCGCGGCACTCAGCCGGACCTGATCCTGACCGAATCCGACACGCCGGCATTCACCTTCACGGTGGAATCCGGCCGCGTCCTCAATGCCAATCCCGCGCTGCTCGAAATGCTCGGAACCGGACGCACCGGCTTCGAGGCAATGTCGAGTGACGAATTCCAGATGCAGAATTCGGAAATCGGCAATCGGAATTCGACATTCTCAATTCTGCATTCGGCATTCGGCTGGTCGCTCACTGACCTCGGCATCCCTGCCGACTACGCCGCCCGACTCAAGAGCCGGGGCGACGCACAGACCGACATTACCTGGGACTCCCCGGGCGGTCGAAAGTGGTATCGAGTCCACTCGACACTGTCCCGAAGCAAAGACGGAACCGCGCTCGCACTACTGTATGACATAACCGCCAGTCGGCGGCGGGAAGCCGAGAACAACCGAACCCGACAGTATTTCGAAGCCGTCTTCAGCAACCTCGCCGCCGGGATAGTAATCATCAACAGCGACTACGTAATCCAGCAGGCCAACCCGGAATTCGCCAAGTTCTTCCGGATGCCGCCTGCCGAGCTTGTGAACCGCAAATGCCACGCCCTGATTCACCGGCACCCGACGCCCTGCCATTTCCACGGCGAGGTCTGCCCGATCAAGAACTGCCTGGCCACCGGGTCCACCTGTCGGGTGCAACACCGGCACCGCGACGCACGGAACCGACTGCGATTCATCGAAAGCACAATGGCGCCGCTTCGCGACGAAGCGGATACAATCGTCTCCTTTGTCGCTATCTTCGCTGATTTCACAGCCATCAAGACCGCTCAGCAGGAAGCAGCACAACTCGCACATACGTCCGAACGCAAGTCGCTCGAACTCGAACGCCTCAATCGCGAACTCCTCGCCCAACAGAAACAGATAACGCTCCAGGCGGACGAACTCAAGAAGACCAACATCGAACTCATCCGGCTCAGCGCAACCAAAGACGACTTCATATCGATGGTATCACACGAACTCCGCACCCCGCTGACTGCCATCAACGAAGGCATAAGCCTCGTCGCCGACTCCACGCTCGGTCCGGTAAGCCGAAAACAGGAAGAATTCCTCAAGCTCGCGCTCAACAACTCACGACGTCTCGGCGACCTGATCAATGAGATCCTCGACCTCTCGAAAATCGAGGCGGGTCGGATGGACCTCACGCCCGGCGAGATCGACCTGTCCCGGCTGCTCAACGAAACCGCAGCCTCCTTTGCCGCCGCCGCCCGGGACAAAGACCTGCAGCTTGCCGTATCGCCAATCTCGCCCGCCCTCCGCGTCTACGCCGACGAACGCACACTCCGGCGCATAATGAACAACCTCCTCAGCAACGCGCTCAAGTTCACGGACCACGGGTCGATTACCATATCCGCTCGGAAACGGAGCCGCACCGCTGAAATAGCCGTCGCCGACACCGGTATCGGCATACCCGAATCCGAACAGACACGCATCTTCCGCAAGTTCCACCAGGTCAACCACCCGGACGGACGTCGCCCGCCCGGCACCGGCCTCGGCCTCGCTCTCACCAGAGAAATGGTCCGGATGAACAACGGCGAAATTTCGTTCCAGAGCCGAGAAGGAACCGGAACCCGTTTCGCCTTCACGCTCCCCCTCGACAACCCCGCCGCACCGCCCGCAGACTCACAGGACAAGAACGCATGACCACCCTGACTCCACACAAACCACTCATCCTTATCGCTGAAGACGAAAAAGACATAGCCCTCGTCGCCCGGGTCCGGCTCGAAGCAAACGGATTCGAAGTCATCACCGCCCCCGACGGCGAACAGGCACTCGCGGCCCTCCGCCAACGCCGACCCGACCTCGTTCTTCTCGACCTCAAGATGCCCAAACTCGACGGATACCAGGTATGCCGCATCCTCAAGAACGACCCCACCACCAGCCCAATACCAATCATCCTCTTCTCCGCATCGAGCACCCACGAAGTCGCACTCCGGGACAAGAGCCTCCAACTCGGAGCCAACGACTGCATCCGCAAACCCTACTCCCCGGAAGAACTCATCTCCAAAATCCGGCAACAGCTCGCCGCGATCCCGTCATGATGGACCTCCAGCACGTCGCCAGAATCCTCGTCGTGGACGACGAAGAAGACATCCGCATCATCCTCAGAGCGCGACTTGAAGCGGAGGGATTCGAAGTGCAGACGGCCGAAAACGGACTCGAAGCACTGACCCGTGCCCGCGCATGGCGGCCGGACCTCATCGTACTCGATCTCATGCTCCCCGGAATCGACGGGTTCAGCGTCTGCGCCATGCTCAAACGCGACCGTCAGTTCAGCCACATCCCGATACTGATTCTCAGCGCCAGATCCCAACTGAACGACATCCAGACCGGCAAGACCGTCGGCGCTGATGACTACCTGACCAAACCATTCACAACAACAGGACTCCTTGAGCGAATCAACCGTCTGCTATCCTCAAGGCACTACAACCCCGCAAAGGCCACGCATGCCAACCCACCTGAACAGCTTCCGGCTCCAGGAACTACTTCGTAAGCACCTGGAACTCAGCGGTCCGCAGCTCGCTGAACTCAACGCGGAGGCCGTCCGCACGAACGAGAACCTCGAACAAGTCGTAACCCGCCGGGGCCTGCTCACTCGCCGGCAACTCCAGGAACTCACCGCCCAACAACTCGGCGTCCCCTGCGTCGACGTCAGCACTCACCTCATCGACCCGGAACTGCTGAACCTCGTCCCCGCCGAACTGGCGAGGCGATACCAGATGGTCCCCCTCTTCCAGATCAACGGAACCCTCACCATAGCCATGGCAAACCCCGAAGACATTGCCGCCCTTGACGAACTCCACCAGACCCTCCGCATGCAAATCAACCCCGCACTCGCCGACCCCGACGCGCTCCGCACCGCTGTAGAACAATCCTACCCCCTCCAACCGGACACCCATGCAGGCGCATCAGCCATTGCCGACGAAGTCGACGAAGCCCTTCGCTCGATCGAATCCGAAGACGAAGACAAACCGCTCGAGGAACTGGCGAGTGAGGCACCAGTGGTCCGGCTTGTGAACTCGCTGCTGGAACGGGCGGTCGCCGGCCGCGCCTCCGACATCCACATCGAACCGGACGAAAACGCCATGCGCATCCGATTCCGCATCGACGGCATCCTCAAAGAAACCGACGAACTCCCGCCCCACCTCCATCCCGTAGTTACCTCTCGCGTCAAAATCATCGCCGGCCTGGACATCTCGGAAAAACGACGTCCCCAGGACGGCAAAGTCGAAGTCAGAATCGGCGGCCGGCCAATCGACATTCGCGTCTCCTCCTTCCCGACGGTCTACGGGGAAAACCTGGTGCTCCGGATACTCGACAAGACCAAAGGCCCAATGGGAATCCAGGAAATGGGAATGGACCCTGAAGTCACAGCCTCATTCCGGGACCTCATCAGCCGACCACACGGCATCCTCCTCGTCACCGGCCCCACCGGCTCCGGCAAGACCACCACGCTCTGCGCCGTGCTCAACGCAATCAACTCGATAGAGAAGAACATCATCACGCTTGAAGACCCGGTCGAGTACCGCCTCCCGCTGATCCGTCACTGCCAGATCAACCCCAAAGCCGGTATCACCTTTGCCTCCGGCCTCCGGTCCATCCTCAGACAAGACCCCGACGTCCTCATGGTCGGGGAAATCCGCGACAGCGAAACGGCGGAAATAGCATTCCAGGCCGCCCTCACCGGCCACCTCGTCCTCTCCACCCTCCACACCAACGACGCCGGCGGCGCCCTCACCAGGATGGTCGACATGCACATCGAACCCTTCCTCATTGCCTCCAGCGTCATCGCCATACTCGCCCAGCGCCTCGTCCGCAGAGTCTGCCCCGACTGCACCGAACCGGCCGCCCCGCCCGAATCCGTGCTCAAGCGACTCGGAACACCAGCCGGGACTCCGTTCGTCCGCGGCAAAGGCTGCAAGCAATGCGGCGACTCCGGCTACCACGGCCGGCTCGGGGTATTCGAACTCCTGCCAATGACCGATGCCGCAAGACGCCTGCTCATGGAAGGCAAATCCTCCAAAGAAATGGGGGCACAAGCCCAACGGAACGGGATGCGCACACTACGCGAAGACGCCCTCGCCAAAGCGCTCGCCGGCCTCACCACCGCGGAAGAAGTCCTCCGCGTCACGTAGAGGCCCACCGCAGTCAGAATCCGTGCCCTTCGGTGTTTATCTGTGGTTTCTCAACGCCCTACCGGAACAATGAGAAACGCAGAATCAACCCCAGGAACACAATCGATACCATCGACATCAGCTTCAGCAGGATGTTCAGTGACGGGCCGGCCGCGTCCTTCAGCGGGTCGCCGACCGTATCGCCGATTACCGCGGCCTTGTGCACGTCCGAACCCTTGCCCCCGAGATTGCCCTTCTCGATGTATTTCTTCGCGTTATCCCAGGCCCCGCCCGCGTTCGCCATGAACACCGCCTGCACGAACCCGCCGGCAAGGCCACCGACCAGCAGGCCGACCACGCCCTCGACCCCGAGTATCAGGCCGACCACGATCGGCGAGAACAGCGCCAGCAGGGTCGGCGCAATCATCTCCTTCTGGGCCGACCTGGTGCAGATCCGGACCGCGTTCGCGTAGTCCGGCTTGGTCGTGCCTTCCATGATTCCCTTGATCTCGCGGAACTGGCGCCGCACCTCATCGGCAATCCGGGACGCGGTCCGGCCCACCGCGGTCATGATCATCGCCGCCACGCCCATCGGCAGCATCGCTCCCAGGAACACGCCGGCAATCAGCCGTGGGTTCATCACCGACAAGTCAATCTCCGGCACCTTGCTCAGCAGGCCGCTGTCGACCAGGCGCGCGCCGACCACCGCGACCTCATGCTGGTACGCGGCAATCAACGCCAGTGCGGTCAGGGCCGCTGAACCGATTGCAAACCCCGTGCCGGTCGCCGCGGTCGTGTTCCCCAGCGAATCCAGCGCGTCGGTGCGCTCGCGCACAATCGGCTCCTGGTGCGTCATCTCCGCCACCCCGCCGGCGTTGTCCGCCACCGGGCCGTACGCGTCGGTCGCCAGCGTGATGCCGAGCGTCGAGAGCATCCCCACCGCGGCCACACCCACACAGTACAGGCCCATCGCCACGTTGCCCTGCCCGGCAACGAAATAGCTCACCAGGATCGCCACCACGACGACAATCACAATCGGAATCGTGGACCGCATCCCGACCGCGAGCCCTTCAATCACGACCGTTGCCGGTGACGTCTTCGCCTCACGCGCGATGTTGCGCACCGACTTGTAGGAATCGGACGTGAACAGCTCGGTGAAGTACCCGATCAGCACGCCGGACAACAGGCCGACCACCACGGCCCAGTAGACCGGGAAGTTGTTCGGCAGCATCCAGCGCACCAGGAAAAACGCCGCAATCGCGACCATAATTGTCGCGCCGTAGGTCCCGGTCCGCAGGGCCCGCAACAGCACGGACTGCTCCGCTTTCTCCCCGGCTCGGACAAAGAAAAAGGCAATAATCGATGCGAACACGCCCGCGCCCGCCAGGGCCAATGGGAACATGACCCCGTTCTGCACGTCGAATCCCCGCAGCACCTCCGGCATCGGCAAGCCTGACGCGAGTGCTGCGGCCGCCGAAGCCGCGGCCGCGGCCGCCAGGGTCATCGTCGCCACAATCGCGTCAACGTACGATTCATACAGGTCCGCGCCCATACCCGCGATGTCACCCACATTGTCGCCCACGTTGTCCGCAATCACCGCCGGGTTGCGCGGGTCGTCCTCCGGGATCCCGGCCTCGACCTTGCCGACCAGGTCTGCGCCCACATCCGCCGCCTTGGTGAAGATTCCGCCGCCGACCCGGGCGAACAGCGCCTGCGAACTCGCCCCGATACCGAACGCAATCATCGTCGAAGTAATCTCCTGCAATCGCAGCACCTGGTCGGTCTGCGTGCTCAGCGCGTTCAGGACCAGGTACCAGACCGACAGGTCGAACAGCCCGAGCCCGACCACCACCAGTCCCATCACCATCCCGGCCGAAAACGCCACCCGCAGACCCGAGTTCAGGCTCTGCTTTGCGGCCCAGGTCGTCCGCGCGCCCGACCGCACGCCGACCGACATCCCGATGAAACCGGCCAGGCCGGAAAAGATGCCACCAGTCAGGAACGCGAACGGCACGAATATCACCTGGCTCCCGGTGAATGCCAGGATGAGCAGAAGCACGAACACCACGCCGAAGAACAAGCCGACGCCCTTGAACTGCTGCTTCAGGTACGCAATCGACCCTTCCTTCACCGCCTTCGCGACTTCTTTCATCGGCTCGGTCCCTTCGCTGTAACGCATGTTCCGCAGGGCAAGGAACAGCGCGAACCCCAGCGCTATCACCGAACCAATCGGAGCGATCCAGAACGCAGAACTCATCAGGACTCCTTTCTAGAATCGACAATCCTGTCACACGTCATCAAGTCGCTAGTCTATTACTGCGCCTCACAAAGTCAATCCCCTGCCCGCTATTGACTTCCCCGGGAATTGAAGACACAATCTTGCAATGGCAAATAGAATCAACTCGGTCTTCACCTTTGAAGACGCCCTGATTGCGTGCGCGGTCGGGGACAACGGACTCCTGTTGTCATCCACCGACGGTGGCGCAACCTGGAAGCGAAAGCCGGTCCCGACCGACCGGAATCTGTACACCATCCACTTCCCGATCCAGAGCAGCATCGGCTACATCTGCGGGGACAAAGGCACTATCCTGAAATCCGAGGACGAAGCCGAGACATGGCGCAAGCTCGATTCCGGCACCGATGTCGACCTGCGTGCCATCAGGTTCCCGGTTACGTCCCAGGTCGGATTCGTCGCCGGCGACCAGGGGACCATCCTGCGCACGACTGACAGTGGGGCGACATGGGAAAAGCTCGCCGTTCCTGTCACCGGGAAACTGATGGACCTGAATTTCCCTTCGGACGAAACCGTCGGCTATGCGGTGGGACCGGACGGCACCATTCTCAAGACTACCAACGGCGGCGCGATGTGGTTCTCTCAGACCGGCAACATCCGCAACCTGCTGCCCGGTACCCACGTCACCGCGGTCCACTTTCCCGCGAACGATATCGTCGGTTTCGCCTCCACCGGCAACGGGCTGGTCATCTACACCCCGAACGGCGGCGAACTCTGGCGACCACTCAGTATCGACTTCCCGCTGCCTCCACTCTACTCCCTCGACTTCCGGCACGACACCCTGGCTGGTTTCGCTGTCGGTGCCCAGGGAACCCTCATCCACACCAGTGACGGCGGCACGGCATGGGAACGCCTCAACACCGGAGTCCTTGTCGACCTGTACAGCATCAGGTTCTTCCCTGACGGGCTGGTCGGCATGATCAGCGGCGACGAACAGACCCTGCTGCTGACCCAGGACCGTGGCAACACCTGGACCGCGGCTCAGCAGCCGTAGGGACGCACCATCCGCCGACACATAGAACAACCTGCCCACGGAAATCCCGGGCGAACCGGTTTCCCTGTGATGCAATACACAGGAAAGGAGGAACGCCTGGCGCTTAGCCTGGGAACACCGGATGAAGAACAGGGTTCTCCGCGGCCGGTGGGAGGCCCTGTCCGAAACCTACGCCGGCCAAGCTGAAAAGGAGGTTTGGATGTTCAGAAAACGCCTCGCGCACATTGCGCTGTTCGGATGCATCGCACTGCTCATCGGAGGCTGCTGCGAACCCGGACCATCCGAGTCGCTGGCCGTAACGCTTCACCCGCAGGGAATGAGCAACTGGTGCTGGGCGGCAAGCGGTCAGATGGCAATGGACTACCTGGGTCATGACGTGGCCCAGTGCGTCCAGGTAAACAACCGGACCGGCCGCACGGACTGCTGCAATACACCGACGCCGGGAGTCTGCAACGTGACCGGCTGGCCTGAGTTCGCGAAGTATGACTTCGGCTTCGACCGGACCAACGACGCGGCTCTCGGTTGGGACACTCTGAAGCGACAGATATCCACGAACTCGTACTGCGGCAAGAAGCCTTTCTGCTTCACCTGGCACTGGATCGGCAACGGCGGTCACATGATGATTGCCATCGGGTATCGTACCGTCGACGGCGTAAACCAGGTGGAGATGTACGACCCCTTACCCCCGAACGTCGGCGACCACCAATTCATCACCTATGATGCTTACGTCAGTGCCCCCGGATACACCCACTGGGATGACTTCTACAACCTCAAGTACGAAGGAGGTGACTAATGCGCCCCACAATCGGCATACTGGCAGCCATCCTTCTTGTCGCTTCCCTTGGCGGTGCTCAGGAGGAGTTCGCGGTGTCCAAGGAAACCCGGGAAGTAGCAACCAAAGCGATGGCGACCTTCAGCGAACTCATCACCGAGAAGAACTTCGCGAGAATGGGGTTTGATTCACCCGGTGAAATCCGCGAAGCCGCTCTGGGTGTACCGATGCGAGTGTTCATGGTCAGGCTGGACCGGTTGCAGGAATACGAACCGGGCCGGCCGCCGGACCCACTGCTCACCAGCATCGACGTGGTCATCTATCCTGTCACCGTCAAAGAACAGACCCGCTCCTCGGTTACTATCGGCAAGATAGATGAACGCTGGGTTGCCATGAGCTACGGCAGCCCCAATCTGACCGGAATGCTGACCAGGACGCGGCAGGCCAATGCCGACGCCAGCAAACTGGACGCGTCTGCCTACTTCGTCGTGAGGATCCCGGCTCTGAATCTCTACTTCATTGCTCACCACGACCGCGAAGTCCTGATACTCACACCGGTTCTCAATGACCCGGACTACGGATTTGAAGCAGGAACCGCAATGCCGGCCACGAAGGTGTTCGAAGCTGTTCTTCCCGCGGCAAAGAAGCACGACGGATTGCCCGGGTAGACCTGCCACCCCGCGGTGAAATCCGGGACTCCTGCGCTGAAGGAGCAGCCCGGAATATCCTGTTCTTCCGACCCGAGGCCTGACCCGAACCCGGGTGCCCGGCCTCGGGCCGGAAGAACCACTCCTCAGCCCCACTCTGCTTGACACCCATACCCGCCTGACTATACTCAGCGCGCGCCGTTGGCTTCGGTCATTGTCCGGTGAGGACAGTCGGCGCAGGCAACCTGAGAATATCGACAACGCAGGATTCGCTGCCCGGAACATTGCAGCCAAAGGAGGAAACTGCATGGCACAAGAACAACTATACCAGCCGCCCAAAGAGCTGGTAGAGAACTCAAACATCAAGGCCTTCATGGACAAGCACGGCATCAGCGACCTGGATGCCCTGCTGAAGCGCGCCGAAGACCACGAGTGGTACTGGAGCGAAGTCGCCAAGGACCTCGACTGGTTCAAGCCCTGGGACAAAGTGCTCGACGATTCGGGCGCCCCGTTCTTCAAGTGGTTCACCGGCGGCAAGTTCAACATCACGCACAACTGCCTTGACCGCCACATGAAGACCCCGGTCAAGGACAAGGTCGCCTACATCTACGAGTCCGAGCCGGGCGAGGTGGAGCGCTGGACCTACGAGCAACTGCACAAGGAAGTGAACAAGTTCGCCAACGGGCTGAAGAAGCTCGGCGTGAAGAAGGGCGACCGCGTCACCCTGTACATGCCGATGATCCCGCAGAACCCGGTCGCGATGCTGGCCTGTGCCAAGATCGGCACCGTCCATTCGGTCGTGTTCTCCGGCTTCTCCTCCGGTTCGCTGCGCGACCGCATCGTCGACGCCGACTCCAAGGTCCTCATCACCTGTGACGGCGCCTACCGCCGCGGCAAGGTCGTCCCGCTGAAGGTCAATGCCGACGGTGCGATGGCCGAAGCACCGTGCTGCGAACACTGCATCGTCTACAAGCGGGCCGGCAACGACGTCGAGATGAAGGACGGCCGCGACGTATGGTGGCACGACCTGATCGACGGCATGTCCGACGAGTGCGAGGCCGAGCCGATGGACTCCGAGGACATGCTCTACATGCTCTACACTTCGGGCACGACCGGCAAGCCCAAGGGCATCGTCCACGTGCACGGCGGGTACGCGGTCGGCACGTACTCGACCCTGAAGTTCGTGTTCGACATGAAGCCGGACGACGTGTACTGGTGCGCGGCCGACATCGGCTGGGTCACCGGGCACTCCTACATCGTCTATGCCCCGCTGATGCTGGGCGCGACGTCGATCATGTACGAGGGTGCACCCGACTTCCCGGCCCCGGATCGGCTCTGGAGCATCATCGCGCGCGAAAAGGCGACCATCCTCTACACCTCCCCGACCGCAATCCGGATGTTCATGCGGTTCGGCGAGGAGTTCCCGGCCAAGCACGACCTCAGTTCGCTCCGGCTGCTCGGCTCGGTCGGCGAGCCGATCAACCCCGAGGCGTGGCGCTGGTATCGCAAGCACATCGGCGGCGGCAAGCTGCAGATTATGGACACCTGGTGGCAGACCGAAACCGGCAACTTCATGATCTCCCCCCTGCCGATTACCCCGCTCAAGGCCGGCTCGGCGACGAAGCCGCTCCCCGGGGTCCAGGCCGCTGTGCTCGACAATGACGGCAACCCGGCGAAACCCGGCGAGAACGGCCTCGGCGTGCTGCTCAAGCCGTGGCCTGCGATGCTCCGCACCATCTACAAGAACCCGGACCGGTACAAGGAAACGTACTGGTCGCGCTTCCCGGGCAAGTACCTGATGGGTGACAGTGTCATGCGCGACGAAGACGGTTACTTCTGGTTCCGCGGCCGCGTCGACGAAGTGCTGAACGTCGCCGGACACCGGCTCGGGACCGCGGAAGTGGAATCCGCACTGGTGTCGCACAAAGCGGTGGCCGAGGCGGCGGTCGTCGGCGTGCCCCACGAAATCAAGGGCGACGTACCCAAGGCCTACGTCACGCTCAAGATGGGCGTCGAGAAAACCGACGAACTCAAGACCGAGTTGATCAAGTGGGTGGGCACCGAAATCGGTCCCATCGCCCGGCCCGACTCGATCGAGTTCCGGGACAAACTGCCCAAGACCCGTTCCGGCAAGATTATGCGCCGCCTGCTCAAGGACGAAGCGCTGGGCCGGAAGTCGGGCGACACGTCCACGCTCGACGATTAGGAACACAACCATGCAGGCGGGCTGCTCGGACTCTGCGTTCGGCAGTCCGCCTGCCATTTCTGGAACTTCCGGACCTGAACGGAACCTGACTCCTGAGAAGGAAACCCCATGAGTGAACAGAAAGTGATGAACCGCTGGCTGGTTGTTGTCGGCGCAATCCTGATCCAACTCTGTCTAGGCGCCATCTACGCGTGGTCAGTCTTCACGCCGACTCTGACTGCGAAGCTCCCCGTGGAGGTAGTAGACGTATACCACGCAGGACAACTTGGACTAACCGAAGCGGCGCTCGATGAGATGTCAGCCGAACTCGAACTCCCCCGCGAGGAAATCAAGCACCTCTCCAACCAGTTGAAGAGTGAACCCGATTCGGCCCGTCAGGAGGATATCAAGGGGAGAATCAGAACGGTCACAGAGAAAACAGGTGCCACCGTAACAAGGTTCGTGGGGAGTAAGCGCATAGAACAACTCACCTACGGGTTCAACAAGACACAAAGCCAAGCCGTGTTCGCGGTTGGTCTTGCGCTCTTCGCGATTGTCATGGTGCTGGCCGGACGGATGATGCCCAAGTTCGGACCTCGCAAGGTCGCGATGCTGGGCGGCATCGTCCTGGGTCTGGGCTACTTGCTGGCCGGCCTCTTTGGTAATCACTCCTTCGTTGCACATCTCATTTTCATTGGGGTAGTCGGTGGTGCGGGAATCGGGTTGGCTTACGTGGTCCCCATCGCCGTCGCCATGCGGTGGTTCCCGGATAAGAAGGGCCTTGTCGCGGGCTTAGCCGTAGCAGGTTTCGGATTCGGAGCGCTGCTGTGGGTCAAACTCGCCGGTGCTTGGGGAGCACTAATAGCCAACATGGGGCTGCCCGCGACGTTCATGATATATGGCGCAGTATTCACGGGAACGGTCCTAATCGGAAGCATATGGATGGCGTTCCCACCTGAAGGGTGGAAACCATCGGGCTGGAGTCCACCGCAGTCTGCAGCGGGTGCGCCACCCGCTGCTGGCTCTGTTGATTTCAAGAGCGGACAAATGCTCCGAACACCTCAGTACTACATGATTCTGCTAACCTTCATCTTCGGAGCCAGCGCAGGGCTGATGAGTATCGGCCTGATGAAGCTCTTCCCGATAAAAGCACTTGTGGCACATGGCCTCGACGCATCGGCAGCGAGCGCCGTAGCCGGGACTGCCATGGCGGTCTTTTTCTCCCTAGCCAACGGCTTGGGCCGAATCGCGTGGGGAGCAGTGAGTGACAAACTCGGTAGGAAGACGTCCATCATCATCATGATGGCCACACAGGGGATATTCGTCATCCTGTTCCAGTGGATGGCCGACACGCCATGGCTGTTGTTCGTCGGAGCAACGCTGATTGGGTTCAACTTCGGTGGCAACTTCGCACTGTTCCCAGCGATAACGGCAGATACGTTTGGCAACAAGTACGTCGGCCAGAACTACGGTTGGGTATTCCTAGCCTATGGGATTGGCGGCATCTTCGGTCCGATCCTAGGCGGACGACTTGGAGACCTCAACAACTTCCCGTTGGCATTCACCATCTGTGGAGTCCTTTGCCTAGTCGCGGCGGGAATCATCATGCTCGTTGGGCAACCCAAAGCAAAACTGCGGGCACAATAGACGTTCAAGAAAGGAACGCAATCCATGAAGAAACTCAGCCAGTCCGAAATCGACCAACTGGTCGCCAAGGCTGCCCAGCCGGGCAAGGACGCGATGATCCTGCACCCGTTCTACCGCGGCAAGTTCCAGGTCGTGCCCAAATGCTGCATCCGCGACTTCCAGGACTTCGGCATCTGGTACACGCCCGGCGTCGCTAAGCCCTGCCTCGACATCGAGAAAGACGTCGAGAAATCCTACATCCACACCAACCGGGCCAATACCATCTGCGTCCTGACCGACGGCACCCGGGTCCTCGGACTCGGCGACATCGGTCCCGAGGCCTCAATGCCGGTGATGGAAGGCAAAGCCCTGCTCTTCAAGTATCTCGGCGGCGTCGATGCGGTGCCGATTGCGCTCCGCACCAAAGACCCGGACGAGTTCATCCGCACCGCCAAACTGCTCGAACCCTCCTTCGGCGGGTTCAACCTCGAAGACATCTCCCAGCCCAAATGCTTCCGGATTCTCGACACCCTGCGCGAAGAGATGAACGTGCCGGTCTGGCACGACGACCAGCAGGGCACCGCGGCCGTCACCCTTGCCGGCCTGGTCAACGCGGTCAAAGTCGTCGGCAAGGAACTGGGCAAGGTCAAAGTCGCCATGTTCGGTGCCGGAGCGGCCAACATCGCCATCGCTCGCGTCATCACCAAGGGCGGGGTCGAACCCGGGAACATCATCATGGCCGACTCCAAAGGCACCCTGCACCGAGGCCGCACCGACCTTGAGGAGAAATTCAAACAGAAATGGCATTGGGCCAATATCTCCAACGCGGAGAACCTCAAAGGAACAGCCGCGGATGCGATGCGCGGCGCGGACGTACTCATCGCCCTGTCCAAACCCGGCCCGGACACGATCAAACCCGAATGGGTCAAGACCATGGCCAAAGACGCAATCGTGTTCGTCTGCGCCAACCCGATTCCCGAAATCTGGCCATGGGACGCTCTGGAAGCCGGCGCCGCGGTCGTTGCGACCGGCCGTTCCGACTTCCCGAACCAGGTCAACAACTCGCTCGGGTTCCCGGGCATCTTCCGGGGCGCGCTCGACGTCAACGCGAAGACGATTACCGATGAGATGTGCATCGTCGCCGCGCTCGAACTGGCCAAAGTCGCCGAAGACCGCGGCCTGAAGCCGGACTATCTGATTCCGACGATGGACGACTGGGAAGTCTTCCCGCGCGAAGCGGTCGCAGTCGGCATGAAGGCAATCGAGCAGGGAGTCGCCCGGACCATCATGACCAGGGACGAACTGATGAAGAAATCAACTGCCACGATCAAGTCATCCCGCGACCTGGTCCAGAACATGATGAAAGAAGGGTTCATTCCCGAGGCCCCGAAGACCTGACCCAAACCGGCAACTTCTGCGGGGCGGCCTCTCGGCCGCCCCGCTACGCAGTACAGGTCCTATCGGTCCTGCCAGTCCGGACCCTGCCCGGAACCGCCACATCCACGGATAGCTACTCAGATTGCTCCCCGAATCACCTGCCAGGTAGCTTTCCGGATTACCTGCCGAATCACCCTCCGGATGCCCTGCCAGGTGCTCCTCCAAATCGCCCTGCCCATTGCTCTGCCTGTAGCCCGGCAGATTACGGTCCGGGTAGTCCTGCAAGTGCTACGGAGAATCGACTGCGGAGTCGAGTGCCGAATCATGGAGTGAATTACGTGGAGAATTGCCTGCTGAGTGCCATCCCGGATTACTCACCCCGTTGTCCCCCTGGCCATGAGGGGGGTCGGCACCCGTCCGAACTGTGCCTCAAGCTAACTATCGAACCTGCGTAGGATGGGCCGAAACAACCCTCTGGAAATTGGTATAAACCTGTTTATACTTACCCTGTGGCTGGTTTCAGAGAACT
>CBDUVZ010000023.1:0-29269 GCA_965370805.1 uncultured bacterium | reverse complement strand
AAGGTCGAATACAAACCCGAAGTCCGCACAGCTGGTGGGGTCTACTACACGCCGACCTACATCGTGGATTACATCGTCAAGAACACGGTCGGCAAGCTGCTCGAAGGCGGCGACTCCTCGGCCCGGACTGATGCAGGTTCCCTCTCCCTTGGACGGGAGAGGGCAAGGGTGAGGGTGACTCCGAAGAAAGGTCTGACCCCTGCGAAGGCGTCCCGCTTGCGCATATTGGACCCGGCCTGCGGCTCGGGTTCGTTCCTCCTCGGTGCGTTCCAGTACCTGCTCGACTGGCACCGCGACTGGTATGTCGCTCACGGCCCGGCCAAGGCTCGCAAGTAACTCTACAAAGGTCCGGCCGGAGAATGGCGGCTTACCACCGGCGAGAAGAAACGCATCCTGCTCAACAGCATCTTCGGTGTGGACATCGACTCCCAGGCGGTCGAAGTCACCAAACTCAGCCTCCTGCTCAAAGTGCTCGAAGGCGAGTCGGAACAAAGCATCAACCTTCAGCTCAAGATGTTCCGCGAACGGGCATTGCCTGACCTGTCCAGCAACATCAGATGCGGCAATAGCCTCATCGGCTCCGACTTCTACGAAGGCCAGCAACAGGCCCTGTTCGATGACGAAGAACAGCGCATCCGTATCAACGCCTTTGACTGGGAAGACGAGTTCCCGGAAACCATGAAACGCGGCGGCTTCGACGTCGTCATCGGCAACCCACCGTATATCCGGGTCCAGGCCATGAACGAGTGGACGCCGCAGTCCTTGCCGTACTTCAAGCAGCACTACCGCTCGGCAGCCAAGGGCAACTACGACATCTACGCGGTCTTCGCCGAGCGGGGTTTGAACCTGCTCAACAAGACCGGACTCCTGGGTTTCATCCTGCCACACAAGTTCTTCAACGCCACCTATGGTGAGGGACTGCGTGCGCTCATTGCTGAGGGTCAGCACCTATCGCATGTTGTCCACTTCGGGCACCAACAGGTCTTTGCGGGCGCAACGACCTACACCTGCTTGATGTTCCTGTCTAGGCAGCGCGCATCTCGCATCCTCTTCGTCAAGGTGGACAACTTGGATGGCTGGCGTCTTGCGGGCAGAGCCGAGCAGGGCCACGTCCCTATCAAGAGGCTCACACCAACTGAGTGGACTTTCAGCATTGGCCCGAGTGCGGAACTGCTGGCGAGGCTCCGGGCACTGCCGACAAAGTTGAGCGATGTGACCAGCCGCATCTTCCAAGGCATCAAGACGAGTGCTGACAGGATATACATCGTCGAGGAGCGCGGACGCAAGAGGGACAGGGTCAAAGTCTACTCCCGGCAACTCGAGCAAGAATGCTGGTTGGAACCGGAGCTCCTACATCCTCTGGTCAAAGGCGGCGACAGCAGGCGCTACTGCATGACGCGGACCGCACGTTTGGTACTGTTTCCGTACGCTGCAAAAGGAGGGGTTGTAGCCCTGATTCCTGCCGAAGACCTGTGTAGGCGGTTTCCCCTGACTTGGGATTACTTGGAAGCCAATAGGAACTACTTGGCTGACCGCGAGGGCGGGAGGATGCGCGGGCCGAAGTGGTATGGGTACATCTATCCCAAGGCGTTAGACGTGATGCATCTGCCGAAGCTATTCACGCCGGACATTGCGCCGAACGCGGCGTTTTCTCGTGACGAAACCGGCGATGTGTTCTTCACAGGTGGAGTGGCTGGTGGGTACGGCCTACTGGTGCGACCGGAGTACTCGCGTGAGTACATGCTCGGCTTGCTCAATAGCAGGCTGCTGGAGTGGTACGTCAAGCAAACCGCTACGCAGATGCGTGGAGGTTGGTATAGCTTTGAGGCGCGGTTCATTCGGGGTCTACCGATAGAAACCTGCAGCCTGCAGGACAGGGCCGAGAGGACCATGCACGACAAGATGGTCAAGCTGGTCGAGCGGATGCTGGACCTGCACAAGAAGCTGCCCAAGGCCAAAGGCGCGACCAAGACCGCCATCGAACGCCGCATCAAAGCCACCGACCGAAACATCGACCAACTGGTATACGAGCTCTACGGGCTCAGCGACAAGGAGATAGCCATCGTCGAAGGACAGAACGGATGAGCCGCACGGCGATGTTTGATGAGTTGGTGGATGATTGGAGCGACAGCGGGAAGTGCCATCCGATGGCACTACTGTACGGGCTGACGGAGAAGGAAATGAAGGTAGTGGAGGGGAGTACGAAGTGAGCGATTCCTGGACGCCAAGACGCACGAAGACGCTGGACCATGCGATTCGGCAGCTCCATGAAGCAGTGAGGAACCTGGAGGACGAATTCAGTGAGGATGGTAGGAAGTTCACCATTGATGGACACCTGCTCGGCAGCATTGGCGAGGTCGTTGCGGCCTACGCCTTCAATCTGAAACTGCTGCCTCCTTCCTCCAAGGACCACGATGCCGAGACCCGGGATGGCAACAGGAAGGTGCAGATCAAGCTGACGGGTGGGAGACGAGGGATAGCGCTCTACAGCAAGCCGGAACACTTGCTTGTCCTGCAGTTGGCAGATGATGAGTTCAAGCTGGTGTACAATGGCCCCGGCAAGCCTGTGTGGGAGTACTTCCGCAAGAACGACACGAAGCAGCGGAAAAACGGGCAGTATTGGGTCGGCCTGAGCACTCTGAGGCGGCTCAATGAGAAAGCTGCCCCAAGAACCAAGCTGCAGCAACCGAATGTTTTCCCGAAACCAAGCAAACAGTAGAAGGCCAGTAACGCTAGCCAGTGATAACCACCCAACGACATCTACAACCATGATGACAGACGGACTCGGTGCGATAGAGCGAGAAGTAGTGCTCCTGAAGGCTGTCAAGGAACTCATCGACGAGATGGTGAACTTCGAGGTTTTGGAGTTGGCAGGGACCGACCCGGAGTCGGAAATCCACTTCAAATCGATGACTCACCGGAAGTTCTTCAGCATCATGCTCGTGGACTTCCTGTCTCGCACCGACAAGAAAGGGCCTGTGGGAACGACATCCTATCTCGGCGCGCTCAAGGCGATTGCCGGAGCACCAAGCTTCAATGTAGATGGCTCAGGCAGACTGCTTGAGGAGGCAACACAGGCGTTCGCAGGTTGGCTTGAGCAGGAGGTCGAAGTCGAGGTGTGGCTTCCTTCTATCAACACAGAGACGACGCTGAAGCTGCAGCGAGTGAGCTTCATCAAGATGTGCGGGAACATCTCCAAGCACAACTTCCTTAGGGCCGTCCGCGTAGCAGAAGAACTCGTAGGAGCGCTCGAGAAAAACGGTCTATCAGTGAAGGTAGATGCTGCCCTGCTCGCTCTGTCGGATTTCTACGAGAGATTCCACACCGACATATTGGACTACCACGGCAGCACAATCGCGGAGTTCCTCAACAACATCCGCTGGGGAATCTACGATTACCTGCAGCCTGAGTTCCGACACAGCTACGTCCGGGAAGGCGGAGAGCCGCCGATGTACCACTACACATACCCGGAAGGAGTCTGTTCGGCGCTCGCACGGGAGTGCTACTGGGAACTCATGAATGAGGTCCGGCACCCGCCGTACGTCCGGCGCTTCCAAGTGAACAAGATACTGAAGCTCAGATACTGAACCATGAAGGCACAGGCACGGCCCATATGGGTGGTGAAGCTGGTCGAGCAGATGCTGAAGCTGCACAAGGACCTGCCCAAGGCCAGGGGAGCGACGAAACTGCAGCCAACTTGGCCTTGCAGTGCAGGTTGAGGACGACATAAAAGGGCTGTATAATGGCAACCATGAACCCGATTGAAGAGGCACTGAAGCTGCCGAACGGTACTCAACCCCTTCGATGCGAGGAGGTATGATGGAAGGAACGAAACGTGCCTGAGAGAGTAAACCTCTTCGCGCATGGCAGCCGCTGGCTTCGTGCGGACTTCCACCTGCACACGCGTCGCGACCGGGAGCTTACAGACACAGGTGACGAACGGGACTTCGTCGCACGCTACGTGGCCTCCCTGGAGCAGGCGGGAATCCGGGTCGGCGTAATCACGAACCATAACAAGTTCGACCGGGACGAGTTCAAGACCCTTCGGAAGGCGGCGAACAAGGAGTGCATCTATTTGATGCCGGGCGTCGAGCTTTCAGTCAAGGACGGTCGCAACGGCATTCACGTACTGGTGGTATTCCATGAAGAATGGGTCGACAATCGAGAGAATGCGGACCACATCAACAGCTTTCTCGGACTAACCTTTGCCGGACAGACCGGTTACGACAGCGGCAACGCCCGGTCCAACCATGACTTGCTGGAGACAATCCGCGAACTGGATAAGTACCAGCGTGACTACCTCCTGGTCTTCGCCCATGTCGAGACGGAGAATGGATTGTGGGGCGGACTCGATGGCGGCAGGATCACCGAGCTCGGTACGAATGATCTGTTTCAGTCCCGCACGGCGGCTTTCCAGAAGGTACGGACCCGAGACCTGCGGCAGAAAGTACAGGGCTGGTTGGGTGGTTGGTATCCTGCCGAGGTTGAAGGTTCCGACCCGAAGACGTTGGACGAGATCGGGCGCGGCAAGAAGACATTCATTAAGATTGGCGCTTTCACGTTTGAGGCCATCCAGTTTGCGTTGAAGCCCGCCGCCGAGCGGATTGTGACCAGTACTCCCCCGCGGCAGCCACATTCCTGGGTACGGTCGATCCGGTACGAAGGAGGGATACTGGATGGGAAGCGGTTCGACTTTTCCGACCAACTCAACTGCCTGATTGGCATTCGCGGAAGCGGGAAGTCCGCCGTGTTGGAGACGCTACGCTATGCCCTGGAATTGCCCTTGGATGAAGCGGTTGCGGACCGGAAGTACAAACAGGAATTGGTGCGTTTCGCCTTGGGTAGCGGCGGCAAGGTGATTGTGGAAACAGAAGACGCGCAGGGAAGGCGTTGCGAGGTCCGTCGAATCCTCAATGACCGGGCAGATGTCTATAGCGATGGCCAATTGCGGCCCGGAGTCAGCACGGAATCCGTTGTGAGGAAGCCGCTGTTTTTCGGGCAGAAGGAGCTCGTTCCCAGAGGCGAAGGCTTCGAGCGGGAACTAGTAGACAAGCTGCTCGGGTCGGGGTTGGACTCCACGCGACGAGAAATCGCGCAGCAACGGCAGAAAGTTCTGGACGTCCTGGCTCGGTTGGACAAGTTGAAGAACCTGGATGCGCTGGAACGGGAGTACCAGACCAAGCGGAAAGACGCAGAGTTCAAACTGGAGTTGTTCCGCAAGTACGGCGTTGAAGAGCAACTTCGGCGACAGGTCGATTTCAATGCCGACGTGACCAACGCGCGGCGGGCTCTCGGCGCTGCCGAGTCCTTCGTCCGCGCAGTCGATACCTTTCTTAGTGAGCAGGAAGACGGGCTCGCTGCATACGGGAGAATTGAGTCAAGTGCCAATGCCGACCTGATGAATGAGTTCAACGATATCTTCGCACGAATACGCCGACTGCCCGAGAAGGGCCAGCGGCTCCTGACAGAGGCGCGCCAAGAACTCCAGTCCCTGCGGGAGAAGTTTGGTGAACTGGAGCGCCGTCGCGATGCACTCAGGGAGGAATTCGCCGCGATTGAGCGGCAGTTGAGCACCCAACTGCAGCAGCGGGACGGTGTGACCGTGCGCCCCGATGACTTCGTCCGCTTGAACGCCGAGCTACAGAAAGCCAAGCTCGCCATAGAGGAAGTGGCGAAGAGCAAGGCGCGCAAGACGGCCATGCAGGACGAACTGACAATGGAGATGAAGAGGCTGTCTGGACTCTGGCATCAGGAGTTCAAGCAGATTGAGGCTGAGATCAAGAAACTCAACGACAGCCAGAATGCCCTGCACATTTCGGCTGAATACAAAGGTGACAAGGCTGCTTTCCTGGAGCAACTTAAGGCGAACGCCCGAGGGAGCCGGTTGCGGGAATCCACACTGGAGACCATTACGACTCAACATCCCGATTTCGTGTCTATCTATGCGTCGCTCGATGCCATATGCGGCAGCATGGGTGACTCGGGCGAGGTCTTCCGCAAGTACTTCAGCGAGTCCAAAGCGACCTTGCTGACGTGGCAGGTCCCGAATCGGTTCACAATCGAGTACCATGGTAAGGCACTGCGTGACCATTCCATCGGGCAGCGGGCTTCAGCGTTGATACTGTTCATCTTGAGTCAGCGGGACAATGACGTGGTCGTCATCGACCAGCCGGAAGACGACCTGGACAACCAAACCATCTTCGAGGACGTGATCAAGCTCGTCCGGGTACTGAAGAAGGCGGCCCAGTTTGTCTTCGCCACACACAACGCGAACTTCCCGGTTCTGGGCGATGCCGAGCAGGTGGGTGCATGCGCGTTTGCCAGCGGTCACGCTGATGTCAAGGCGGGCAGCATTGATGACCCGGAGATCCAGAAGGCGATTGTGTCCATCATGGAGGGTGGTCGCGAGGCCTTTGCCCGCCGAAAGGAGATCTACCAGTTGTGGAAGCAATAGAACTCATTGAGCTGATCGGACGCGGGGAAGACAGCCGCGCGCAGTTCAAACTGAACATCACGAGTCCTGAATCGCTCGCAGGTGAACTTGTGGCGTTCTCCAACAGCAAAGGCGGCAAGATCGTCATTGGCGTCAACGACCAGGGGGTCGTAGAAGGACTCTCTCACGACGACATCCGGCGACTCAATCAGCTGGTCTCTAATACCGCGACTAACCTCGTCCGTCCGTCCGTTAACCCTGAATCCGGGAACATCGCTGTCGGAGGGAAACTGGTCATGGTCGTCACGGTGTCGGAAGGCATTTCAAAGCCTTACGCCGACAACAACGGGGTGTTTTGGGTCAAGTCGGGTGCGGACAAGCGCCGGGTGACCTCGCGCGAAGAGATCCAGCGGATGTTTCAAAACGCTGACCTCGTCCACGCAGACGAGGTGCCGGTCGAGGGAACTACGGCCGGAGACATAGACCTGGAGCATTTCGGCGATTTCTTCGCGAAGCAGTATGGGGAGCCGTTTGACAAAGCCGACGTGTCGCTGGGCAGGCTGTTGAACAACCTCGGTCTGGCGCGGAAGGAACAACTGAATCTCGCCGGACTCATGCTCTTCGGGGGCCACCCTCAGCGGTATCGTCCTGCCTTCGTCGTCAAGGCCGTTGCTTTCGTCGGCGACGATCCGGCCGGCGACAAGTATCGGGACAGCCAGGACATCAAGGGGTGCCTAAGGGATCTGCACAAGGGAATGATGGCATTCCTCTCGCGTAATCTCCGGCGCGTCCAGAACGGTAAGGGGTTCAATACGGAAGGGGACCTCGAGGTGCCGCCCCAAGCGTTGGAGGAATTGGTCGTCAACATGCTGTTGCACCGCGACTACTTCGTTTCTGCGCCGTGGCGAATCATGCTTTTCGATAATCGCATCGAGTTAATCAGTCCGGGTGCTCTGCCGAATAACCTCACCGTCGAGAACATCCGAAACGGCGTATCCAGCATCCGCAACCCATTGATCGCCTCTTTTGCGACTAAGGAGTTGCCTTATCGGGGCATCGGCACAGGAATCCGGCGGGCGCTGGCCGCCGTCCCGGCGCTGGGATTGGAATCAGACAGTCAGCGCAATCTGTTTACCGCGCGGATACCACGGGACGCATTGTGATAGCAAGACTGACTGCTCCCCGGGTCGACCATGGTTGAAGGGCGTAGCCGCAGTGTTCTGTTCCACCAAGCACGACGAAGGGACTCCGAGTTTGCCCTCGGTGGTACCATTCGCCTGGCATGGCTGCAAGAAGCCGGTGCTGAACTAACTGTCGGTTTGTCCCCACGCCGGGCATGAGGCGCTCCTAACGCAATTCCGTCTTGACGCCAACCTGGCCTTGCAGTGCAGGTTGAGGACGACATAGTGCGACGTGATGAGTAAGAACCTGCCCGAACGGAAAGCAACGTCTTCGGAGATTGTGTTCTATCAGACCGAGAACGGCAGGAGCCGGATTGAGGTTCGGCTTGAGGGGAATACAGTCTGGCTGACCCAGCGGCTGATGGCGGAGTTGTTTCAGACCACGCCGCAGAATATCACGATGCACGTCCGGAGCATCTACGGCGAAGGTCTATTAGGGACAGCTACCTATTCTGAGAGATTCTCCCCACTGGCGAGAGTCAGGGCCGGACAGGGTTAGCCTTCTGTTTCCGTCAGCCGCTGATTTCTTGCCGCCGAAGGTTCTCAACTATCTCTGCAGGATACGCGGGTAGCCTTCTCGTAACAGACCCCGGAACCGAACAGAAAACCGAACTCCTGGTTGAGCCGGTGGTTGAGGGGTACATTGCTGCCCAAGTAGCTGCCAGGATAGCCAGCAGGATAGATCACAGGATAGCACCCGTCATTGGAGATAGAATTGAGAAGATAGTTGCGTGGTTAGCAGATACCTGAAAAGCATGCGGGATTCAGGAGTTGATTGCATGGCTGATTTCACTCATGGTTGAAAGCCGGATTGAATCCGTCGTTGAATGTCCGTTTGAACGTAGGACATCCCGCAGGCTAGAACCCCGGGGACCGCTACCCAGCCGCCCAGGGGCAGCCCAGGTGTGCCGTTCGAATGACGAGTGGCGAATGTCGAATGAAGGAGATAGAACAGCCCGGGTTTCGCGGTCCGATTCCGTGAACATCTGCCTTTCCCGCTACGTCTAGGAACGTGCCTTGATGCTCAGGTCCAGGGGCGATTCTGACAAAGCCCTCGCTGCCGGCCAGACGAGGAGGATTTCGCTTTCCTGAACCGGATGCCGGGTTTGTGCAGCGACTTGACGGTTCCGGAGACGCCCATATGATTGAGTGGATGTGGCGTAGTTTCTTTCTGCTGTTTGTGCTGATGGCGTGCGACCGTTCGCGGCTGGCCGAAGTCGACCGGACCGAGTTCGTCTTCGGAAGCTACGTCCGGATTAAGGCGCTTGCGGTGAGCAAGGTGGTGGCGGAGAGCGCGGTCGGACTGGCTTTCGAGGAGATGTACCGACTCGATACGCTCTGGTCCGCGTTTCTTCCCGGCAGCGAAGTGGCCCGGCTCAATGAATCGCGGGCGGCGACGGTCTCGCCGGAGACAGGACGCCTGATTGAGGCAACGGTGGATGCGTGCGCGGCAACCGGCGGGGCGCTGGATATTACCGTGCTGCCGCTGAGCGAAGCGTGGGGGTTCCTTGGCGGTAGACGCCGGGTTCCGGACTCAGCGGAACTGGCGGCAGCGGTCGAACTGGTCGACTACCGGAATGTCGGAATCGAAGGTGATTCGGTTTTCCTTTGCGGCGGAGCCCGGATCGAACTGGGGAGCGTTGCGGTCGGGGAGGCCGTGGACCGCGGGGTCAGGATACTGAAGGATGCCGGGGTCGAGCAGGGGCTGGTCGATGCGGGCGGTGACATCCGGGTGTTCGGCGACCGGGTGTGGCGAATCGGGTTGCAGAATCCGCGAGGGGATGGGGTGATACGGGTCTTTGAACTCAGGAATCGTTCGGTTTCCACGTCCGGCGACTACCAGAAGTTCTTTGAGAGTGATGGTCAGCGGTATCATCACATCCTTGACCCGAAGACCGGCTGTCCGGCCCGGGGCTGCGCTAGCGTGACGGTGTTCGCGCAGTCGGCGCTGGCAGTTGATGCGTACAGCACCGCTGTCTTTGTGCTCGGCCCGGAGCGCGGGCTGGAGTTCGTGCGGCAGCAGGAGAGCTTGGGAGTGGTGATGCTGGTGGCTGATGGTGATTCGGTGAGGAGTCTTGAGGCGGGGAGGCTGGAATGAAGGTGCCGGCTCGCTACGCCAGGGCCGAGAACGGCCGCATCCGCTGCGGCATATGCCCCAACCACTGCCTGATTGCGCCGGGTAAGACCGGCCGGTGTCTGGGCCGGACGAATATTGACGGTCAGCTCTACGCGACCAATTACGGTGAGGTGGTTTCGATGGGAATGGACCCGATTGAGAAGAAACCACTCTATCATTTCCATCCTGGGGCGGACATTCTGTCGGTCGCCACGTACGGCTGCAACCTGCTCTGTCCGTTCTGTCAGAACAGCGAGATATCCCAGCGGGTCGCGCCGGCGCGATACGTTGCGCCTCAAGCGCTCGTCAAGTCGGCAAAGGAGTCGGAATCGTTCGGGGTTGCGTTCACCTACACCGAACCGCTTATCTGGTTTGAGTACCTGATGGACGCCCTTCCGCTCATCAGGCAAGCGGGGATGATGAACGTCTTGGTGACGAACGGCATGATTGACGCGGAGCCGCTGGGCGAGCTGCTCCCGCTGGTTGACGCGATGAATATCGACCTCAAGTCAATCCGGCCGGAGTTCTACCGTGACTACGTGAAGGGCGATTTGGAGACGGTGCTTCATACAATCAGGACCGCCCGGAAGGCGTGCCACGTGGAGATCACTTCGCTGTTGATTCCGGGGCGGAACGATTCCGACGAGGAGTTGGAGGCGCTGACCGATTTCGTTGCCGGGCTGGGCCGGGATACGGTGCTGCATTTCTCGCGCTATTTTCCCCGGAACCGTGCGACCGAGCCGCCAACGCCCGAGGAACGTCTGCTCAAGGCGGTCGAGATTGCCCGCGGTAAACTGGACTACGTGTATCTCGGGAATCTGCCGACCGGGCCGGCGTACCGGGATACAGTGTGTCCCGGCTGCGGTAGCCTGCTGGTCGACCGCAGCCACTACACCGGGCGGATGGTGGGTATCGAGGGCAGGAGTTGTGCCCGCTGCGGCCGTCCGGTTGACTTCGTGTTGTGAGACGGCGCTTGCTGACGCCGGGGGATATCGTCCTCGTGCTGGTGTTGCTTGTGCTGGCCGGGTTGAGTTTCATGCTGCTGCGGAGGACGGGAGAGGCACGACTGTGCGAGGTCCAGGCCGGCGGGGAGAAGACCCTCATCGAACTGCCGGCCGATACGACAATCGTGGTCACCGGGCCGGTCGGGAAGACTGTCGTGCTGATTGAGGGGAACGCTGCCCGAGTGGTCGAGTCCGATTGCTCCCGGAAGTTGTGTGTCCGGGCGGGCAGTATCTCACGACCGGGCGGGGTGATTGTCTGCGTTCCCAATGAGGTGGTGGTCAGACTTCGGGGCGGGGAACTGGATGCAATTACCCGGTAGACAGGTCAGGGTGGCGATCTACGGTGCCCTGGCAATCGGTCTCTACACTGCTGAGAGCCTGATTCCGAGTCCGCTGCCGTGGCTGCGGATTGGCGCTTCGAACATTGCTGTCCTGCTGGCGCTGTATGACCTGGGGCCGGGCGGTTCGGTTACGGTTTTCCTGCTGAAGTTGCTGGTGGGCTCGGTGCTGATGGGTCGGTTCCTGTCGCCTTTCTTCTGGTTTGCAGCAGCCGGCGGGGCTGCGAGTCTCGGGGCAATGATCCTGGTCAGGTCGGTCGGGAGGAGGTTTCTGAGCATCGTGGGCGTGAGTGTGGCCGGCGGGGTCATGCACAATGTCGCTCAACTCGCAGTTGCGCGCGTCATGGTGGTGCCTGACGATTCGATATGGTTGTTGCTGCCGATTCTGGTGCTTGCGGGAGTTGTGAGTGGGGTGTTCGTGGGTATCGCTGCCCGACTTGCGCGCGTGAGACTGAAGGGTTCGACTTGAACAGGAGGCAGCGCGAGGATATGATTATTACTGGTCAGTATGAGGAATCGAAGTGCGCGTCTAGGCAGCCGGTCGGTAGGCCTGCTGATTCTCGCCGTTGCTATCGCAGGGGTGGTCGGGAGTGCCGTGTCACATTTCCTTGCCGGTCTGTTCCCGCAGGGGCCGGTGCGCGATTTCTTCTTCAAGTCACTTGACATCGGGATACCTGCTTTCACAGCCAGCCTTGGCTTTGTCACCCTTACGTTCGGGCTTTCTTTCGCCGTCACCGCTTTTGCAGCGATTCTCGTCGGACTGGCGGTCTACCTCTGGTTCAAGTTCTGACCGCCGGTTACACAAGAGGACGGGCGGGGGATGTGAGCCGCCCCGGCGGATTTTGTTGGAGCTGCTAGCGCTGGACTACCAGCTTCCGGGTCAGCGTAACCGGACCGCTCTCCAGCTTCACGAAGTAGACCCCGGCAGGTACCCGGCGGTGCGCGTCACTGTTTCCGTTCCACTGGACGGTGTGGCGCCCGGGCAGGACCGGCGCGCTGAGGAGTGTCCTGACGAGCTTGCCGGCTGGGTCGTAGATACGAATCCTGGTGTGCCCGGGGACCGGCAGACTGTAGCTGATGCTCAGGCCGGCGCGGGTCGGATTGGGACAGGCGATGAGCGTCGGTGCATTCGGCGACGTGCTCTCCCATCCCATTACGCCGTGGCGCGTTGGTCCGGGTCGGACCGAGAACAGGCCGGCGGTATCGCCACCCGGCTTGTACTCCCAGAACTCGAAGCTGTAGGAGCCCTTGAGGCAGTAGATGGTTGAGTCGGCTCCGGCGAGAGCCGATCCTCGCTTGACCTTCCGCCTGCGGCCTCGCATTGAGATCGGGATATCGGTGAGCTGGACCCAGGAGTCCCCGTCGGAGCGATACGTCCAGAACTCCTGCGTATTGCCGCCCTTGAGGACGTAGACAGTGCTGTCGAAGTACGCCATTGAGCCACCGGACTTCACCTTCTTGTTGCGGTGTCCGAGGAACGTCACCGAGGTCAGCGTGTCGGTCCAGGCCCTCCAGCCTTCACCCGAGGTGTCCCGGGGTGTCGTATCCCAGACTGCCGGGTCGAAGGCGTAGCATTCGTAGCTGTTTGAGCCTTTGAGGCAGTATAGCAGCCCACCGCCGTACTTCAGGTCTGACCCGCGTTTGCAGCGCCTGTGTCTGCCCAGGGGGTCAGTGGGAACGCTCGGCGCGGTGTCCCAGGTATCAGAGGTGATATCGTAGCGCCAGAGGAAGTTCGTGTTGTTGCCGGGAATGCAGTAGATTGAACTCGTCGGACCACCGGAACCGGCCACGTAGGCGAGCGCGGCGCCCCTCTTGGGCGGACGGTAACCAGGGACCCTGGGCAGGAATACGCTTTTCTTGGCGGTCCAGACGTCGGTCGCAATGTCGTAGGCGTAGAAGTCGGTTCTGCCGCCGCCCTTGAGGGCCCAGATTGTTCCTTCGGCACCGTGGTCCGGGTCATACGCCAGTTCACAGCCAGCCTTTGCCCGCTTCTCGGAAGGGGGTCTGGGCATGGGAGACAGGCTGTCCCACTGGCCGGTTGCGATATCGAACACCCACAGCGTGAGAGTATTGGCTCCCTTCAGTGCGTACAACCGGTTGTGCGGCGGCGGAACGTACGTCAGGGCGGCGCCCTTCACCTTGCGACGCCGGGGGCCGAGGGGGATATCTTCCTGTTGGATCCAGGGAGAAACGTAGAAGACCTTGCTCACGACGTTGTTCGAGTCGGCCACATCGCCCACCATCGCGACCGAGCATTTCGCGGTGTACTCGCCGAGGGTGGCATTCCAGACGGCGAAGCTCGCCGTGGTGCTGTCCCCGGGCGCAAGGTCCGGTATGGTCAATGAATCCAGGTATCCGGGACTGATGAAGAAAAAGGCCCGGATGGTGTCGCGGATGGAGCCGTAGTTGTGGATGGTCGCCTGCGGCGTGAGCGGTCCTTCGAAGACGTAGGCCGCGGGGGAGACGATGTCGAGCACGGCGGCATCGCGATAGACCTTCTGGAATCTGATGGCCCGTCCGGGGCTGACGCGGTTGGCAAGGTCATTCACCGCGCTGGACATCGGGGGGCGGGCATAGAGATAGCAGAGGCCGTCGGAGCCGTCTTCGTTTTCGAGTCCGATCGCAGCGTAGCGGGCATTGTCATAGGTGAGGTCCCCGGTGGTGACGTCCTTGTACTGGAATACGATCGTGCCGCTTTCGTAGAGGACTACTTCGAAGCTGACGAGGTCGGAAGTGTCCGAGCAGCCATCCCGGTTGACGTCCTGCCAGATAACGGCGCAACGACGGTTCGGGGCGGTTCCTTCGATCTTGCGGTAGACTTTGCCTCCGCCTTCGTTCTGGCCCGCCGTCAGATTGTCCCACCACGGGTACAGCGCCCCGTTGGGAATGTTCACGTCGGGCAGGATCCGGGGCAGGGATTCGGTCGTTTGCTGGTCGGTGCCGAACGACAACCAGCCGTTGGTGCAGACGATGACATTGCTGTAGACCGAGTCGCAGTACGGGAAGTTGAATCCGATCGGGACATAGATCTTTTCAAGCGGCGGACTGGTCAGCACGACAACCGCGCCCGTGGTGTCGATCCACTGGAAGGTAGGTCCGTCCGTGGTGTCGGAGTCAATCCAGCCGTATTCGCCGGGCACCCCGGAACCGCCGGTGTGGATGCCTTTGACTGCCTCGAAAACGAACCACTTTTCGTTGTTTCCGGACTGGGGGTCGATAACAACGGCGTTGGTGCTATAGATGTGCGTGACGACCGAGCATTGCTCGGCGGTGTCCGGTACCCAGTCAGTGAAGGTCATAAGTGTGTCGGCACCGGCGGCGAACGTACCGATTCGCTGTTCGTCTACGTAGTGAGGCAGTACATTGCCCTGCCCGAAGATCGAGCAGGATACGACGACGTCCGGGATGTCGACGCCGCCGTTATTGTCGAACCGGGCGGCAGGGGTCAGTGGCGCATCAAAGGGCCGCTGAACGAATTCGTACCAGGGCGTATCGACGTACAGTGCACGCATGTCGTCGGGAATGAGGGTGGGCGGGGGGTGGTCCACGGTCACCCGGATCATGAAGTCACCGCCGGCGGAGTCGAGTTGGTAGATGCCGGCCCG
The DNA here is from genome assembly GCA_965370805.1 of uncultured bacterium. Taxonomy (GTDB): domain Bacteria; phylum Hydrothermota; class Tepidihabitantia; order Tepidihabitantales; family Tepidihabitantaceae; genus CBDUVZ01. Next base: position 14,592 of record CBDUVZ010000023.1, on the reverse strand, counting down.
GTACTGCCAGTAGGTGGAGTCAGGCGCGTTGCGGGAGCCGTCGAGACCGATTGATGCGCATTCGGGCGGTTCGCCGACCTGGAGGTAGAAGATGAAGAAGTTGTCGTCAAAGACGAGTTCGTCGCCCGGATTCGGAGCCAGATCGACAGTATTCCAGCCGGTCGTGCCCGGGGCGCCCGTGATTACCGGGGTCTTGAAGTACGTCTCGCCGGGCGAACCGTCACTTGCTTCCTTGACGACCGCTATCTGGTAGCGGCAGTGTTCGGCGGGGCCGGCCGGGAACTGGAGATACATCCTGACCGAGTGCAGGAACACCGGGAGCGGTGCGGTCGGAGTGAATCTTGCTCCCCAGCCGTAGTGACCAACCGGCCAGTTTTCGCGCGTGCTGACCGAACCGTTGTCGTAGCGGTACTCCTCGACATAGGAGACGTCGAAGACGCGGTCGAGTGTGTCGTTCGAGCGGGCGTAGTCGGAGTCGGCTTCGCACCAGAACTGGATGTAGAAATCGTCGCCGGTGGTAAGGAAGTCGTGGGCCGGGACGAAGGAGACGTACTCATACCCGCCGGCATGGAGTGTGTTGAAGATCGTATCCTGCCAAGCCGTGATGGCCGCTCCGCCAAGGCTTTCGTACAGAACGCAGAAGACCGGAATCGAATCCTGGTCGTTGAGACCGTAGTTGGTGAACCGGGCCTGCGGGGTCATGAGGCCGGGTTTGATGGTGTAGGCGGGGTCCGCGATACGGGTGCAGGCGATATCCCAGGGAAGAATCGAATCACCTTCGATGATTACGTCGTCAAGGCACCACCAGTAAACATTGTAGAGGTCGCCGTCGAAGAACCAGGCAAGTACAACCCCGGTTTGGTTGCGGGCGTGGCTCAGGTTGAAAGTTTCCTCAGCGGGATAGACCTGCCGTTCGTAGTAGTCACGCAACAGGTAAGGGAAAGTGGCGCCGTTGTCCACCGAGTAGCGAAGCTGGGCCTGGTAGGATACCGGCAGCTTGCGGGAGAAAAAAGTGCTGCAGCGCAGCGTAACGTTCTTGTATCCGCTGCAGTCGATTATCGGTGAGATGAGCGAGTCAGGTGGGGCGTCGGCGCTGAGGTTCCAGTAGATGGACGCATAGGCGCTGGGATGGCGTCCTCCCAGTGTGTCAACCCACGGTCCGTCGGCGGAATCCTCCCGGTGCCAGTCGTCGGTGCCTTCGACTGCCGCATTCGAGTGGTAGATGTGCCAGCCGGTCGGGGGCGAGTTGGGCGTCCAGCTTGAACTGAAGTCCTCGCTGAAGATCGTGACGCCGAAACAGACCGCCGTGAGGATGGTCAAACAGATGACCGTCTTGTGCATCCTAGCCTCCTTCCAGGCGCCAGCCTGGCTGGATGATGATATCTAAGCCCAGATTATGTGTGACCGCCAGATTGCCGCATCGGACGGCCGGATTTCACCGGGAACTCAGCCAACTTGCTTCCCAGCAAAGAGATTATAGACCACGTCATTTGACTGTCAACCGGCGACATTTTCTATTCCCTGCGTTTTCTTTCAGATACGGTTGACTTCCATGTCGGTTTGGCTATAATTGACGTTGTCTGCGGGTTGGACAAAGGCAGGGATGCCCCGTCCAACCACACGCCGACGCAATCAGTTTCCCTTTCACGTTGGGTTAGTCGGGCAGCGCGAGTTGAAGAGCGCTGTGATTGTGAGAGCTATTGCTGTTTTTTATCACCGTACTCATTGCTACCCGGATTTCCGGGCAGGTTTCCCGTCGAGTCGCTGAACAGGCCGTCTGAACTATGATCTCGCTGACGACGCGGAGGATGTATTGTCTGGCGGGTCGAAAGCTGGCTTCAGCCATTGCGGATGCTGCAATCACTGATGCGATTCGGCTCGCGGTCAAGCGTGGAACGAAGAGGCCGACAGACGGACCGGCCTGCCGGGAGTCGGTGCGGCTGGTATCCAGGACCAATCGCCAACTGGCTCTATGGCCAGGTGGAGCAGTAGAAGAGGCGGCGGCAGATTGTGTTTGATATCGAGTACTGTGGAAGCAGGGAGCCGGTGAACTCGAGCGTCAGAGCCGAGCGCAGCGGCTCCAGATGTGCCGCTATCAGGAACAGCAGATGAGAGATCGGGAATACTCGGGCCGGGTTGTGCCTTTCGTTGACAGCATTTGCGGTGTTTCGTGGGGTGGACTGAACGCCGCTGGTCAATCCGGCCCGGAGGCTGCATCGGGTCTGACGGTGGTCTCCCGAGCGGAGTGTCCGGAGAGGTCGGTACGGGTGTGTGCAGGGTGTGAGTTGATGAGGGTGAGGGGATTCGCCCTCCTGGGCGCTGAGATGACAGGAGCGGATTGCTAGAGATGTGTCAGCGTAAACAGGAGGAAGCATGGAATTGAGAACGAGTATTCCCAGGTGGTCCCATACCGCCCCCAGTTCTGGAGAGGAAAGGAAGAGACGCAGGTGCCGTACCGTGCGTCGGCTGGTCCGGGTCGTGCACGATTCGCTTGCTACGTTCCAGGACGGACCAACGATGGTCGAGATGTTCGCCCGGGAACAGGCGGCCAGGGAGTTGCGCGTGGCAATTCGTTCATTTCAGCCGCTGGAGCGGCAGTGCATCATCGCCCGGCTGTGCCGCCGGATGAGCTTCGAGAGAATAGCCGATGAACTGCAGGTGACACGCAACGATGTGACCGCGGTGCTCGACCGAGCCCGGGAACGGGTGCAGGAGCGGACGATTTCTTTCAGTAGCCCATGGTACTGGTCTGAGGATTCCGGCATGACCAGAGTCGCCGGCTGACTTCACGGTTCCGCTGGAGTCCGAGGCTGTGGGAAGGAAGTAGTCCGGGTCGGAGCGGACGCAGAGTACCGGCCGGCCGGCTGCAGGCCGAGTTCAGATGCCTCTGAAGGTAGACAGCCGACAGGGGAGAGTTATAATCACACTCAATACTATCACGAATGGAGAATCGGCAATGAAAACCGCTGAGATTGCACTGGCGTTCGTTCTGCTGGTCGGTTCCGCGGCCGCGCAGTACACTCGCGAATGGCAGAGCGGGAACCTGGGTTCGTTTGCCTGGGGCGCGAGCTACGGGTATGACATCGATGGCGATGGGTTCGGTAACCTGTGGACCCGGTCGAGCAGCGGGCAGTTGACTATCTACAACTCAAGCCTGAGTGCGTACTGGACCATCAGTTTCCCGGGCTACGACTACCCGTACCTTGCGACTCCGCGCGACGATGACGGTGACGGGCTGATTGTGCCGGTGAACCTGGACGGAGACCCGGCCGGGGAACTGGTCGCGAGTGCGTACAAGCTCGATGGCAGCACCTACTCGGGCAAAATCCGGGTGTACGACGCCGCGACCCGACAACTGGAATGGGAAAGCCCGGAGTTGTCCGGGTTCTCCGGTACCGTGTCGCTTGACGACGTTGATGGCGACAACAAGCACGAGATGATTATCACCCGGACCAATTACACCAGTGGCTGGGGCTATGTCGAGGTGTACGGGTACACCGGCGCGGGCCTGAACACCGAGCCGGGGTATGCTCTGGAGTCGAGCCGGGTTGTGGCCGAGCCGAGTATCTGCCGGGACGCGACCGTGATTCGGTTTCAGCTCAGCGCACCCGAACGCATTCGGCTGTCCGTGTTCGACCAGGCCGGAAGACGGGTGAGGGAACTGCTGGAAGCCGACCTGCCTGCTGGTGAGTACCGGGTGAGCTGGGACGGTACGGACGATTCCGGTGATGACGTTCCGGCCGGGGTGTACCTGTATCGGCTGGACCGGGACGCCGGAGCCGAAGCCGGCCGGTTGGTTCTGGCCAGGTAGGCCGGTTGTTGACTTGGCGGGCGATTCGGCTAGATTAGAGCGCTTGCTGCTTGACAATCTGGAGTTCCGCTGGAGGGCTAGTCTAATTGGCTAAGGCAGCGGACTTGAAATCCGCCGGCTCAGAGATGGGCCTTGGGGGTTCGAGTCCCCCGCCCTCCGTTTTGCAGAATAGGTCCAATAGGGCTTATATGACCTATGCCGGAGAGGTGGCCGAGTGGTCGAAGGCGACCGCTTGCTAAGCGGTTATACGGGTAATACTGTATCGCGGGTTCGAATCCCGCCCTCTCCGTAAATGAGAAGGGTTCGAGGGGTCAAGGGTCCAAGGTGCCTAGTGATAGACCCTCGGACGCCGGAATCCTTGAACCCTACCCTGAGATCATATGACGGATACTGACAGAGAGAACAGCGAAGTGCGGGTGCGGATTGCGCCGTCGCCGACCGGTGCCATGCATCTCGGGTTGGCGAGGACCGCTTTGTACAACTGGCTGTTCGCCCGGCACCACGGGGGCAGGTTCATACTGCGGATTGACGACACGGACCAGGAACGGAATCTCGATGAGGTACTTGAGCCGATTCTGCACGGGCTGCGCTGGCTCGGGATCGACTGGGACGAGGGGCCGGAGGTCGGCGGGCCGCACGCGCCCTACTTCCAGTCCGGGCGCGTTGACCGGCACCGGGCGGTGGTGGATGAACTGCTGGAGCGCGGGTGCGCGTACCGGGACTACGCCACGCCCGAGGAGTTGAAAGCGGAACGGGAAGCGGCCCTGGCCGCGAAGGGTTCGCTGCGCAACAGCCGGTGCTGGATGGCCGAGTCCGCGGAAGACCGGGCACGATTCGAACGCGAGGGACGTAAGCCAATCGTGCGATTGAAGATGCCGGACGCGGGTACGCTGGTCGTCGATGACATGGTGCGAGGAAAGGTCGAGTTCGACTGGGCGTTGGAGCAGGACCACGCGATCCAGCGGGCGGACGGGTCGTGCCTGTATCATTTGACCAGCGCGGTGGACGACCATGACTTCGGCATTACCCACGTAATCAGGGGGGAGGAGCACCTGTCGAACACGCCCCGCCAGATATTCATCTCCCAGTCACTCGGCTGGGACCTGCCGCGCTACGCGCACCTGCCGTTTGTGGCCGAGCCGGGGACGAAGAACAAGCTGAGCAAGCGGAAGCTGAATCAGTATCTGAAGAGCCCGGACTTCGCAGTTCTTGTCGCGCACGGCAGGAAAGTGGCGGGCGCACTGGGCCTGGCCGTGGATGCCGACGTATTCAACCCGGTGACCGTGGATTTCTACGAGAAGGTTGGGTTCCTGCCTGAGGCGCTGGTCAATTACCTGGTGCTGCTGGGTTGGGCTCTGGACGACAAGGCTGAGCATTTCACCCGGGAGCAACTGGTGGAGAGTTTCTCGCTTGAGCGGGTGAACCGGGCGCCGGCCAGTTTTGACCCTCACAAGTTGATGGCGTTCCAGGTGCGGCACATGATGGCTCGGCCGGTGGAGCAGAGGGTGGTGATGGTGGTGCCGCACCTGCAGCAGGCCGGCCTGGTTTCGGACCCGCCCGAGCCCGGAGCAACAGAGAAGGTCGCGCGGATTGTCGAGGCGGCCGGCGACCGAATCAAAGTGGCAGGCGACATCCTGGACTACGTTGACTTCTTCGTGCCGGACAGCGAGCTTGCCTGTGATGAGAAGGCGTTCGCGAAGCGGGTACGCAAGTCCGGGGCCGCCGAGTTGCTCGGCAGGTTCCGGGAGCGACTGGCCACGGTCGACCGGTTCGACGTCCCGGCGCTTGAGGAGTTGATGCGCGGATTCATTGAGTCGGAGAATATCAAGATCGGCCAGGTCATCCACGCGCTCAGGGTTGCGGTGACCGGCAAGGGCGTAGGTTTCGGTATGTTCGACACGCTGGCAATCCTGGGCCGGGAACGGTGTCTTGTCCGGATAGACCGGGCGCTCGAGAAGGCGGCAGCGATGCAGATGGATGCGGGAGAAAACGATGAGCGGAGATGATAGATCCAGAGAAGTGAAGTCGCGGAACTTCATCCAGGAAGCGGTTGACGAGGACCTGAAGACCGGCCGGTTTGACCACGTCCACACCCGGTTCCCGCCCGAGCCGAACGGGTACCTGCACATCGGGCACGCGAAGGCGTTTTCCATCGACTTCGGGATTGCCGAGGAGTACGGGGGCAAGTACAACCTGCGATTCGACGATACCAACCCGGTTCGGGAGGAAGAGGAGTACGCCGAGTCGATCAAGGAAGACATCCGCTGGCTGGGGTACGACTGGGAAGACCGGTTGTATCACGCCTCGGATTACTTCGAGCAGTTGTTCGGCTTTGCGGTGCAACTGATTGAGGCGGGCAAAGCGTACGTGTGTGACCTGAGTGCGGACGGGGTCCGCGAGTACCGCGGCACCCTGACTGAGCCGGGCAGGAACAGCCCGCACCGGGACCGGTCGGTCGAAGAGAACCTGGACCTGTTCCGGCGGATGCGGGCCGGTGAGTTTGCGGACGGGTCGCGGACTCTGCGGGCCATGATTGACATGGCGTCGCCGAACCTGAACATGCGGGACCCGGTCATGTACCGGATTCTGCGTGCCAGTCATCACCGGACAGGGGACAAGTGGTGCATCTACCCGACGTACGATTTCACCCATGGTCAGTCCGATTCGATTGAGGGAGTCACCCATTCGCTCTGCTCGATTGAGTTCGAGGATCACCGGCCGCTGTACGAATGGTATATCCGGGAGCTGGGCATTTTCCCGTCTCGCCAGATCGAGTTCGCCCGCTTCAATGTCACCTACACGGTGCTGTCCAAGCGCCGACTGAGAGAACTGGTCGAGGAAGGTTGCGTCAGCGGCTGGGATGATCCCCGGATGCCGACTCTGTCCGGGCTTCGGCGCAGGGGATACACACCGGAGGCAATCCGCGATTTCCTCACTCGGACCGGGGTCAGCAAGGCGGCGAGCACCGCGGACATCAGTCTGCTTGAATACTGCCTGCGGGAAGACCTGAACCGGCGGGCCTTACGGGTGATGGCGGTGCTGCGACCACTCAGAGTGGTAATCGACAACTACCCGGAGGACAAGGTTGAGGAACTGGAGGCGGTGAACAACCCCGAGGACCCGGGTGCCGGGACCCGCAAGATACCGTTTTCGCGCGTGCTGTACATCGAGCAGGATGATTTTCTCGAGGACCCGCCGAGGAAGTTCTTCCGGCTCGCGCCGGGGCGCGAGGTGCGATTGAAGCATGCCTATTTCATCAAGTGCGAACGGGTCGTGAAGGATGAGCACGGCGCGGTGGTCGAGCTGCATTGCACGTACGATCCGGCGACGCGCGGCGGCGACGCGCCGGACGGGCGCAAGGTGAAAGGAACCCTGCACTGGGTGTCGGCGGCCCGCGCCCTGGAGGTGGAGGTGCGGCTGTATGACCACCTGTTCACGAAGGAAGACCCGGGTGCAGTGGAGGAGGGAGTGGACTGGAAGACGAATTTGAACCCGGAGTCACTCGAAACGCTGGACCGGTGTCATGTTGAGCCCGGTCTTGAGGGTGCAGCGCCGGGGAGTACGTACCAGTTCCTGCGCCAGGGCTATTTCTGCGTGGACCCGGACTCGACCGCGGAGCGGCTCGTGTTCAACCGGACGGTCGCACTGCGGGATACCTGGGCGAAGATTGAGAAGGCCCGGAAGGGCGGCGGACCGGGAAAGCGGCCCGGCGCGGACAGCGGGGCAGAACAACCGAGGAGGTAGTGGTGAGCCTTTTCTCGAAGCTGGAGAAGACCGAAGGTCTGACGATACTGCGCGGGGCAACCATGAAGGTCAGCGACAGCCCGGAAAAGCCCAGGCGTTTCGCCGTCATTCCAGCGGAACTCGAACATGACATCCGTCCGGCCGACCATGTGCTGCTGGCGGTTCATTACTTCACGCACGTTCTCGCGCGTTTTCCGCGTGAGGACTCGGAACTGGACCGATTCGGAATGGAGTTGCGTCAGATGCTGGCGGATATCATTGAGCAGGGGATCTGGCCCGGATCGGACCTGCTGGACTTCGCCGGGATTGCCGACCGGGCGAAGCTGGTCGAGTCCGACAAGGTGCCGGCGGCCGGCGATATCAACGTGGCGCTGATGCGGTCAGCGATGGGGGACGGTCTGGACCTGGTTATGGAACTGCCGGATGCCATCGATAACGACACGCTGATACTGTCCGCGATAGTGATGCTCCAGGCGGTGACGAACGCGGCCGAGGAGCGTGAGATCGAACTGCTGGATAAGGAACTGCGGTACTTGATGACCTACATCGGCGAAGGCGCGGACTACGGCAGCCTGCCCGCGGCCAAGAGCCTGGCGAATCGGGCGTTCCGCGAGGCGGGCGGCGAAACGGTGTAGGGAACGCCCTACGCTTTACGCCTGATGTTTTACGCCTGACGCTTTGCGCTATGCGTCCGGCGTCGCGCGTTGAGCTTCCTTCCGGAGCCGCCGCTTTTCCGCTCCCGCCTCAAACGACATGTAGAGCACCGGGATGAGCACCAGGGTGAGGAAAGTCGAGACGACCATGCCGCCGATTATGGCGCGGCCGAGCGGGGACCAGAACTCCGAGCCTTCGCCGATCTGGAGCGCGAGCGGCAGGAGCCCGAAGATGGTGGTGAACGCGGTCATCAGGATGGGCCGGAGTCGGACCCGGCCACCCTGCCGGACCGCCTGTTCGAGCGGCAGTTTCCGCTTGCGTCGGAGCTGGTTGATGTGGTCGATGAGTACGATGCCGTTGTTGACCACGATGCCGATCAGCACCAGCACCCCGATGCCGGAAACAACCGACAGGGTCGTACCGGTGATGAGCAGGGCCCAGAGCACGCCGATGACCGCGAACGGCATGGTGAACATGATGATGAACGGGTCGCGGAACGACTCGAACTGCGAAGCCATGACCATGAACACCAGCAGCACCGCAATCAGGACCGCGAACCCGAGGTCGCGGAACGATTCCATCATGTCCTCGTACGAACCGGACAGCTTCACTTCGAACCCGGGCGGGACCGGGATCGGCGCGATTGCCCGGCCGATGCGCTGGGCCATCTGCCCGGCCGACTGGCCGACGACGTTGGCCGTGATTGAGACGATTCGCTCGGTGTTCTTGTGCTCGATTTCCAACGGGCTGGTGCCTGGTTGCGGGGTGACGACGTTGCGGAGCAGGACCGGGCCCATCGGGCCGTTGATTGACATGCTCAGGATGTCACTGATCCGGCCGCGCTGGTCCTTCTTGAGTCGGACCAGGATGTCGTATTCGTCGCCTTCGTCCCGGAACCGCGTGGGTACGTTGCCTTCGATCATGGTGCGGAGCGCGGAACCGACCTGGTACGGTGTCAGCCCGTAGAGCGCCGCCTTCTCCCGGTCGACGACAAGCCGGACTTCCGGGCTGCCGGCCTTGCGGCTGGCCTCGACGTCCACGAGCCCGGGGATGGTATCGATTGTGGACATGATGAGACTGACGAGCGAATCCGCGGACTCAAGGTCGTGGCCGAGGATGTCGACCTGCAGCGCTGCGCCGCCGCCCATGAACGCCGAGCCCATCCCGCCCGACTTGCCGGCGCGGACCACCAGGCCCGGGATTTCGGACGCCCGGCGCCGGATGTCGGCGTCAATCTCGTCGGTCGAGTGCTCGCGCTCGCGGCGGTCCTTGAGCACGAGGTCGATCTCGGCGTTGTTGGCCCCGGCTTCGCCGAAGATGGCGGCGAACATGTTGGCGGCTCCGCCGGTCTGGACCGCGAGCATTTCCAGCTCGTCGCCCCAGGTCTCGACGATGTAGCCTTCGAGTTCGGTGACCGCTTCGTCGGTTTTCTCGATGCTGGTTCCGACCGGCATCTCGGCGTAGATCTCGTGGAAGTTCTCGAACTGCTCGGGCATGAACTCGGTGCCGATGAAAGGAACGGTTCCGAAGCTCGCGAGCAGGAGGACGACTGAGAGGATGATGACCAGCTTGCGGTGATTCACGGCCCAGCCGAGGAGGCGTTCGTACCGGGTTTCAACCCCTTCGTAGGTTCGTTCGGACCACGCCCGGAAGCCTTTCGATTGCGTGCCCGGCGGCGGCAGCTTCAGGAACCGGCTGGCCAGCATCGGGATCAGGGTCAGGGCCACGCCGAGCGACGCAACCAGGGAGAAAACCACGGCCAGGGAGAGTTCCTTGAAGAACACCTGGATGATGCCCTGGAGCAGGAGCAGGGGCAGGAACACCGCGATGGTGGTCAGGGTGGATGCGGTGATGGCCATCGCCACGCTGGCCGTGCCCTCGCTTGCCGCCTTGACCGGTTCCTCGCCCTGCTCGCGGCGGCGGAAGATGCTTTCGAACACGACCACGCCGTTGTCCACCACCATTCCGACCGCAATCGCAAGCCCGGCCATGGACAGGATGTTGATAGTGAACCCGAACAGGTACATGAAGAACAGGGCGAAGAATATCGAAATCGGGATGGCGAACGCGACGAACATCGTGGCCCGGAACCGGCGCAGGAACACAAACAGCACCATCGATGCGAGGATGCCGCCGAGGATGAGATTGGTGGCGACGCTGGTGACCGAGCCCTTGATCGATTCCGAGGAATCCCAGAGGATCTGCAGGTCTGCGCCCGGAGGCAGGGTTTTCCTGATATCCTCGATTTCGGCGAGCAGGGCGTTGGCCACGGTTACCGTGTTGGCGTCGGGCCGACGCTGAACCGAGGAGAAGATGGCGCTGCGGCCGTTGACTCGCAGGACCGCTTCGATTTCCTCCGGGGCCCAGGATACGTCGGCCACGTCCCGGACCAGGATCGGTCTGCCGGTCCGGGTGGCGCCGATTGCGGTGGCGCGGATTGCCTCGATGTCCTCGTACTGCCCGACGAGCCTGACGAGGTAGCGCTGCTCCTCGGTCGACACCGAGCCGATCGGGTAGTTGATATTCTGTCCCTTGAGCACCATCGTGAACTGGTCGAGCGTGATGCCGGACGCAGCGAGCCGGGGCAGGTCCACTACCACCTGGGCCTGGCGTCTGGTGCCGCCCATGATGTTGACCGCGGCCACGCCGGTGACCCGCTGGAGCCGGTCCCCGACTTCCTCGATGATGTCGGTCAGTTCGGTTTCGGCCAAGTCCCCGGACAGGGTGAGCTGGAGCACCGGCATCATCGACGGGTCGAATTTGAAGATGAACGGTTTCTGGACGTCGTCAGGCAGGAACGGCTGGACCATGTCGAGCCGGTCCCGGACATCCGAGGACGCCGCGTCCAGGTTGCCACCCCATTCGAACTGGAGGAGGATGACCGATATGTTCTCGACCGAGCGCGAGGTGATGTCCTGCAGGTTCTGAACCGTGCCGAGCCGCTCTTCCATCGGGTCGGTCACTTCGGACTCGACTTCGAGCGGGCCGGCGCCCGGATACATCGTGACGACGACCATGGTCGGCAGCACCACGTCCGGGTAGAAGTTGACTTTCATCCGGCTGATGCCGATGAAGCCGAACACGACCAGGCCGACTACAACCATGAACGTGGTCACCGGCCGGCGGATTGCGCTGTCGGTGAGTTTCATTACCTGCCTGCCTCGATGGTGCGGACCTGCTCGTTGTCCTTGACCCGTTCCTTTCCGGTGGTGGCGACGCTCTCGCCCGCGGCCAGGCCGGAGACCAGTTCGACCAGTTCGTCACCCGTGAGCCCGGTCTCGATCTCACGGAACCGGGCAGTGCCGTTGTCCACCACCACGATCTTCTCGAACCCGTTGGTGAACAGCGCGGTCAGGGGCACCGCGACCACGTCATCGTGCCGTTCGAGCACGAGGTTGACGCTGCAGGCCATGCCGGGAACCAGTTTCCTGTCCTTGTTCTTGACCGTGATTTCCACGGTTGCGGTCCGGTTCATCGGGTCGAGTACCGGGGCCACTTTCGTCACCCTGCCGGTGAAAACGGTGTCCGGCAGCGCGGATACGGTCACCGTGGCTTCCGCTCCCTTGGTCACGAACCGCAGGTCATAGTCGCTGACAGATACCTTGACCCGGACTCTCCTTGAGTAGCTTGCGACCGAGGCGACCGGCATGGTCGGGGCAATGGTCTGGCCGACCTCGACGTACACCTTGCCGACGACCCCGGAAATCGGTGCGCGGACCGGGCCGGGTTTGTAGTCCATGCCCGGGATGTCATTGACCACGTACGCAATCGGGTCGCCCTCGTTCACCCACGAACCTTCGGACCGTGCGATGCTGGTTATCCTGCCCGTAATCTTGGACATTGCCATCGCCTGTTTCTCGCCCCGGACCGTGCCGAGCAGTCTGGCGGTCCGGGTGACGGTTGTCCGTTCCGCAGTCACGACCGCGACGGTCTGGGTGTGCTTTGCCTTTTCGGCTTCCGGGCCGCCGCAGCCCGCCGCCATGACGAAGACAAGAGCCAGTGAAACCGCTGTAAGTTTGCGCATCCTATTTCTCCTCGGAAGTTCCCATCGCCTGGCGCAGCTTTGCCCGGACGATCCTGTGGTTGGCCAGCGAACTGAGATGCGACACCCGGCTCTGGGTCAGGGCGAGCTGGGTGTCCATGTATTCAAGGTTGGTGACAAGGCCGTTCTCGTACCCGGTTTCGGCCATAGCGAGGGCTGCTTCGGCCACTTCGACGTTCTCGGCCTGGTACCCGATGTTCTCCTGTTCCTGCTCGATAGTGCCGTGCAGGGCTTTGACTTCGAGCCGGATTCCGTCTTCGGCCGTGGCCAGTCCGATTCGGGCCTGTCGCTTCCGCGACTTCGCCTGCCTGAGCTTGTTCAGGTTGGTCAGGCCGGTGAAGAGGGGCATCTGGGCCCCGATGGTCAGGTTCCAGTCCGTGCCCCAGCCGGACGAGAAGCCGACCGGGTTCTTGTAGTCGTAGTTGAACTGCGCGAACAGGGCGGGCAGGTTCGCGGTGCGGGCGATGCGGACCCCGAGGTCGGCCATCCGGACCGCGTCGCGAATCTGTTCAAGCTCGGGGCGTTGGTCCAGGGCCGACTCCGTCGCCGCACCAAGGTCGATGTCCCATGCCTCGAACTCAAGGTCCCCGGACAGTTCAATCGGGGCGTCGGGTTCCAGTCCGAGCGTGGTGCGCAACGCGGCCAGGGCCAGGTCCGCGCCGCTTTCGACCCGGGACAATTGCGACCTCAGGTTGGTCAGGCCGACATTCGCCCGCATCACGTCCAGCTTCGTGACCATGCCGTTGTCGTACAGGGTCTGGACTTGGCCGACGTGGCGTTCGAGCTGGTCATACGAGTTCTCCATCAATGTCGCCATCTTCCGGGCGAGCAGCGCGTTGTAGAATCCTTCGATTGCCCTGGTTTCGACCCGGGACTTCGCCAGGCGCAGCCCTTCCTTTTCCACGTCGAGCAAGAGACCGGCGATACGATAGGCGTTCAGCAGCTTGCCCCAGGTGAAGATGGTCTGCTGGGCGGTGCCGCGCAGTACGTAGTTGTTGGCGCTACCCATCGACATCGTCATGGTGTCGGCCCCGACGGTCATCGGTATCGAGTCGGTGAACCCGATCAGGTTGCCCATCGGGTCGTACACCGGCAGCGGCATCATCTGTACAATCGGGAATTCCATCGCGAACTCCGGTACCGTGCCCATCCGGTAGTACGTGCCGCCGGCGGACAACTGGGGCAGGAACGAACCGAACGCAGCTCCCTTGCCTGCGGTAGCCTCCTGTACTTTTGCCAGGGCCTGGTGGATGGCGTGGTTGTTTGCGAGCGCCAGCTCCACCGCCCGGTCCGCGTCCAGTTGCAGCGTATCGGCCTGCGCGGACGCGACCGGAACCGCGAGCATCAGAATACATATGGCGGTCGCTTTCAGTCTTTTCATAGTGATTCCTGTTGGTCTGGCTTCGGGGGCAGGATTCCGTGGAGGTACATGTCCAGCGTGGCATCGATTGGGTCCTGTACCGGAAGCTCGTGCCTGCTGACCATGATGCACATCGGGAAACAGTGAAGGAACATGAGCGCACCCATGTACGGGTCGATCCCCCGGAATTCACCGGACGCGATTCCCGGACGGATGATTATGGCAAGGGCCTCAATTAGTTCCCGGATCCGAGGCTTGATGGTCTGTTTGAACCTTTCTACTTCCCGGGCCGCGATGTTGATGCCCTCCATTGATACGAAAGGCATCATGCTTGGCTCGGTCTGGAGCTTCTCGCCCCAGACTCTGGACACCTCGCAGAGCTTGTCCTTCGGGGAGAGAGAAAGCGCATCGACATCGCGGATCAACTCCAGGCCCCGGGACAGAGTCCGGTCGACCAGCCCGATGTAGATGTCGGCCTTGTCCTTGAAATGCAGATACACCGTGCCCTTGGCAACCCCGGCTTTGTGGGCGATGTCATCTACTTTGGTGGCGGAGTAGCCTTTCGCGGCAACCACGGACAAGGCCGCATCGAGTATCAACTCTCGTTTGTTCTCATCCTTCATCCACAGCTCCTCATTGAACTGACCAGTCAGTCATAAGACAGTAGGACGCGTTATCGGGCCATAAGTTGCATTGACAACGACTGTTGCTTCGGTGAGCGTCCCTGAACAGCCGGTCAGCAGAACTGACCGGTCAGTCATTATACGGGTTCCTGCTGTGCTGTCAAGCGGAGAAAGGGGGAAACCGCCAAGACGGAAATGACCAATGACTAAGTCCCAATGACCAAAACGGAGCGGAGTAAACACCAAGTGCACCAAGCACACCAAGGCTGAGGACCGGAGCGGAGAGGAGTCTTACCACGAAGGCTCACTATGTCAAACAGAGTTTGATGTTAGCCTCATACGGTGGCGCATGATTTGA
>CBDUVZ010000022.1:0-29618 GCA_965370805.1 uncultured bacterium | reverse complement strand
GGTAGGTCAAAAGTGGATTTCGGCTGTTATATTCGGGTGGTTTTGCGTGTTGCAGGCCGGAGCGGAGAGGACTAGACACCAAGGTACGAAGAGCACGAAGAGGAAGCAACCACAAATGGACACGGATAGACACAGATGAGAGTTCGGAGTCCCGGTTCTTGTTCGTGTTCATCTGTGGTCTGATTTCCGTTGGACGAGCAGAAGGGGCGGCAGAGCCGCCCCTTCTGAGGTTCAGTGCTTCTCAGGCTTAGTGCTGCACGACGAGTTTGCTGGTGGCACTGAAGTTGTCCGTCGTCAGCCGTACGAGGTAGACTCCGGCACTCAGGTTGCGCAGGTCGAGCGAGACCGCAGACTGCCTGCCGTTTGCCGCAAGCCGTCGAGTCGGAACTGCAGTCCGGCCCGCGATGTCGAAGATGGCGATAGTGACCGGCCCGGGTTTCGGCAGCGTGTAGCGGAGAGTGGCAAACCCGCCGGCAAGTGGATTGGGGGCAATGGCGAATGACGACTGCCTAATGCCGAATGCCGAACCGGTCATCACGCCGCTGCGGGCCGGGGCTGCGGCCAGTGCCGGACCGGAGAGCGGGACGAATCTCCAGAATTCGAGGGTCTTGTTGCCTTTGAGCGCGTAGAGGAGGTCATCAGCCGCAACGATATCGGCACCGTATTTCACCCGCTTCTTCTTGCCGGTGGTGCCGAACGACGGTAGTGATGTCTCGCCCGGTGCCAGCGCCAGCGTCAGTTTCGCCCGGATGTCTGCCGGCAGTCGGTAGTGGTGCTCGGCAACCCGCAGGATCAGTCCCCGGCCATGCCGCACTACCGTCAGAGTCTCTTCCATCCCTTCCCGGAGACTGGCCCGCCGCGTCGGGGTTGACCCTTTCCAGCCAGGCTGTCGTGTCCTTGAGTATCTCCCGCGCCCGCTCGTAGTCTGTCTCGCCATATGCCTCTGAGAGCCGCCACTTCAGTTCCGGCCCGACCCCGATTGACAGTCGCGGCGCGGCGGGTATAGTCCTCAAGGTAATGTCGAATGCCGAATGCCGAATGCCGAATCTGTGTCCATCTGTGTTTCTCTTCTCATTCGGCATTTGAAATCCGTCACTCACAATTGGCTTGCCGTCCTGAGGGCCGTCTGCGCCCGGTGCGGCAACTGCTGCATCGAGCCGGTCGCGCCGGTGACGGACAGCGACGTCCGCCGGCTGACGAAGGCTTCCGGTCTGCCGGCCGGGCGGATTGTGCGGTTCTATTCCGGCAGCGAGTTCGACTACGAATCCGGCCGCGGGGGGTGGGTTCGGCTTCGCTACGGCCGGAGAGTGATGGGGCTGCGGAAGCCGAGGGGACGCTGCGTGTTCCTGAATCCGGACAACAGGTGC
Source organism: uncultured bacterium (assembly GCA_965370805.1). GTDB lineage: Bacteria > Hydrothermota > Tepidihabitantia > Tepidihabitantales > Tepidihabitantaceae > CBDUVZ01. The sequence continues at coordinate 28,251 of CBDUVZ010000022.1, read as the reverse complement.
TCGGTCTACCGGGCCCGGCCGATGACCTGCCGGACGTTCCCGTTCGAAGTGATGCTTGATGCCGGGGGCGAGGTCTATTCGCTCACCTTGACCGAAGGGGAGTTCTGCCGGCACCGGCCGGGGAAGGGCACTGACCCGGATTACCTGCGACGTACCGCCCGGCGGGAGGACGCCGAGGACCGGGCCTATCACCGCCGGGTGGCAAGCTGGAACAGCTCCGGACCACACGGCACCCGGCTCGATTTCCTGCGGTTCCTGGGCCTGCAGCGGTAGCCGGCCGCTGCCCTGGATTGACAATCTGCCCGGCCCGGATAGTCTTTGGGGCAATGTCGAATGTCGACTGCCGAATTCGGACATCGAGAATCGACATTCGCCATTTCCTCTGTCTTGCCGTCCTGCTTGCGCTCCAGTGTTCCTGGGATGCCCCGCGTGACAACCCGCTCGACCCGTACCTGGGCGGCAACATCGAAGGCCGGATACTGACGCGGCGGGCGACCGGAATCTGCGACGCCGAGGTCCTGGTTCCGGCGGCGAGCCGGATTGTCCGGACCGATTCGGCCGGGCAGTTCGGGTTCTACGCCCTGCCCGAGGAGAGCCTGTGGGTATACTTCGCGGCCGACGGTTACGTGGCCGAGTCGACCGGAATCAGGCTTGAGAAGGGGAGAATCGACACCCTGACCCAGTATCTCAACGGCCTGCCTTGTCTTGATGACTGCCGGGTGACGAGCCACCGGTACGGCCGGAACTGGCCGCCGGACCCGCTCTGTTTCTGCCGGCTGTCCGTCCTGGCCGGAGATCTGGACGGGGAAGCGGACGTTGAGTCGGTCTGGGTGGAGATTCCGGACATCGGTTACGCTCATCGACTTACCTACGACCCGGACGAGCAGAGTTTCGTCCATACCATCCGGGCGGACTCGCTTCCGGACCGGAGTCTGGAGGCCCTGGTCGGCCGGGATATTACGTTCCGGGTGGCGGACCGGGAATCGGCGACAGTCGAGTCGCCGGCCTGCCATCTTTCCCGCATAATTCAGCACCTGCCGGTGCCGGTGTTCCCGGCCGGTGGGGTGGATACGTTGAGCACGGATACGACGTTCGTCTGGCATCGCTTCAATCACGGATTCCGGGTCAGGTATCACAACGAGGTCGTCAGAATCGAAGGCGGCGGTCCGGCCGGGGTTGCGGCCGAGTTCGAGACTGCCGGTCCCGCCGATACTACCTTCCGGTTCGACATCGCACTGCTCCAGCCGGGAGACTACTACTGGACGGTCGAAGCGATCGATACCCTGGGCAATTCGGTCCGGTCCAGAGAGGAGCGGTTCCATCGCAACTGAAGCCGACCAGGCCCTGCATCGAATCAGCCAGTTGTTCAATTCGATTCTCGACCCCGAACTGCTGCTGGAAAAGGTGATGGACGAAGCGATTGAGTCGGTGAACGCCGAGCGGGGCTTCATCGTGCTGACCGACGAGCAGACCGGCGCCCTGGAAGCGAAAACGGCGCGGCAGATTGACCGGGCAATCGACAAGGAGTTGAGCGAGATTTCCCAGACCGCGCTCAAAGAAGTGCTGGCCGGCCGCAAGGCGAAAGTCTACCTGGATGCCCGGGGAGATTTTCCGGCCGCGCAGAGCGTCATCATCGGGCAGATTCGGTCGATTGCCTGCGTTCCGCTGGTATGCAAGGAACGGCTGGTCGGCGCAATCTACGTTGATACCCGAACGGACAAGAACGTGTTCGACGATGATACCCTGGTTTTCCTGGAGGCGTTCGCCAATATCGCGGCCCTGGCAATTGAAAACGCCCGGCTGTGTCAGACCCTGGCGTCGGAGAACAGCCGGCTGCGTGCCGCGCTGCGCGAATGGCATCAGTTCCCGGAGATTGTCGGCCGGAGCAAGCCGATGGCTGCGGTGTACGACCTGATGAACCGGGTCATCCCGGCCGACGCACCGGTGCTGATTCACGGCGAGACCGGGACCGGGAAGGAACTGGTGGCCCGGGCAATCCACTACAACGGGCCCCGGAGCAAAGAAGCCTTCGTGCCGGTAAACTGCGGAGCCATCCCGGAGAACCTGCTTGAATCCGAGCTGTTCGGATACCGCAAAGGCGCGTTCACCGGCGCGGTGGCGGACAAGAAAGGGCTGTTCCAGGCCGCGAACGGCGGGACCCTGTTCCTCGACGAGATTGCGGACCTGCCGCTGATGCTTCAGCCCAAACTGCTGCGCGTTCTGCAGGACGGCGAAGTCAGGCGGATTGGCGACACCGACGGATTCCACGTCGACGTCCGGATAATCAGCGCCACCAACCGGGAGCCGGCCGACCTCGTCAAGCAGGGCAAATTCCGGGAGGACCTCTACTACCGGCTGAACGTCATTCCAATCAGCCTCCCGCCGCTGCGGAGACGACGAGCCGACATCCCGCTCCTGGCCAACCACTTCCTGCAGCTCTACTCGGAACGGACCGGGAAGCGAATCGCCGGTATCTCCCGCGCCGCACTGTCCCGGCTTACCGACCACCCCTGGCCCGGCAATATCCGGGAACTCGAGAACACTATCGAACGGGCGGTGGTGCTCTGTGCGGAAACCGAAATCACCGAACAGCACCTTATTCCAATGTCGAATGCCGAATGTCGAATGCCGAATTCGGAGATCGGAAATCGGAATTCGACGTTTCCTCTGGCTCAAGTCGAGAAAGCGGTCATTCTCGAACGACTCGACCGGTTCGACGGCAACCGGACCCGGGCCGCGGAAAGCCTCGGCATATCGCGCCGGACCCTGCAGACCAGGCTCGCGGAATGGAAAGAATGCGAATGAGAAAAACCACAGATGGACACAGATCGACACAGATTCGGAAATCGAATTGTCCTGTCCTGCCTGCGTTCATCCGTGTTTATCAGTGGTTTCCGCTCCTGTCGGAGGTCGGCAGATGAGACGGGAAGATAGATACGAAATCATCGAGACCGTCTACGACGGCCTCCATGCGACGAGCTACAAAGCCCGGGACAAGACTCTGGACCGGCTGGTACTGCTCAAAGTCCTCCACCGGCGACTGGCCCACGATGCGGACCTGGTCAAACGGTTCCGGCGGGAAGCCCTGCTCCAGGCCAGGCTCAAGAGCCCCGATATCGTCACCGTCTACGACTTCGGCATGGAAGACGACTTCTACATCGCTTCGGAGTTCATTGACGGAATCACGCTCGACGACCTGCTCAGGCAGAAAGGCCGACTTGAACCCGACGAACTGGGCCGAATCATCCTGCCGGTAGTCCGGGCCCTGGACTACGCGCACAAACAGGGCGTAGTCCACCGGGACCTGAAACCGGCCAATATCCTGATACCCACCAACGGCGAAGCCAAACTCGCCGACTTCGGCCTCGCGTTCACCCGGGACTTCGGCCCGATTACCCAGGAAGGCAACGTAATCGGCACCCCGGCATACATGTCGCCCGAACAGGTCAGAAGCAGGAATGTGGATAACCGGACCGATATCTTCTCCCTCGGAATAGTCATCTACCAGGCCCTCAGCGGCACCAACCCCTTCCAGGCCGACACCTTCGCCGATACACTCAACCTGGTTCTCACCACCGAGCCGCGTCCGCTCGACAAGCTCGTCACCGGCCTGCCGGCCGAAATCGCCGGCGTGGTGACGAAGATGCTCGTCAAAGACCGGGACAAGCGGATTGCCGGTCTGGCAGAGGTCGCCCGGGCCTTCGCGGGCAAACAGACCACAGAAGGACACACGAGGAAAAGTGAGAAGGCAGAGTGCAGAATGCAGAATGAGGAGGCGGGCCGGACTGCACCACGGACTCGAAAACCGGCGTTCGTCATTGCCTCCGTGTCCGTTCTCGTTGCCGTCGGGGTCATTTTGTTACTGACCCTTGGTCGCCGCCAGAGGCCTACCCCAACCCTCTCGCGCCAGGGGAGAGGGAGCGAAGGTGCAATCCCCGACTCCGGGAACCCCTCTTCGCTGGTTCCGGCGGAATCCGTCCCCGGTGCAGCAGCGACACCTAACCAGGATACGGTCGTGCGTCAGCAAGCAATGTCGAATGCCGAATTTCAAGTGCCGAATTCGGAAATCGGAATTCGTCATTCGCAATTCGCCGTATGCCGATTGAAGATTGCGGTCTCGCCCTGGGCTCAAGTCCTCATTGACGGCAACCCGGTCGGCGTCACGCCGCTCGACCACGAACTTGAACTGAGTCCGGGCCGTCACGAAGTTACCCTCAAGAACCCCTACTATCCGGTCCTGACCAGGACGGTGACGGTCCATGACACGATCTGCTGCGTGAGCTATGATTTGGACAAGGAATTCGCTTTTGCCGACATCAGGGTTTCGCCCTGGGCCCTGGTGAGTGTTGACGATGTGCTGGTCGACACTACGCCGATAGCCCGGCCGATACCTTTGACTCTCGGCGCGCACACGATCACGCTCAGCCATCCCGGGTTCGGCACAAAGACCAGAACAGTGAGGACCGATTCGGCCAGGCTCTACCGGTTCACTTTCAACATGGCCGATGGACACTGAGACGCTCTATGCGCTACGCTTTACGCATAATGCTCCATGCGCCTTGCGTCAAGCGTTATGCGTTATCCGTCTCGCGTTGTGTTCCGGCACGGGACTTGCAGATGAAGGGAGGTGAATCATGAGTTGGCTTCTGATTTTCGGCTTGCTCCAGGCTTGGCACCAGGGCGCACCGATGCCCACCCCGGGCTATGGTTTTGCCTGCGCCGCGGTGGGCAATCGGGTCTACGCTATTGGTGGGCTTTCTGACCGACCGGATTCCGGGGATGCGTCGCTCTGGTCCAGAATGGTAGTTGAGGCCTATGATGTGGATGGGGATTCCTGGATAACCGGGTTCGCGCCACCTCTTTGGCCTTGCGCTTTTGCAGGTTGTGCCGTCCTCGACGGCAAGATTTACGTAATCGGGGGCACGGACGGGCGGGCGGAAACGAAGAGGGTGGGCCGGTTCGATCCGGTTTCGAATCGCTGGGACACGGTGGCGAGTCTGCCTTGGCCGAGGCAGGGTATTGGCGCTTGTCTTTATCAGGGCGATATCTACGCGGTCGGTGGGTACAACCGGGGCGATTCATGGGGTTTTTACAAGCGGACCGTGACGCGTTTCTATCCGGATAGTCTGCATTGGTCTGAGGTCGATTCGGTGGGGACGCCGCGCGCGGTCCCAGGCGTTGCAGTCGCCGGCAATCGTATCTACGCGGTCGGCGGCAAGTACTACAATGACCTGAACAGCGCGGAGTTCTACGTTCCCGACCGGTGGGAACCCGAAAGCCTGCCGATGTCCTTCCCGCGGAGCGGCTTGGGTGTTGTCGGGTTTCAGAATCGTGTCTACGCCATCGGCGGGGAGAGTGGCGGCAGGCCGCTGAGTTCAGTGGAGATTCTCGACGTAGCGACCCAACGGTGGCAAGAGGGTGAAGCGTTAGGTACCGCCAGGATTGGTCTCGGCGCTGCTGTCGTCGGCGACAGGGTAATCGTGCTCGGTGGCCGGGACCTGCAGGGTTGCATCGGGACAGTCGAGACCCACACAATGCCGTTTCCCGGAATCGAGGAGGTCACACCGGTCCAACCGGAAACGCCCCCGCGGTTTCCCACGGTCTTCAGGAGCCGGGTCAGAATCGACCCGGGAGATGATTGCCGACTGGAGGTCTGTGACGCGGCCGGGAGGTTGATTGTCGCGCGCAGCGGCGTGCTGGAGGTCGACCTGACCGAGGGTGTCTACTTCGTGCGGGTGATTGCCGACGCCCGGACCCGCGTTGTCAGAAAGATAGCCGTCCTGAAGTGATTCTTCTGCTGCTGGTCTGTTCCCTGGCTCAGGTTGAGAGCCGATACGCGGTACAGGCATACGAGGAAGTGATTGAGTTGGCACCCTCAGCTCTGGCTGAGCCTGCTGTTTCCCGTCTTGACTCGATTCAGATTGGCAAGCTCTATGCGTTTTCCCTGGTTGCACTCGGCCGGGAGCAGGAAGCGATTGTGGTCTTCCGGCAGGTTCTGACCCAGGAGCCTGAGCTGGTTCTGGATCCGCGGGCAGTCTCGCCCAAGATCCGCGGGGTGTTCGGTCGGGCCAGGCACGAGCTGGAATCCGGGCCGGAACCGGTCCTTGTCTTTCCGTCCGACACGGTGTACGTCCGACAGCCGGTCCCGCTGTCCGTGCTCGTTCCCGGTCTGGGTCAGTTGCACAACCGGAAGCCGGTCAAGGGCTACGCACTGCTGGCCGCGGGATTGGCGTCCACGGTCGGGCTGGTTGCGAGTCATGTCAGCTACGACCGCGCCCACAACGAGTACCTTCAGGCGACCGAGCCGCAGGTCATCGGAGACAAGTACCGGGTGTCCAATGACTGGCATCGGGCGAGAGCCGTGTTCATCGGGACTACAACTATCATCTGGGCCTACAGCCTGGTAGACGCACTGCTCGATTTGTGAAACTTCTGCGCGGGACAGTGCAATTCCTGCGCACACATAGCGTCCGAGCAGGAAATGACCAAGCCCCAATGACCAAGGGAAAAACCGCCAAAGCTGCCAGGAACGCCAAAGGGAAATGACCAAGGTCCAAGCCCCAATGACCAATGGCATGGGAACTGCTTGGCCTCTAGCTGCGGAGGTCTATGAGGAAACGAGACCAAATCAGTTGAGTGAGCTTCCAAACTGTGCTGTCCGACGGCACTACTGTGCCATCCGATGGCACTACCCTAAGGAGGAGTAGATGAGGAAGCTGTTTGTCCTCTTGATAGGCTTGGCGGTAGTCGCCGGCCTGCAGGCCCAGGTGCTCGGTGGCATCTCAGGCCACGTCACGAATGCCCAGAACCAGGCGCCGATTATGGGAGCGACGCTCACGGCGCGCGGTTCAAGTCAAGGTCAGGCGTACTCGGACTCGACCGGGTTCTACCTGATTGACCTGCCCGACGGCGTCTATTTCGTGTCTGCCACGGCGTCGGGGTTCGAGCCAGCAATGCACCCGGATACGATCGTGGTCACCGGGGGGCAGGTTGTCCCGGACATCGACTTCGCGCTGGTTCCGTCCGGGGGCCAGACCGGCGGGATATCGGGCATGGTCACCAATGCCCGGAACTCCCAGCCGATTCACAACGCCCATATCGTCGCCAGTGGTCCGGGCCACGGTGAGGCCTATTCCGGTCTCCGGGGCGATTACCTTATTGAGGACCTGACGCCGGGGTTCTACGTGGTTACGGCTTCGGCTTCCGGGTTCCTCCCGGCGTACGATTCGGTCCTGGTGGAGGAAGGGCAGGTCACGCCCGACGTCGATTTCGCGCTGGTGCCAGACAGCGGCGGCGGTTCCGGCGGTATTTCAGGCCGGGTCACGAATGCCCAGAACCAGGCGCCGATCATGGGAGCGACGCTTATAGCGCGCGGCTCAAGTCAAGGCCAGGCGTACTCGGACTCGACCGGGTTCTACCTGATTGAGTTGCCCGACGGCGTCTATTTCGTATCTGCCACAGCGCCGGGGTTCGAGCCGGCGATGCACCCGGATACTATCGTGGTCACCGGGGGTCAGATCACTCCGGATATCGACTTCGCGCTGGTTCCGACCGGGGGCCAGACCGGTGGGATTTCAGGCATTGTCACGAACGTCCAGAATTCCCAGCCGATTCACAACGCCCATATCGTCGCCAGTGGTCCAGGCCACGGTGAGGCATATTCCAGCATCCGGGGTGACTACCTTGTCGAGGACCTGATGCCGGGATTCTACCTGGTTACGGCTTCGGCTTCCGGTTTCCTCCCGGCGTACGATTCGGTCCTGGTGCAGGAAGGCCAGATCACGCCCGATATCGACTTCGCTTTGGTGCCGGACAGCGGCGGTGGTTCCGGCGGCATCTCAGGCCGGGTCATTGACGTCCGGACTCAGCGCCCGATTATCGGAGCGGTGATAACAGCAGCCGGTCCCAATGGTCGGGGCATGGCGTGCTCAGACACGGCCGGGTTCTACCAGATTCTCCAGCTTCATGCAGGCCTGTACGTGGTTTCCGCCCAGGCCTATGGTTACCGGCCGGCAACATATCCGGACAGCGTTGCAGTAGTCGGTGGCCAGGTCACCTCGAATATCAACTTCGCCCTGGAGCCTGACAGTTGCCCGGACGGCGGCATCGCCGGCATCGTCACAAACGCCCGGACTTCAGAGCCGATTTTCGGCGCCCTGGTTGTTGCCCATGGTCCGGATCAAGGTCAGGCGAACTCCGGGATGCGCGGTGACTACCATATCCGGAACCTTGGGCCCGGAGTCTACGCAGTGCAGGCCACGGCACGAGGGTTCCGCCCTTCTGCCTGGGACACGGTTACGGTCCAGGTCGGGCAGGTTACCCGGAACGTCAACTTTGCCCTAGTGCCTGACAGCGGCGGCGGTCGGCCCGGCAGTATCTCGGGCGCGGTGAAAGACTCAGCCGACCAGTCTCCGATTCCGGGCGCGGTCGTCTTTGCCTGGGGTCCGGGAGGCCAGGGTCAGGCGATAGCCGATTCGGCCGGCAACTACCTGATTGCCAACCTGGGTCCTGGTCCGTATCGGGTTTGGGCAATGGCACGGGGTTACTATCCTGCGACCTATCCTGATGTCGTTCAGGTTCAGCCCGGCCAGACTACCCCGGACATCGATTTCTTCCTGCTCCGGGTCAGGGACGGAGATGCCGGGATTGCCGGGTTCGTGTACGACGGAGAGACGCAAAGTGTTGTCAGCGGAGCCCTGGTTACCGCCACCGGGACTACCGATAACGGTCAGGCCTACACGGACGACAACGGTGACTACGTAATCGACGACCTTGAGCCCGGTGAGTACGAAATCACGGTCACTGCCGAGGGCTTCCATCCGGGCGCGTATCCGGAACCGGTGACGGTTGAGATCGAAGTGGTGGCTTCTTTCATCAGTCCGCCGCTGTACCCGCTGACCGGTATCATGGAATCGCCCGGACCGAAGAAGGTGACCGTCGGCAGGTTGACCGTCGAACCGAACCCGTTCTTCGAGACGGCAAGTATCAGATGGCAGGTGAAAGAACAGGGATGCGTAACGCTCCGGGTGTTCGACAACACCGGCAGGATGGTGCGGACCCTGGTCGATTCCCGCCTGGAATCCGGTTCGCACTCCGCCGTCTGGAACGGCAGGGACTGCTCCGGCCGCAAGCTGGCCCGCGGCACTTACTTCATCGAGCTTCGCACGACCACTGAAACCGTTACGACCAAGAGCCTCCTTCTCGACTAGCCCAGCACGCCTGTCCAGCCCCGTGGGGCGTTGCGGATGCTTCGCCCCACGGACTCGTTCAAGGAAATGCCGAATGCCGATTTGCGATCTCCGAATTCGGTATTTGGAATTCGTCATTCGGGATTGGTAATGCCACCTAACCCAAAGGAGAGCAACGTGTTATCGGTAGTGGCGGTGCGGCGGCAGGGCCTGATAGGTGTTGACAAATGCGTGAATCTGGCTATCGTATGGCGGAGGAAAACCAGAGAATGGCACTAACCAAAGAGAAGAAAACGCAGTTGATCGGAAGCTACAAGCTGCATGAGAGTGACACCGGGTCACCCGAGGTGCAGATTGCCATCCTTACTGAAAGGATAGGCTATCTCAGTGAGCACCTCAAAGTACATAAGAAGGACAGACATTCCCGTCGCGGGCTGCTCAAGATGGTCAATGAGCGGCGTCGGCATTTGAACTACTTGTCGAAGCACCACAAAGACCGGCATAAGAAGATTATCGGCGAACTCGGGTTGCGGGGTTAAAGCGTGCACCGCGTCGAGAGAGAGGTTTGCGGCCGGGGTTTGTCTATTGAGTACGGCCGGGTTGCCCGGCAGGCTGATGCCGGTGTGCTTGTCCGCTATGGCGACAGCGTGGTGTTTGCGAGCGCCTGCTACCGGAAGGAGGCGGCCGACTATCTGCCGTTTTTCCCGCTGACAATCGATTACCGGGAGCTGGCGTTTGCCGCGGGCAAGATTCCGGGCGGGTTTTTCAAGCGCGAGGGCCGGCCCCGAGATAAGGAGACCCTGACCTGTCGGATGATTGACCGGCCGATAAGGCCTTTGTTCCCGCCGAATTTCCGGAATGAGACCCAGGTTATCGTCTACCTGTTGTCGACCGATATGGAGAACGAGAGCGACTTGATTGCGATGCTCGGTGCGTCGTGCGCCCTGTCGATTTCCGAGATTCCGTTCCTCGGGCCGCTCGGCGCCTGTCGCATCGGCAAGGTGGACGGGGAGATTGTCGCCAATCCGACCATGAGTCAGCTCGCCGGGGCACAGATGTCGATGATGTTCGTCGGCATCGAGGACCGGATTATGATGATTGCCGGCGAGGCCGACGATATCACCATCGAGGACCTGGATAAGGCGATTGAAGTGGCCACGCCGATTATCGCTCAGACTATCGAGATGCAACTGGAGATGGTCGAGACGGTCGGCAAGCCGAAGATTGCCGTTGAGCAGTCGAATGTCCCGCCCGAAATCGAAGCCGAAGTCAGGACCCGGGCCGAAGCGAAGGTCCGGGAAATCAACGACTCGGCCGACAAGCTCGACCGTAACGACGCGGTCGCCGAATTCAAGCGCTCGCTGGTCGAGGATCTGGCGGAGCAGTTCCCGGATTCCGAGAAGCAGATTGCCGAGGTGCTTGACGGTCTGGTCAAGGCCGACATCCGGCGTCGGATTCTGGAGAATGACCAGCGGCTGGACGGCCGCCCGCTGAATGCGGTGAGGCCGATTGAGTGCGAAGTCGGGATTCTTCCCCGCACCCACGGCTCGGCCCTGTTCACCCGGGGTCAGACCCAGGCGATGGCCGCAACTACGCTCGGCACCAAATCCGACGAGCAGGTCATTGACGACGTCGAACTGGAAGAGGAGAAGCGGAAGCGGTTCATGCTGCACTACAACTTCCCGCCTTTCTCGGTCGGCGAAGTCCGGTTCCTGCGCGGCCCGGGTCGGCGGGAAATCGGCCACGGCAATCTTGCCGAGGGTTCGCTCGAAGCGGTCGTGCCGTCCGAGGAGAACTTCCCGTACACGGTGCGGCTTGTCACCAATATCATGGAATCGAACGGTTCCTCGTCGATGGCTTCGGTCTGCGCCGGGTCGCTGGCGATGATGGACGCGGGCGTGCCGGTGAAGGCCGCGGTCGCCGGCGTGGCGATGGGCCTGGTCAAAGACGGCGACAAGTACAGGATACTCACCGATATCCTCGGGGCCGAGGACCACTACGGCGATATGGACTTCAAAGTCGCCGGCACCCGCAACGGGATTACCGGAATCCAGCTTGACCTCAAGCTGCCCGGGGTTCCCTGGTCACTGCTGCGTGAAGCGGCTCTCCAGGCCACCGAAGCGCGGATGGGAATCCTCGACGTCATGGACAAGGCAATCGACAAGCCGCGGCCCGAGTTGTCCGAGTACGCGCCGCGCATCGAGTCGATTGTCATCGATAAGGAGAAGATCGGCACGGTCATCGGCCCGGGCGGCAAGACCATCCGCAAGATTACCGAGGAGACCGGCGCCAAGATCGACATCGAAGACGACGGCACGGTCACTATCGCATCGAACAAAGCCGACGCCCTGCGTAAAGCGAAGGAGTGGGTCGAACTGCTCGTCGCGGAAGTGGAAGTCGGCCAGATGTACGAAGGCGAAGTGAAGCGGATCATGAGCTTCGGCGCGTTTGTCGAGGTCCTGCCCGGCAAGGAAGGGATGGTGCACATCTCCCAGCTTGCGCCCGAGCGGGTCCGTTCGGTGGAGGACGTGGTCAAAGTCGGGGACAGAATCTGGGTCAAAGTGGTCGAAGTCGACGACCTCGGCCGGGTGAACCTGTCGCGGCGCAAGGCGATGGAAGAGCGGGGTGAGATTCCGCCGTCGGACGACGACGGGATTGCGAAGCGACCGGAGCGCCGTGGTCCGCCGCGCGGCGGTCACGACCGAGGCAGACCTTCCTCCCGCGACCGTGGGCGGCCGCCGAGACGCCACTAAGCAGAAGATAAAGTGCCTGCCGGGGCTGTGGACGCCGACCGTGCCGCCCCGGCAGGCAATCATATCCGCACAACCGTCCTTCCCGGCGGTTTCCTTTTCATCAGCGAGCGGTTGCCGTACGTCAGGTCGGTAGCGCTCGGGTTTGCTTTCGGACTGGGCGGCCGCGATGACCCCGCGAGTCGCGCCGGCCTGGCTCACCTGGTCGAGCACATGGTCTTCAAGGGAACCCCGGAGCAGGACGCGAAAGCAATCAGCATCGCCGCCGAGTCGCTCGGCGCGGAGTTGAACGCGTTTACCGACAAGGAAATGACCTGTTTCTACGGCAGGTTTCCCGGCGAGCAGCAGTTGCCGGTGACCCGGCTGCTGGCCGGCATGCTCCGAGCCCCGGCGTTCGACCCGGACGAACTCGCCAAGGAGAAAGGGGTCATCGCCGAGGAGATCCGGACCGCGCAGGAAGACCCGGATTCCCGCTCAACCAACCTGATGTTGCAGGCGTCCTACGGCGACCACCCGCTCGGCGTGCCGGTTGTCGGCCTGCTCGACGCGGTCGAGGCGATCGATGCCGACATGCTCGCACGGCTCTATCGCGAGCGGTATCATTCCGGGTCCGGGGTGGTGGTCGCAACCGGCGACGTCCGGCACGAGGAGCTTGCCGCGGAGCTGGCCGACGTGCTGCAGGACTGGGAGGACCGCGGCCGCGTCCCGCGCAGGCCGGCGAGTGCCGCCAGGCCCCGGGTCCTCTCCGAGACCAGGAAGGATCTGTCCCAGGTCTTCCTCTGTTTTGCCCGGCCGGCGTTTCCGTTTCCGGATGACCGGCGTTACGCGCTGGCGGTCCTGAACACGGCGTTCGGCGGCGGCATGTCCTCCCGGCTGTTTCATCGCTTGCGTGAGGACGAGGGTCTGGTATATTCGGTGTCCAGCTTTGCGGACCTGTACGGGGATTCCGGACTCGCGGGAGTCTGCTTCGTTACCGACCACCGCAAGCTGGACCGGTGCATGACGGCATTGGGTGAAGAGCTTGTCCGGCTGCGCCGGGAGAAGTTGAGCAGTGAGGAGTTTGAACGGGCGCGCACCATGGTCCGGAGTTCGGTTCTCCTTGGAATGGAGAGCACGACGAACCGGATGATGCGGTTGGTCCGGACTCACCACCTGCTGGGTCGGTTGCTGACGGCTGATGAGACCCTGGCCGCCTACGACAGGCTCGAACTGGACGAAGTGAACGGGCTGGTTGACGTTCTTTTCAGCGCGGGCGGCTACAGTGCCGGCGCGGTTGGTCCGGCAGCCGCCGGAGAGTTGGAAGAAGCCGTCGGCCGGCTGGCCGATTGAGTCCGGCCGGAAACGGCTGCGGAATCAAAGGAGGCGATTATGAAAACGCTGTTCCTCGGTATGAGCCAGGTGAAGAGGATTCTGACCATGGACGACACGCTGAAGGCGGTGGAGACCGCTTTCCGCCATTTCGGCAAAGGCGAAGTGGACATGCCGTGCAAGGTCTACCTGTTCTACCCCAAACACAACGGTGACATCCGCGTGATGCCGTCGTACATCCCGCCGATGAATATCTCCGGGGTAAAAGTCGTGAATGTCCATCCGAACAACACCCGGAGAGGAATGCTCTCGGTGATGGGAACGTACGTGCTGATTGACCCGCGCACCGGCTTCCCCCGGGCGGTGATGGATGCGACCTGGATTACGACGATGCGTACCGGCGCGGCGGCCGGGGTGGCCACCAAGTACCTCGCCCGGAAGAACGCGAAGGTGCTGGCGCTGGTTGGCGCCGGGGCACAGGCCGACACCCAGCTCGAAGCGATTATGAGAGTCCGGAAGATCGAAATGGTCAGGGCTTTCGATATCAGCAAACCTGTGGCCCAGGCTTTCGTCCGCCGCTACCGGCGCAAGTACGCAGGCGTCAAGTTCTACGTTGCGAAGTCGGTGCAGGATTGTGTAGCGGATGCCGATGTGATCTCGACCATAACCCCGGTGCGCAAGCCGATTGTCAAGGCCAACTGGGTCAAAGCGGGCTGCCATATCAACGCGATGGGCGCCGACGCGCCGGGCAAGCAGGAACTCGACCCGCAGTTGCTGAAGAAGGGCCGGATCGTGATTGACGACTGGGAGCAGGCGAGCCATTCCGGCGAGATCAACGTGCCGCTGGCCCGGAAGGTCATCACCCGGCGTCAGATTGCCGCCGAAATCGGCAAGGTAGTGGCCGGCCGGCAGAAGGGCCGCGTGAAGAACGACGATATCACGGTTTATGATTCGACCGGTCTGGGCGTCCAGGACCTGACTACCGCAGACAGGATTTACCGGAAGGCGAAGCGACTGAAGAAGGGCCGCTGGCTGGAAATGGTATAGGAAGACCAGTTGGGCCGCCGAGCGGAGCGTCTGAAGATATGCATGGTGACCGACAACTACTACCCGTACATCGGGGGCATTCCGGACCATGTCCACTACCTCTCGACCGAGTTGCGTCGGCGCGGTCACACTGTCAAGGTCCTGACATCGACTTTCGGCGGCAAGACGGTTGAAACCCTGCGTGAGGTTCCGGACGAAGAGCACGTGTTCCGGGTCGGCCGCGGCCTCATCATCCGGACCAACAAGTCTTTCGCCCGGGTCCCGACCGCCTGGCGTCCGACCCACCAGGTAAAGAAGTACTTCGACCGGAATCGGTTCGATATCGTCCACATCCACGGCACGCTCGGTCCGTCGCTGCCGATTGTATCCCTGCGTGCCTCGCGTGCAATCAACGTGTTCACTTTCCACGCCGACTTCGAGAAGAGCCTCGCCTACGCCGTGCTCAAACCATTGATCCAGCCCTACTTCAAGATGATCCACGGCCTGGTGGCGGTATCGGAACGGGCGCGCGACTCGACCGGACGCTATTTCCACGGCGACTACCGGATTATCCCCAACGCCATTGACGTCAATTTCTTCCAACCGGACGCGAAGCCGATGCCGCAGTTCGACAATGGCCGGCCGAAGATTCTTTTCCTCGGCCGGTTCGAACCCCGCAAGGGCCTGAAGTACCTGCTGATGGCGATGCCCGAAATCGTCCGGGCGGTACCCGACGTCCAGCTTGTCATCGTCGGAACCGGTCTGTTCGGCTATTCCTACAAGCAGTACCTCGACAAGGAGCTGACCGACCACGTCCACTGGGCCGGGCTGATACCGAGCGAGGAACGACCCCGGTACTACGCGAGTTGCGACGTTTACTGCTCGCCCGCAATCGGCAACGAGAGCTTCGGCATCGTCCTGCTCGAATCGATGGCAACCGGGCGGCCGGTCGTCGCCTCCGATATCGACGGCTACCGCCAGGTAATGGGCACCGAGAACAACGAAGGACTGCTGGTCGAGCCCCGTGACCTGGGCGACATCGCGGCCGCAATCGTCCGCCTGCTCAAGGACCCGGACCGGCGCGCCCGCATGGGCAAAGCGGGCCGCGCCAAGGCGCTCACCTATTCGTGGCCGCACATCACCGACCGGGTCGAGAGCCTGTACCGCGAACTGCTTGACCGTTTCCCCTGCCCGCGCTACGGCCGCTGAGGAATGAAGAATGTCGAGTATCGAATGTCGAATCCAGAGGATATGCAGAAGTGCGAATTCGGAAATCGGCATTCGGCATTCGGCATTACCGGAAATCCAACCGGGCTGCGGGCCGTACTGCGTAAGCCGCGGTTCCTGGTCTTTGCCGCCACCCAGTCGGTTTCCCTGTTCGGCGACAAGCTCGACTACATGGCGCTGCTCGCGCTCTGCGCCTGGTTTGCGGGCCGGACCGGCATCGATTCGAGCCGTGCAATCGCGGCCCTGTCCGTAGTCGCGGCCCTGCCGACCGTGCTGTTCGCGCCGGTCGCCGGCGTGCTCATCGACCGCTCCGACCGGGGCCGGATGATGATTGCCTGCGACGCCGCCCGCGTCCTGCTCGTGCTTGCGCTGCCGATGGTCGCGCTCCGGCTGTCAAGCCTGCCGCTCGCCCTCACCGTCGCCTTTGCCGTGTTCCTTTGCGGACTGTTCTTCAACACCGCCCGCCTGTCGATTCTGCCGGGACTGGTCGATGCCGGGCCCGACCGCAACCGCGGCAATCTGCTCGCCGCCAATTCGCTGACGAACTTCACCGGCCGCGTCGCCACCCTCGGCGGCATGGTCGCCGGCGGCTTCATCGTCGACTGGGCCGGCTGGCACCGACTCGGCATCCGTCCTTCCTGGACCGCGGGTTTCTATCTCGACGCGGTCACTTACGTCGTGTCGGTCGTCGGGCTGCTGCTGATCTATCGCGGATTGGAGCGCGCGCTGCCGGCCGCTGAGCGGACCGTACAAACCACGGATGAACACAGATGGACACAGATTCGGAAATCCATCCGCGCCCGACTTACCTGTTTCTTCCGCGACTTGGCCGACGGGTGGAGACTCGCAATCCGCACACCGGCGGTGCTCTTCGTTTACTGCTCGACCATCGCGTTGGTCGTGGCCGGGGCCGGGTTCCTGATTCTCTACGTGCCGTTGATTCAAGGCGCCGGTTTCGAACTCGGCACGCGCGGGGTCGGCATCATCGCGGGTGTCGGCTCGGTCGGTCTGCTCCTGTCCGCGCTCGCCTACGGTGCGGTCGGCCGCCGACTGCCCCGGCACAGCGTGATTCTCGCCGCGTACCTCGTCATCGGCCTGTGCATTGTGGTCCTGGCCCGGATTGAATCGCCGGTCCAGGTCGCCGCGGTCGTCTTCGTCGCCGGTTGTGCCCTGTCGCCGGTCTATATCGCCATGGACACGCTGCTCCACGAATCGGTGCCCGCGGCGATGCGCGGTCGGGTTTTCTCGAATCGCGAATGGGTGATGCACCTTGCTTTCGGACTCACCGCCCTGGCAATCGGCCAGTTGACTCGCATCGCGGCCAACCGTACACTGTTGTTCGCCATCGGCGTGCTCGTGGTGACCGCGAGTCTCATCGGCTTCGTTGCCGCCCGCCGACGCGACATCGGCTGAGTGATACTGCCTGAGGAGGAACCATGACCGACCCGCGGATTGACAGGATGGCTGCGGTCATCGTCGACTACAGCCTGGCGCTCCGGCCCGGGGACCTGACTCGCCTGCAGGGCGAACCGGCCGGGATGCCGTTGCTCCGTGCGGTCTACCGCCGTGCGCTCCAGGCCGGCGCCCATCCTTTCGTGCGTACCGTGTACCCGGAGTTGACCGAAATCCTGTACGCTGAAGGCACCGACGAGCAGATTGCTTACCTTCCCGAGACTGCGCTGTTCGAGGTTGACCGGATTGCGGCCCGGCTCTACGTCCGCGCCGCCGAGAACCTGACCGCGCTCGCCGGCGTCGACCCGAAGAAACCCGCGCTTACCCGCCGTGCTGCCCGCCCGGTGTTCGAGCGGTTGATGGAGCGCAGAGCGAAAGGCGAACTCAAGTCCTGCCTCACTCAGTACCCGACCAACGCGTCGGCCCAACTTGCCGGGATGTCGCTTACCGAGTATGAGGAGTTCGTGTTTCACGCCTGCCTGATTCACGAACCGGACCCGATTGCCGCCTGGCGGAAAGTCTCAGCGGAACAGCAGCAGTACGTCGACTTCCTCGACACCGTTTCCGAACTCCGGTTCGAAGCCCCGGACACGGATATCACCATGTCGGTCAAGGGCAGGAAGTGGATTAATTCCGACGGCAAGGCGAATTTCCCTTCGGGCGAGGTTTTCTCCGCCCCGGTTGAAGACTCGGTCAACGGACGTATCCGCTACGATGTGCCGACCGTTTACCAGGGCCACCCGGTCGAGGGTATTGATATCGAGTTCAAGGACGGCAAAGTCGTCTCCGCCCGGGCCGAACGGGGCGAGGAGTTCCTGCTCAGCCAGCTCGACGCCGACGAGGGGTCCCGCACCCTCGGCGAAGTTGCGTTCGGGCTCAACTACGGTATCACCCGGCCGACCGGCAATATCCTCTTCGACGAGAAAATCGGCGGAACAATTCACCTCGCAGTCGGGGCCGGATACCCGGACTCCGGCAGCCGCAACAAGTCCGCCATTCATTGGGATATGATAAGGAGCATGAAGCCCGGCAAAGCCTGGGCCGACGGAAAACTGATCTACGAAGACGGCAGGTTCAAGATATGAGAAATGAACCACGAAGACACAAAGAGCACGAAGCAGGAAAATGCCGGGCTTTCACCAATTCCGGATACTTTGTGTTCTTGGTGCCTTTGTGTTTTTTTCTTCTGGAGGTTCATGATGACTGACCCGAGAATCGAGAAACTCGCCCGCGTCCTCGTCCGCTACAGCATGGGTGTGAAGAAAGGCGACGTCACACGCATCGAAGGATCCGCCCTGGCCGAAGGATTGATCAAAGCGGTCTACGTCGAAACGCTCAAGGCCGGCGGCCTGCCCTACCTGCGCGTCGGCCTGCCCGAAACCAGCCGCCTGTTCTTCACCCACGCCACGAAGGCCCAGCTCACCTACATCTCGCCGCTCGTCAAGCAGGAGTTCGAGAAGACCGACTGCTGGGTGTCGTTCTGGGGCGGCTGGAACACCCGCGAAATGACTGGCGTTGACCCGAAGCGCATCGCCCTGTCCCGCGCCGCCCGGAAGCCGCTGATGGACCGGATGCTCAAGCGGATATCGACCGGCAGCCTGCACTGGTGCGGTACCCAGTTCCCGACCCATGCCGCGGCCCAGGACGCGGACCGGTCCCTGTCCGAGTATGAGGATTTCGTGTTCCGCGCCGGCCTGCTCCACAAGCAGGACCCGGTCGCGGAATGGAAGAAAGTATCGAAGCGACAGGCCCGTATCTGTCGTTTCCTCGGTCGGCTCAAGACCATCCGCATCGCCGGCCCGGATACCGACCTGAGCTTCAACGTTGCCGGCCGCAAGTGGATCAACTGCGACGGCCACGAGAACTTCCCGGACGGCGAGGTGTTCACCGGCCCGGTTGAGAATTCGGCCGAAGGTCATATCCGCTATTCCTTCCCCGCGGTCTACGGCGGCCGCGCGGTCGAGAACGTCCGGCTCGTGTTCAAGAAAGGCAAGGTTGTGGACGCGAAAGCGGACAAAGGCGAGGATTATCTCCATGCCATGCTCGACTCGGACAAAGGCGCGCGTTTTGTCGGCGAGCTTGCGTTCGGCACCAATTACGGCATCAAGCAGTTCACCCGCAATATCCTCTTCGACGAGAAGATTGGCGGCACGATGCACATCGCGGTCGGCGCGTCCCTGCCCGAGAGCGGCGGGAAGAACAAATCCGGCCTGCACTGGGACATGGTCTGCGACACCCGCAAGGACTTCACTGTCTACGGCGACGGCAAGCCGATTCACCGGAACGGCAGGTTCCTGAAACCGTAACTCACACACACGGATAACGCTCAGGATGCTTGACGCACAACGCTCCATACTCAACGCTGAAGCATCAGGCGTAAAGCGCAAGGCGTGAAGCGTCAAGCGTAGTGCGTCAGGCGTTGGTTGTGTTGACCGGCAGACTGAGCTTTGGTAGCCTTGATTGTGATTTTGGACCCATCCTTCCCGCAGACCGCTTCAGAAAGGCCGAATCCCGGGATTCTGAGCAGGAAAACGATCGAATCCGGGTCTTTATCTGAATAGATGTCTTTGTGAGCTCACTCATATGGAGGTTCTGTTGTCATTGAGGAAAACCGTCCGCGTGTGTGCAGTCCTGGCCGCGGCACTGCTGATTTCTTCAGGTTGCGGCCGGAGGAGTTCTGGTTCCGGGTCCGGGCTGCTGTTTCCCCGGGTCCTGATTCTGACCACCGGGACCGACGGGTCCGGGACCCTGCCCGCGGGCGCCAACGTCGCCATGGAGACGTTCAACCGGCTCGGGGCCCAGACCTGGATCGGGAACAAGTCGTTCCTGCTTGAACCGGAGCGGCTCGCCCGGTACCGCATCATCATCGCCCCGACCGTATACGGATATCACGATGGCGACCGGATCTTCTCGCTCGCGTACATGGACGAGACGATGCTTGCCAACTTGGCCGACTGGGTCGAACAGGGCGGAATTCTCATCGCCGGCGAAAACGTGGGCCGGAACACAATCGCCGGCGAAGACCGGGTGGTCTCCGACGGACTGCTGGACGAAGTGGAATGGCCCCTGGCCCGGGTTTTCGGATACCGGCTGGCGGAGCGCAACATGACCGGGTATCGGCTGACGCGGGTGGCCGATGCCGACCTGGTCCTGGGTTACGGAATCGAACTCGTACCTCGGCTTGCGGACGAGTGGATTCTGGTCCCGGACCTGGTCCTGAGCGGTTCGGTCGAGGTGCAGGCCTGCTGGCGCAAGGGCGGAGATTCGGTGCCCGGGGTAACGGTGAATCGGTTCGGACAAGGCCATGGAGTGTACGTGTCGGCGTTCGGAATCCTGCATCCTTCGATTGCCGGGGGCCGGGGCGACGTACCGGGAATCGTGGAGTTCTACGAACAGGTATTCGAACTGGCGTTCGACGGCGCGCCGCCGGTGCACCTGAACCCCTGGCCGGACGCGGCCCGGGCCGCGGTCGCGGTGACCATGGACGACGGCGGCGATCTCGCCGAGTTCGAGCGGACCCTGGTGCGCCTGTTCGGGATCCCGCGGGTGAAGTCAATCGACCTGTTCGTATGCGGCGAGATTCCGCAGGACGTGCTCGCGTTCGTGCGCGCCGACTCCCGGGTCCGGCTTGCGAATCACAGTCAGACTCATCCGTTCTTCGACCGCATCGACTACACACAGACCGACTGGGAGATTGCCCGGGCCGAATCATGGATCGGCCGGACCGGCATGTTTCGCTATCCGTACGTAAGCCCGAGCCCTGCCGGGATGTTCGTCCTGTCCAATCGCGGGTACCGGGTGGAATCGTCAATCCGCATCGACCACCGGCAGGGATACGCGGGTGCGCTGTTCCCCTACAACCTGCCGGTATTCAAGCCGGGCTGTTACTGCCTGACCACCGACGTGCTTGAGCTTTCGCCGGTCCTGTCGGACTGGCCGTTCTACGGTGACGGGGTGAAACACACGCCGTATCCGGAAGAAAGGCAGCGAACCGACGCCCGGATGTTCCGGGCCGGGCTGGATGCCGTGTGGCAGGAGATCATCCGACCCGGCCGGGGAATGATGGTGATGATGGGCCACCCGATGTACATGGGCCACTCGGACGTCACGCTCGAACCCGTGATTTCGTTCCTCAAGGATCTGGAACCGGACGCGTGGGTCAGCGACCTGAACGGAATCCACGACTGGTGGCGTACCCTGGAGAATGTGGAAATCCGGCTCAGTGGCGACCTTCGTCGAACCCGGCTGCATCTGGTGAATCACAACCCGGACCCGGTGCCCGGATTGACGTTCCGAATCCCGGTCCGCGATACCCGAGCCCGGGTGAAAGCGACCGGCGTTTCGGTGAAGCAATTGACCCGCAATGAAGAGGACGGGGAGTTCCTGTACCTGGTGTTCGAACTGGACCGGGTCGGAGAGGTTGAAGTGACATACTGATGAAACACGTACGTTCCGCAGCAGTCCTGTCGGTCCTGGTCCTGCTCGCGTGCAGCCTGGTAGATGACAGCGCCGCGCCGGACCTGGACCTGGTGTACCCGGCGCCGTGGGCCGCGCTGACACTGGAAACAACGACGCTCAAAGCCGAAGCCCACGACGCGACCGGGGTCGAGCAGGTTATCTTCTTCGCCGACGGCGACACGGTCGGGGCCCGGACTGAAGCCCCGTACCAGGTGGTCTGGACCCCGGCCGCAACCGGCAACCACACGCTCTACGTGCACGCGACCGACGCTGCCGGGAACTTCGCCCGGACCGAGCCGATTGTTGTGACCGTGTATCAGGACGCCGACACCCTGGCGCCGGTCGTGGTCCTGACCGCGCCCGCGGAGTGGCAGGTGATTGCCGGCCCGGTCACGCTCAAAGCCGAAGCCGACGACGACGATGCGGTCAGCAGGGTGGTCTTCGTACTCGACGGCGACTCACTGGCTTCCGCCACCGCCGCGCCGTACCGGGCGGACTGGACTCCCACCGAAGCGGAAAGGGGCAACCACTCACTGTTCTGCCGGGCGTACGACCTGGCCGGGAACATGGGTGTTTCGAGGCTGGTCTACGTCACCGTGGCCGACACCTCCGACTCCGAACCGCCGACCGTGGAGCTGGTGCGGCCGGCCGCATGGTCAACGGTCAGCGACACCGTGGCAATCGAGGCTGCAGCCTGGGACCGGAACGGCATTGCCCGGGTCGTGTTCTACCTGGACGGCGATTCGCTCCGGACCGTGAGTTCAGACCCCTACCGGTTCGACTGGGACAGCCGGGAAGCGAACAACGGCAACCACACCCTGTACGCCCGAGCCTGGGACCTGGCCGGGAACCGCAAGCTGAGCCCGGTAATCACATTCTACGTGGACAACGCCCAGTAGCTCGATGGCGTTGCGCTTCGCCGCCGGCGTCCTGGCCATCTACTTCGCCGGGTACGGACTGGCTAACTTCGTACTGCTGATTCTGTTTCTGGTCGGGTTCGTCCGGTCGCGCAACACGCGGCAGGAACCACCTCTGGAATCGGAACCCGGGATATCGATTCTCGTGCCGGCCTACAACGAAGCGGAAACAATCGACGAGAGTCTCCAGGCCCTGCTCAGGCTTGACTACCCGGAATACGAACTGGTCGTCATCAATGACGGGTCAACCGACACGACCATGGACCGACTGACGCGGGGATTCGGGCTCGAACCGGCCGACGTCGAATACGAAGACCGGTTCGGCACCACCGACGTCAGGAGCATCAAGCGCTCGCGTGAACACTCAAACCTGCTGGTGGTTGACAAGGCGAACTCGGGCAAGGCCGATTCGCTCAACGTGGGGATGAACCTGGCAAGTCACCCGCTGGTGGTGACGATTGACGCGGATACGATCCTGGACCCGGCCGCGCTGCGTCGGCTGGCGCTGAGATTCCGGGACCATCGGGTCGCTGCCGCGGGCGGGCTGCTGACCGTGGCCAACGGGGCGCACATCGAACGCGGTCGGTTGGTATCGGCCGATCTGCCGAAGCGCGCACTGGTGATGTACCAGTTGGTGGAGTACCTTGTTTCCTACACCGTCGGCCGGGTCGGGCTTTCGCAGATGAACTGCCTGCTGGTTCTCTCGGGTGCGTTCACGATGTTCGACCGGGAACTGCTGACCCGGGCCGGCGGTTTCCTGACCCCGACCAACCACCACCCGTACGTTCGCGGAATCGTCGGCAGCCGCGGCCGGGCCACGGTATGCGAAGACATGGAGGTTATCATCCGGCTGCACCGCTACATTGCCGAGAACGGGCTCAAGCGCCGAGTGGTCTTCGACGCGCACCCGGTGGCCTGGACCGAAGTGCCGCAACACATCGGAGACCTCGGCCGGCAGCGCAACCGCTGGCAACGAGGGCTGCTGGAATCGCTCTTCCTGCACCGGGAGATGCTGTTCGAACCACGCTACGGCCGGATCGGGCTGTTTGCGGCGCCGTACTACCTCGTGTTTGAAGCCCTGTCCCCGCTGGTGAAACTGCTCTCGCTCGGACTCGTGGTCGCGCTGGCACTGCTCGGGCTGGTGGACCGGTTCTGGCTGGTACTGCTCGGCCTGCTGGTACTGTTTGTCTCGACCCTGGTGACCGCGCTCGTGACCGTGGCGGTGGAAAACCGATTTGCCCACATGTCAAAGGTGAACATCGAAGCGATGCGCTACCACAACTTCCGGGCCTGGCTCAAACTGCTGGTATACTCGGTGCTGACCAGCCTTGTGTACGCGCCGGTCCGGTTCGCGTTCCAGTTGTGGGGAACGTGGGACTGGATGCGCGGCAGCAAGGACTGGTACAAGTTCCGCCGGACCGGGTTCGGAAAGGAGACTCAATGATACTGCTGCTGATAATGCTGCTGCTCGGCCAGTCCGGAGCGACAATCGGGACGGTTCACGACCTGGTCGCACAGGGCCGGGCCGGCGACGCGGTAGTCGTGGCCCGGACCGGGCTTGAAGCGTTCCCCGGGGACCGTGACCTGCGCAAGGCCCTGGCCCTGGCCCTGCGCAATGCGGGCGAGCCGGACGCGGCGCTTGAGCTGTACGACCGGTTGCTCGCGGAAGCCCCGGACGACGATGACGCCCGGCTCGGCAAGGCGATAACCCTGTCCTGGATGGAACGGCTCGATGACGCGGTCGCGACCTGGGAACAGGTCAGGCCGGGAACCAACGAGCAGTTCGAGGCCCAGCTCGGAATTGGCCGGGTCAGGTCGTGGCAGGACCGGTTCGACGATGCACTGGCCGCCTACGCGCAGGCCGAAGACCTCCGGCCGCAATCAACCGAAGCCCCTATGGGCCGTGCCCAGGCCCTGAAATGGGCCGGCCGGTACGCGCAGAGCATCGCCGTGTATGAAGACGTCGTCGGGCGCGAGCCGGACAACGCCGCGGCCTGGTTCGGACTCAGCCAGGCGCACGAATGGAGCGGGTTCATGGTCCGGGCCCGCAACGCCTGCCGACGCGCAGCGGAACTGGACCCGGACTGGAGCGAACCCGGGGACGCGCTCGCCCGGCTGAACCGGGAACTGGGCCTGAGCATCGAAGCCGGGGTCGGATACCGGGCCGAAGATGATGACGGCACCCAGGGCAATTACGTTGACACCCGGCTCGACGCCGAGCAATGGCTGGGCGACTACCTGCGGCCCTCAATCCGGATGCAGTACTCGGACAACGCCCGGGGAGAACTGCACGAAAGCTACCTCCTGACCGGGTTCGGACTGGACTACCGGCCGTGGCGGTCTTTGACCGTTTCCGGCAGGGTGAGGCCGGACCTGCTCTCCGCGTGGCTGCCCGACTGGGGCGGAACGATCCGCCTGGAACTGGGCATCCTGACCTGGACCGGGACCGCGGGCAAGGTTCTCTTCGAACCCGGCTCCCGGCTGACCGCGTACGACTACTCGACCGGGCTGCGGTTGAGACCGTTTGACGAAATCAGCTTCTCGGGCAGGACTGCCTGGCTTGCGGTTCGGGACGAACCGGAAAACACGAAGGTGTCGGCCGGCGGTGACGTATCCTGGGAAATCTGGGCCGACCCGTCAATCTCCCTGGCCTACGGCTACTCGTTCGACTCGTTCCGCGAGCAGTCGGCCCGGTACTACTCGCCCCTTGGTCTCCATTCCCACACCCTCGGCCTGACCGGGTTCAAACAGGTCGGCCGGTTCTACGGAACCGGGGAGCTGCACGTCGGGCTGAGCACCGAGGGGGTCCAGACCATCCGCGCCAACGTCGAGTTCGGCGTTGACCTGAATGACGAACTGACCGTGACCGCGGCCGGGGACTTCGTTCAGAACAGCACGCAGTACCTGAACGCCGGCGCGCGCGTCGGCGTGACAAGGGTATTCCCGATCCGGTAACCGGCAATGCGGGGCAAGTACTTCGTCATCTTCGGGTTGCTGGCCGTAGTCGGGTCCCTTGCCTACTTCCTGGTCCGGCTCCAGCAGAAGTACCTCGCGCCGAAGGTGAGAGAAGTGGAACTGCTCGTGCCCGAGGAAATCGACGTCGCGCTGCCGCGCGGGATCCTCGAAGACCGGGCCCGGCAGGCGAGCCTGCCGTTCCGGGCCGGGGCGGACGAATTCGAAGCCATGGTCGCGCGGCGAAGCCGGACCGGCGAGGAATCCCGGACCTGGCGCCGGTTCTTTGTCAAGGGCGTGAACCTCGGCGCGGCCCTGCCGGGTCGATACCCTTCCGATTTCGTCGCCACGCGCGAGGACTATGCCCGCTGGCTCAAACAGATGGGCCAGGCCGGGTTCAATGCGGTCCGCGTGTACACCATCCTGCCGCCCGAATTCTACCAGGCCCTGGCCCGGCATAACTTCCTCTATTCCGGCCACCCGGTCTACCTGTTCCAGGGCATCTGGTCACCGGTGCCGGACAGCGAGGACTTCTTCGACGCCCGGTTCATGCTCGAACGCAAACGGGAAATCAGGCGGGCGGTGGACGTCATCCACGGCCGGGCAATCCTGGAACCCAGGCCCGGCCACGCGGCCGGAACTTACAGCGCCGACGTTTCCGGATTCACCATCGGGTACATCTACGGCCGCGAATGGGAACCCTACCTGGTCCAGGGCAACGACTCGCTGAACCGGATGCTCGACTCCTACGACGGGGACTTCTTCACCGTGCCCTCGGGCAGCCCGACCGAAGTATGGCTGGCCCGCATCCTGGACTTCCTGGTGCGGTACGAAACCGCGGAGTACGAAACCCAGCACCCGGTCGCATTCGTCAACTGGCTGCCGCTCGACCCGATGCACCACTCGACCGAGTTCGTCGAGGGCGAACACATCCGGGAGTACGACAACGACCTGGTGACCCTTGACGCGATGCGGATTCAGACAACCCCGTTGAACCGGGCCGGGTTCTTCGCGGCCTACCACGCCTACCCCTACTACCCGGACTTCGTCGGGCACGAACCCGAATACCGGGAGTACGAAGGCCGGGCCGGGCCGGACAACTACGCCGGGTATCTGCACCGGCTCCGGGGTCTTCACCACGGAATGCCGCTCCTGATTGCCGAGTTCGGGGTGCCGAGTTCACGCGGAAACTCGCATCACAGCCCGTTCGGCTGGTCCCAGGGCGGGCACACCGAAATCGAACAGGCCAACTGGAACGTCCGGCAGTTCCAGGACATCTACGACGAAGGCTGCGCCGGCGGCCTGCTGTTCGCCTGGCTCGACGAATGGTTCAAGCACAACTGGCTGGTCCAGGAGTTCGAGAACCCCAGGGAACGCAACCGGTTCTGGCACAACGTCCAGGACCCGGAACAGTGCTACGGGTTGGTGAAGTTCGGACCGGAGAACGTCACGGTCGACGGGAACCCGGACGACTGGACCGGCTCACCGATCCTGACCGGTTCAGGCAACCTGGGCCGGGTCTGGCTCGACGCCGACCCCGCGTACCTGTACTGCCGAATCGACTTCGCCGGTCCGGTTGACCTTGATTCCCTGAACCTGGTGCTGGCAATCGACACCTATGACCCGAAAGCCGGGGCCTTCCGGCTCGACCTGCTCGACGTCAGAACCAGCCACGGCGTCGAGTTCCTGGTCCACTTCACGGACACCGGCCGGGCCGAAGTGATGGTGAACAAGCCCTACGAACTGTTCTCCAACCCCTACTGGGACTACCGGCCCGCGTACCGGACCGAACCCGACTCGACCGGGGTGTTCATTCCCGAACGGTTGCTGGCCAACCGGCAGCGCGTCACCCCGGACGGCACCATCCTGCCCGAATACGTCACCGGGTACGGGAAACTGCGGTTCGGCCGGTCGGACTCAACCTCGCTCGGTGACTGGTTCATTCGGGATTCGGTGCTCGAAGTACGACTGCCCTGGGGCTGCCTGAACACGACCGACCCGTCCTCGGCAATGGTGCTGCAGGACGACCCGGACACGCCCGAACTCGACGCGGTCAAGACCGACGGGTTCTCAATCGCGGTCCTCCGCTACCGCCGTGACCCGGATGGAATTGAAATCACCGATGCCCTGCCTCGAATGCAGCCGGGCCTGGTCAGGTTCAGCCGCCGGTGGTCATGGGACCAGTGGGACGTCCCCGAATACCGGGAAAGCCTCAAACGCGGCTACCGGTTGATGGCCGAATCCCTGGCGGTGCTGGAACACGGTGCGGCACGCCGGAACCACGCCCTGGCCTGGACCGAACCGGACAGCTTCGCGGTCCGGCTCGCCCGGTTCCACGGCGACGCCCGGGGCGCGGTCTCAATTACGTTCGATGACGGCACATTCCACCAGTACTCAATCGGGTCTCCGATCCTGAACCAGTACGGACTGAAAGCCGGGTTCGGACTGGTTTCAAGCTGGACCAACCCGCAGGCAGGCGGAGCCGAACACGCGGAACCGGGCGGGCTCAAGGCCCGGCGTTTCGGAGTGGTCGAAGCCGAAGCACTGGCACAGGCCGGCCACTCGATTGCGAGCCACAGCGCCACTCATCGACCGGACCTGTACCTGTTGCCGGAAGACAGCATCATCGAGGAGTTCCGGACCTCGAAGCGGGACCTGCTCCGAAAGACCGGGACAACGGCCAACGTCCTGCACTACCCGTACTCGAAAGTGAACGCCCGGGTCGAACAAGCTGCCCGGAAATCCGGGTTCTGGTTCGCGCGGGTGACCGGGGACCGGTACAACCCGGCCGAAGGATTCGACCCGTACCGGCTGTTTGCCTTTGCCGCATACAACGACACCACGCCGACACCGGCCCGGCTCCGCACAATCCTCGAACTCGGCACAGACCAGTGGACCATCCTGGAATACCATCACCTGTTCCCGGACGACTCCCGGGAAATGCAGACCCTGAGACACCACGAAGTAACCAAC